>JAVEEN010000121.1 GCA_030840445.1 Pseudonocardiales bacterium
CAGCGCCGGCGCTCGCGCTCGAATGCTCGGTTCCCGCCCACGAGGAAGTTTCGACGTCCATAGTGGGAAGGATGCTCCATCGGCACCGGGCTGGCCAATTCGCCAGGCCGTGATGCGGTCGAATTCACGATGCGGCGGCTAATTGATGAATGTTGGCCGAAACCGACTAGCCGCCGGGATCGACATTCTCGTAGCGTTGTCGTAGGTGCCGGGTACATCCATGCACGCCGGCAACGGGCCGGCAATCGACCCACAGAATTGAGGCGGGCGTGTCTCGGCGCGGTTGGATGTTGTTCGCGGCGATGTGTGTGATCTGGGGACTGCCCTACCTGTTCATCAGGATCGCGGTCGAGCACATCACTCCGGGAGCCCTGGTGTTCCTTCGGACCGCGCTCGGCACGGTGGTCCTGCTGCCCCTCGCACTGGCCCGCCGTCAAGTACGGCCGGTCCTGCGCCGGTGGAGGTGGTTGGCGACCTTCGCCGTGGTCGAAGTGATCACGCCCTGGTTGCTGCTCTCGGACGCCGAGCGGCATCTCAACTCCTCGCTGGCCGGGCTGCTGGTCGCCGCCGTCCCGCTGATCGGGGCGATCCTCGCGTGGTTCAGCCGGGGCGGCGATCGACTCACCGGCGTGCAGTTCATCGGCCTGCTGATCGGATTGGCGGGCGTGGCCGCGCTGGTCGGGATCGACTTCGGCAACCTCAACCTGGTCGCGGTGGGCGAAATGGCCGTCGTTGCGGTGTGCTACGCCACCGGGCCGATCGTGCTGGCGCGTCGATTGGCCGACCTGCCCAGCCTCGGTGTCATCGCCTGCTCGCTCACGTTGAGCGCGGTGGTCACAGCGCCCTTCCCGGCCTTTCAGCCGCCGAATCTCGGCCGGGCGTCCGTCGTGCTGAGCGTCGCGGTGCTCGGCGTGGTGTGCACCGCCTTGGCGTTCATCCTGTTCTTCCAGCTGATTGCGACCATCGGGCCCACTCGATCGACCATCATCACCTATATCAACCCGGCGGTGGCCGTGCTACTCGGCGTGCTGGTGCTGAATGAGAACCTCACGACCGGAATGCTGGTTGGATTCCCGCTGATCCTGTTCGGATCGATCTTGGGTGCAAGGGCCGGGTCGAAACCACTCCCGGCCGACCGCGTCCCGGTCGAGCTGAGCCCGGTCAGTCGATCGTGACGACGCCGTGCGGTGTGGTGAAGTGCGCGGCCACGATGCCGGTCTCGCCGTCGTTGTCCGAAACGGACAGCCACTTGACCTTCAGATCTTCCAGGTCCTGAGTTGCCTGCTCACCGAGGAAGGCGGTGACGGTCGACCGGTCGCCCGCGATATCCAGGCGCTCCAGGTTGATGACACCGCCGGCCGCCGAGGGATGCTCGGACTTCTCGGATTCCCAGTGGATGAACCACGGCAACTGCGGGTCGTTGGCCGTCTCGTTGATACCGATCTGACGCCACCTGAGGTCATACCCGTCGGGCCGCACGCGATGTCCCGGCGCCGCTGGCCGGCCGAGGCGCGCCTCGATCGCCGGTAGGTCCGATACGCCCACCACCCAGTTGAGCCAGCCGCCACCGGCCTCGCTGCGGGCCCTGACCAACCGGCCGAACGGCGCCCGTTCGACGGCTGGGTGGTCGAGCGCCTCGACGACCTCGAGGTAGACGCCACCGCGTAGTGGCAGGACGAAGTTCCGGGTTCCGAATCGCGGATGCAAGCCGCCGTCGGTGAATCCCGCGCCGAGTTGTGCGCCGAGCCGCTGCACGCAGGAGGCGAGACCTTCCTCGCCGGCTGCATAGGAAAGATGGTCCAGTCGCATGACTCGATACTGACCCAACCCGAAATCCGCACGGCAACCGGGGTGGGTCGACCCGATGGGTCCGGCCACCGCTTCAGCTGCTACGGCGTCGGCCCTGAATCAACAGACCACGGTGGAGGTGAATGTGACCAGTTCCAGCACCCGTGCCGGGTTGTCGGCGGTCAGTCGGGCGTCCTTGCCACCGATATCGAGCCAGGTTCGGATCACGTCCTCCGCGGTGTCGACGGACTGTCCGGCTGCGGCGCGCTCGATGAGCCCGGCAGCCAGCTTGCCCTTGTGGTATTTGGATGGGTATGAGATCACCCCCAAGCTGCCATCAGGCCTGGGAGACAGGACCCGGACGCCCACCATCCGCTCGTTCAGCGCGTCGCCGCGCTCCGGGCGCCACATCGCGGCGTAATCACTGGACCTCAGATCGACGATGAGGCCGGCGCCCAGCAATGGCGGAAGCAGGTCGGCAAGCTTGCGGCGCCAGTACGTTCCGGCCACGCCAAGTCCGGGCAAGGTGGCTTTGGCCGATACCCGATAGTTCGGTACCGGATCACCACCACGAACGACGCCCAACAAGCCGGACAGCACGAGCACATCGCGATTGGCCAGGCGACGAGCTGTCGGACTGAGCGCGGCGGCGGCGAGCCCGTCGTAGACGATGCCGGCGTATCGGTCGAGCGCCGGGCGGGTACCCGTCGTGGTGACCCGAGCGTTGTCCGCGAGTGCCTGGGCCGCGATCGACCCGGGTAGGAACAGCGACCGGGTCGCCTCGGCCGGACCCGATCGGAGGAGGACGCCCAGAGCGTGCAGGACCGCCTGTCGGGCTTCATCGAGCGGGGTGTTCGCCGACCGAGAGGCCAGTGGTTTTCCGCGGCCACCGCCCTGTTTGGCCTCGCTGGGCGGGAGCAGGATTCGCATCGACGCCACCCTATCGGTGGCGCTGGTGGCTCGGCCGGGCGAGGTTGCCGGGCACTCGCACAGATCCCGGCGAGGCCGGCCGCGCCGCGACGCTGTCAGCTCAGCGACAACAGCATTGCCGGATCGAGCACGACCAGGATCTGGCGGCCGGGCTCGGCCTCGGCGACCAGGGCAGCGGCATGATCGGAGTCCTGCACCAGCTCGGGCAGGGCGAGCAGGCGATGCAGCGAGCCGGCGTCCAGACCGTCCGGTAGCCGGCTCGCCGCCAGCCCGTTCGCCGCGACCTCAGCCAACAACTGTTCGTCGACTGCGCCGGGCCCGAGTAGTAGCCGCAGCGGCGCCGGAACCCGCTGCAGTTTCGGCCACGCGGACGCGAATCCACCATGCAGCACGAGGTCGTCGACCGCTGCGACCGGCACCCAGTCCACCGAGACGCTCTCAGCGTTCGCGGCCGACGGGTGCAGCGGACGACGCGGTCGGGCGACCACGGTCGTATAGGACCAGTTGCCATGATCTGCGATATACAAACCGACCGGCTCGATATCGGCCTCGTCCAGCCCGGCCTCTTCGTGCGCTTCCCGCAGCGCGGCCTGTACCGCGGTCTCACCCGCGTCGCGAGCGCCGCCGGGGATGCCCCAACTGCCGCCTTCGTGCGTCCAGGGCGCACGATGCTGCAGGATCACGCGATCGCCCTCGATGATGAGCACACCTGCGGCCCCGAACAATCCCCAGTGCCGATGGCCCAGTGCGCAGACGGTCCATCCGTCGCCCGAGCCCATCGCACCCTGCCTCGCCGCTTCGCAGTAACCGATCAGGCGAACGTCGACTGCAGCTCACGGACCACAACGTTCGTTGGACGACGTCGGCCCGCCAGGTCGCCTCACGGCGGAAGGCCGCTCGTGGCGGCAATTGTGGGACCGGGGGCCATGGATCGGGCCGACGCCAGAGACCAGTTTACCGGCTTGTGCCGCAGCCGCCGAACTGCTTCGGCGCGCTCGGCCGCGAGCCTCGCCGCCTGCCCTGCCAGCTTTCGACCGATAGGCGTAAGCCCTTACCCTGGTGGGGTGACCGAGCCTCAACGCCCGCACCGCCCACTTCGGCGCGCCGACCTGGCCTCGCTGGCCGGCGCGGTTTCCGACGTCGAGCCCTTTGCCCGCACCGAACTCGCTCATGCCACCGCAGCTGCGGTTCTCAGCCAGGGCCGCGAGAACGCCGATAACTCGTTCGTCGACCTTGCTGACAGGGTAGGACTGGACACCCTCGCGGAGCTGTGGCGCGACGAGCAACCTTCGAGCCTGCCCGGGGCCCTGTGGGCGCTCTACCTGCTGCGACGTTGGTGCAACGGTAACGGCGAGGAGGTGACCCGCCTGTGGCGCGCCGGTCGCGGCTTTGCACCGGCGGATGAGGTTGTCGCCGGCGTGTCCGATGACGCGGACCCGGCCGCAATAAGTGCATTGGCGGACTCTGTCCTGAGCGGGGCCTACTCGGGCGACTTCGACGTTGCGCTGGAACGTGCGGCGGCGTTCTTCCGGGTCGTCGCGGCGGGCCGCCGAGAGTCCGCCCCGCCGGGCTCTCAAGGAGAACGCGAGTTGCAGCTCGCCGACCGAAACTCCGACGTCGCCGACGGCCTGGCACTGGCCGCTGCCCGCTGGCGCGCCCAGCCGCTCTAGGGGACTGCCGCTGGACGGTTCGACGATCCGCTCCATAGTCGATCCCTCCGACACTCTCATTAGGCCTGTGGAAAGCCCGCCGTTGATCCACAGACTCTCGGTCGGGCCGGAATGTGGGTTCGGCCGCGCCGAAGGTTGTCCCATGACCTTCACCGACGCACGACGAATCAGCATCACCGATCCCGGCGAATTGATCGAGACGATTCCCTACCTGCTCGGGTTCCATCCCCGGGAAAGCTTGGTGCTCCTCGGCTTCGAAAGCACCGATCCGGTCCGACCGATGACCGGCACCGTCCAGGTTGCGCTACGGGTCGATCTTCCACCGGACGTGACCGAGCCGATCGATATCGAGCCGTTGATCGAGGCACTGCGGGGCTCGGGCGCGAGCGCCGTGGCGGCCGTGATCCACAGCGCCGATGTCGTCGACCCGGCGGGTCCGGCGGGTAAGTGGTCGGCGCTGGCCGAGGCGGTGAGCTCGGCCGTGGCGGTTGCGGACCTGGCGCTGGTGGATTTGCTGTTGTCTGACGACAGCCGATGGTGGTCGCTGATCTGCTCCGATCCGCGCTGCTGTCCGCCGACCGGCCGGGCCCGGGCCGTGGGCTGTTCGAAGGCTGCGGCCCAAGCCACCTTGGCCGGCCTGGTCGCGCTGCCCGATCGTGAAGCGCTCGAGGCTCAGCTCGACGGAGACACCGAACTGACGCGGCGCACGCTTCAACCGCACCTCGAGCAGGCCGAACACCGTGTCACCCGTGCCGTGTTGAGCAACGGAGTCGGTCGCTTGACTCGAGTTGATGCGACAGCATTGAAGAAGGCCTGCCGGGACAAGGCAGCAACCGCCGTAGGGCAGCCGAAACGGTTGACACCCGAACAGCTGGCCAGATTCGGTGTTGCCTTGTCCGATATTGACGTCCGCGATGAGCTATGGCTGGCCGTCGATGACCGGTCGTTGGACGCTGGTCAGTTGATGCATGAGCTGTTGACGCGATTGCCCGCTCCGTACGATGCCGCTCCGCTGTTCCTCTACGGCTGGCATCAATGGCGGGCTGGAAACGGCACGCTTGCCGCGGTTGCCGCCGAGCGGGCCTTGGAGTCCGACCGGGGGTACTCCGCCGCCCGGCTGCTCCTGCAGGCGGTTCGCTCAGGTCTTGCTCCGCACAAAACACCGTATTTGAAAGACCCAGTGCCTGATCCTCGAACCGGGCCAGGAGGCTGATGTTCGGACCGGGGCCGGAGGCTGACGATCACGCGGGGACCGAGACGAAGATCCCCTCGGCGACGGGTGCACCGACGACGGTGTCCTGTTGCCCGCCGCTGACCTGGATCCCGTCCTTCGTTCGCTCGATGCGGACGGTGCTGCCCGGCGTAAGACCCGTCAGGGAGAGCAGCCGCATCAGCTCGGCGTCGGGTTGCAGGTTCTCACTGATCCGCTCGATGCGCACTTTCGTCGAGACATCGGTGACCGAGGCAGCCAGGGTAGGAAGTAGCGCCGCATCCACGGGCCGGCCGAACGGCAATCCCAGATCCTCGAGCCCGGGAATAGGATTTCCGTGCGGACATACCAGCGGCTTGTCCAGCAGGGCCAAGATCCGGCGCTCGACGGCGTCGCTCATCACGTGTTCCCAGCGGCAGGCCTCGATATGCAGTTGATCCCACTCCAGGCCGATGACGTCCTGCAACAGGCGCTCGGCGAGGCGGTGCTTGCGCATCACCGCGGTGGCCAGATGCCGACCCTCCACGGTCAGACTGAGGTGCCGGTCACTCTCGACGTGTAGGAGGCCATCTCGCTCCATTCGGGCAACCGTCTGACTGACCGTTGGTCCGGACTGGCCCAACCGCTCGGCAATCCGGGCCCGCAGGGGCGTCACGCCCTCTTCCTCGAGTTCGTAGATGGTCCGCAGGTACATCTCTGTGGTGTCGATCAAATCGCTGTGATGGTGCTGGTAGGTATTCATGCAACGGACCTCTTTCAAACCGCTCGCGCCGCGGCGACGCGCGGTCTGAGTATCCATGTTAGAACCGTCATCGTGATCATTGATGCCGACGCGACCCTGGTCCGACCGTTCGAGCTGGCCGAGCGACTACTAACCGACCCGCCGGTGCTGCTCGATGTTCGCTGGGTGGTGGGCTCACCTCCCCAGCGAAATGCTTATCTGGCCGGCCATATTCCTGGGGCCCACTTCTGTGATCTCGACGTCGACCTCGCCGATCCACCGGGTGCGGGCGGTCGGCATCCGCTGCCAGACAGTCGGCGGCTGCAGCAACGGATGCGGCACTGGGGCATCGATGACGATTCATCGGTGGTGGTCTACGACGGCGAATCGTCGGTCGCCGCGGCACGCGCGTGGTGGGTCCTTCGGTGGGCCGGTTTGAGCCGGGTCCAAGTGCTCGACGGCGGCTTCGCGGCATGGGTGTCGGCCGACCTGCCGGTCGAAATCGGCGCCGTGCCGAACGAATTCGGCACGGTGAGCGTCCGGCCG
>JAVEEN010000161.1 GCA_030840445.1 Pseudonocardiales bacterium
ACATCTCCACCATCCCGCAGTTGATCAACAGTCCAGTCGGACACATGAAATTATCGCGGCCGGCGGACGACCGCGGTGCTGACCCCGTCAGGAAAGTAGGCGCGCCGGCGCTTCTCAATGCGTCGCAGCTCCCACTCCAAGGGGATGCGAGCAGCCTTCTGCTTGTTGTGACGCGAGCACAGGGCCTGGCCATTGGCGACGCTCGTTGAACCGCCACGAGAGTGCGGATGGACGTGGTCGGCGTGGAGCTTCTCCGTTTGCCGGCAACGACCCCCGACAAGTCCGTGGAACTCACACCGCCCACCCGCGCGGGTCATGATCGTCGCCCGTTCGACGCCCGCGAAGCGCCGCAGGGGATCTCTCGGGGCCGCGGTCAGCGGAAGCCATCGGATTGCCCTGAAGGCCTTCAAGATCACCGCGAGCACGACCAGGCAGCTAAGCACGACAATCACCGGCGAGGAGGTGATCCCCAGCCACATGCCATGGAGGACCGGTCCGATCAGGCCCGGCGCTTTCGCCGGAGTTGGTGTCGGTGTCGGTGATGCCACGAGCACACAGTGCCGCAATGTGAAGATTGCGTCAAGAACCGAGCACTACGGATCTGCCCGTTAACGGTTGCCACCGCGCGCCTCGTAACGAGGGCGAAGGTGCGAAACGTCATCGTGCTTCCTGCGCACCTTCGCTCTCTGTCGGATGCGATGTCGACGGCTTCGGTGCTTCAACTGCCTGGCAGGGCGACGCGCTCGGCAGATTCAGATCCGAGCCGGGACCTTAGACGTGGAGCGAGGCGTTGTCATGGTCGAGGTGTTGTCGTGGGTGAGGCCTTGTCGTGGGCGAGGCCTTACGGCATATCGCGAGCCTGGCGATTAGCCGCCGGTTTCTGATTCGAGGAGCTGACTGCCAATTACCGCTAGTAGCTGCAACTTGTTGTGATCCTCAGTGCCAGGCGCTGCGGTGAAGACCAACAACGACTGGGCTTGGTCTGGATCGACCAGCGTCTGGCAGTGCACCGAGATGAGTCCGACCTTCGGGTGCAGGATCCGTTTTCGGTTGGTGAACAAGACGCCGACCTCGTGCTTGTCCCACAACGTCTCGAACTCCGAGCTCTCGCGCTTGAGCTCCTCAGCAAGAGTCGCCGCTCGCGAACGATTGCCTTCGCGCGCGGCGACCGTGCGCAGCTGGGCCACGTAAACCCTGCTGTGGACCGAGTGGTCGTCTTGCGAGTACATCGCGCGCTCGGCGGGGTCGGTAAACCAGCGGTAGATGATGCTTCGAGCGGGACCGGTGAACTGGGTCTGGTCCCCGAGCAGCGCTGTGGCGAGCCGTGTTTGAACGATCGTCTCGCCAGTGCCTGTGACGACCTGGGCGGGGGTGTCCTCAAGCCGGTCGAGGATGCGCATCATTCCGGCATTGACGTGCTCATTGCGTGAGACACGTGCCGGCGCACTGTGTCCGGCCAGGACGAACAGATGGTCCCGCTCATCGAGTGTCAGGCGAAGTCCACGCGCGATGGCAGCGATCATCGGCTCGGATGGTTGCGGCCCGCGGCCACGCTCGATTCGACTGTAGTAGTCAGTCGACATGCCGCACAGCGCGGCAACCTCTTCGCGCCGAAGGCCGGGGGTACGTCGGCGCTGACCGCGTGGGAGTCCGACGTCGTCGGGTTGCAGCGCTTCGCGGCGGGTGCGTAGGAAGTCCGCCAAGTTGGTCCGGTCCATGTGCTTACTGTGCCGGACTGGCGTGCCCGGGTCCACGGCCTACCAATCCCAGGCTGAGGCACCAACGGTGGATCGCCCATCAATGCAGCGCTATACGGAGTAATATAGCGGCGTGTGCCCTCTGACCAAGTCGATTCCGGTGCGCGATCGCCTGCTGCTGGCGGGCGCCCAGTTGATGGATGAGGCGGGTGGGCCCGATGTGTCGACCCGGGCAGTGTGCGATTTGGCGGGGGTTCAGGCACCGACGCTGTATCACCACTTCGGCAGCAAGGAGGGTCTGCTCGATGCGGTGGTAAGTCACGGGCTCCGCCGATTTCTGGACGAGCATCGCGACGACGCCGATCGTGACCAGGTTGACCCGATCGAGCAGATCCGGCAGGGCTGGGACATCCACGTGCGGTTCGGTCTGGCCCACCCCGCGTTCTACGCGCATATCTACGGGCACGTCGAGCGGGGCAAGCAGTGCGGCGTCGTCGCGGACGTGGAGTTGATGCTGCTGCAGGCGCTGGAGCCGGCCGCGCGGCGGGGGCGACTGTCGGTGACACCGGCCGCGGCGGCGGCGCAAATTCTCGCCGCTAGCAGTGGCGTCGTGTTGGCGCTGATCACCGACCCCTCGGACGAGCCGGACATGAGCCTGTCCGAGCGGGTGCGCGACGCAATGCTGTCTTCGATCACGGTGCCGGCGGCGAGCCGGGCGGGTCCTGGCCGACGGCGCGGCACCACCGCAGCGCAGCCGACCCCGGCGAGTGTGGCCGTCGCGTTGGCTGCCGCATTGGATGACGACTCGCCGGCTTTGACGACCACCGAGAACGCGCTACTGCGCGACTGGCTGACGCGGATTGCGAATCCCAAGCCCGGGCGCAGGTAGCGCCGTAACCCTGTTTCACCGAGAGGAAACCCTCATGAGCAACACGCCCGTAGGTATCGATCTGACCGCCCTGCCCGCTACCGTCCTGCGGTATCTGGACGCGCACCGCGACAACGACCCCGACACGGCCATCACCGCCTTCGTCGCGGACGCCGTCGTGGTCGATGACGGCAAGACCTACACCGGCATCGCGGCGATCCGCGAGTGGCTGGGCCGCTCGGCCAGCGAGTACACCTACACCATCGCGCTCACCGCCGCCGCCAAGTTCGACGACACAAATTTCGAGGCTGTCAACCATCTCGAGGGCAACTTCCCGGGCGGCACAGTCGATCTGCGTTACCGGTTCACCCTCGATGATGACCGGCGCATCAGCCGCCTCGTCATCGCACCCTGACACACTGCTGCGATCACACTCAGCGTGCGACGTTTCGTGAGCACGAATACGGGCGAGGCTCGCGCAATCGGGCGCGGCTTCGTCGCCGACCCCTATCTCGCGCTGACGAACTACGTCAAGAACCTGCTCCGGCGGCTACACACCCGAGACATCGCCGACGGCGGCAGCAACCGCCTCGGCGACGACCTTGCCCTGCACGGCACCAAAGACGATCGCCGCTGGCCTGTGCGTGACAAGCCCTGCGGTCGCGCTGTGTCGAGCGGTGGCGGAAGGCATCTGCTCACGCTCCGATCGTCCGGGTTATTGGGGTGTTCCGCCGCTGACGAGCAGGCTCTGTCCACTGACCCAGGCGGCCAGATCGGATGCGAGGTACTCGGCTGCGTCGGCGACATCCTCGACGGTGCCCATCCGCTTGCCGATCCGGCTCTGACCGGCGATGTACTGGCGGACGGGATGGTTGGGGTCGTATTCGGTGAACACGCCGGCGCCCTCGATGGCGGTGGGCAGGATGGTGTTGACCGTGACGCCCCGATGGGCGATCTCTTGGGCGAGGACCTGGACGGCGTAGCGCGGGGCGGTCTTACTCGAGCCGTAGAGGCCTTCGCCCACCACCGGAAGGGTCGTGGTGCTGGAGCCGATGTAGATGATGCGGCCGTTGTCGGCGATGTGGCGAGCCGCCGCTTGCAGGGTGAAGAAGGTTCCCTTGGTGTTGATCGCATACAGCTTGTCGAACTGGGCTTCGGTGATGTCCAGGAACGGGATACCGATCCGCTCGATGCCGGCGTTTGCGACGACGACGTCGATCGTGCCGAAGCGTGCTAGGGATTCCGTGAAGAGTCCCTCGATGTCGGTGAGGACGGACGCGTCGGCTCGGACGGCGATCGCTTCGACGCCGAGTTTCTTGACCTCGGCCACGGTGGCATCCGCGACGGTCGGGTCGCTGATGTAATTGATCACGATGTTCGCGCCGAGGCTGGCGTAGCGCAGTGCGATGGCTTTACCGATTCCCCGGGCAGAGCCGGTGACGACAGCGGTCTTGCCGATCAGGTCAGTCATGGGAGTCGTCCTTTTGAGACTTGAAGCGTTGAAGGTTTGGTGTGTTAGAGGCTTTGTCCGCCGGAGACCTCGACCCGCTGCGCGGTCATCCACCGGTTGTCGTCGGAGAGCAAAGCGGCCACGGCGGCGCCGATGTCGTCGGGTTCGCCCACCCGGCCGAGGGCGACCTGGGAGGTCAGGTAAGCGCGGACCTGCTCGTTGTCGCGCATCATGCCGCCGGAGAAGTCGGTCGCGGTCGCGCCCGGGGCGATGGCGTTGACACGGATACCGCGGGCGCCGAGTTCAGCAGCCTGGTAGCGGGTCAGGACCTCGATGGCGCCCTTCATCGCGGCATACGCGCCGTTACCGGGAACGGCGAAGCGGGTCAACCCAGTGGAGACGTTGACGATCGCGCCGCCGTCGGCCAGCAGCGGCAGCAACGTCTGGGTAAGGAAGAAGACACCCTTGAAGTGGACGTTGACCAAGTCGTCGAAGTCCTTCTCCGTGGTCTCGGCGAACGGCGAGGTCACGCTGAAGCCCGCGTTGTTGACCAGGAAATCGAAGTTCGTCCGTCCCCACCGCTCCTGCAGCGCTGCCCTTAGTCGCTCGGCGAAGCCGTCGAAGGAACTCACGTCGCTGGTGTCCAACTGCAGCGCCACCGCGGATCGGCCGAGTTCGGTGATCGCGCTGACCACGGCTTGGGCCTCGGTCGGGTTGGTGCGGTAGCTGATGACGACGTCGACGCCGGCCGCGGCCAGGTGCAGGGCGTCGGCGCGGCCGAGGCCACGGTTGCCGCCGGTGACGAGTGCGACCTTCTGGCTGGTAGTCATGGAATCTCCTGGTGATGTTGATGTCGGATGGCGAGCGCTCTGGTGTGACTTGCTCCAGTTCACGCCTGGCTAGTCGCGGCTGCCAGTGCCTACCTATCCACTGCCTGGCGATCCCAGGCTGAGCACGCCAGCCGTCTCAGCCTGGATCGGTGGGCCGCGGCTAACCGATTCAGTGAGCGGGCATCTCGACGACACCCCGGCCCAGGTCATGGCCGACGTCGGCGTGTACACCGCCCG
>JAVEEN010000246.1 GCA_030840445.1 Pseudonocardiales bacterium
CGGGACCGAAGCCCATCATGACGACTCCCCTTCAACCGTGCCGGTCGATCCCGCCTTGACCAGCCCGCGATCCTTGGCATAGTCGGCGAGCAGAACCTGCAGCTGCTTACGCCCTCGATGCAGTCGCGACATCACGGTCCCGATCGGGGTGTCCATGATCTCGGCAATTTCCTTGTAGGCGAATCCCTCGACATCCGCGAGGTAAACGGCAAGCCGGAAATCCTCGGGCAAAGATTGCAGCGCTTCCTTCACGTCAGAGTCGGGGAGGTGGTCGAGCGCCTCCATCTCGGCCGAACGCAGGCCCGATGAGGTGTGCGATTCCGCCGCGGCCAGCTGCCAGTCCTCGATGTTCTCCGAACTCGACTTCTGCGGTTCCCGCTGCTTCTTGCGGTAAGTGTTGATGAAACTGTTGGTCAGGATTCGATACAGCCAGGCCTTGAGGTTGGTGCCCTCCTGGAACTGGTGGAAGGCGGCAAAGGCCTTCACGTACGTCTCCTGAACGAGATCCTCGGCGTCGGCAGGATTGCGGGTCATCCGCATCGCCGCCGCATAGAGCTGATCGAGGAACGGCAGAGCATCGCGCTCAAACCGAGCTCGGCGCTGCTCGACACTCTCCTCAGCCACTGCTGCACTCCCCTTAGGCTCAGACGCCGCATTCGCGGGCACCATGGAGCTTACGGGGGTCATGACCTCGCGGTCATGTCCAGGCTTCGCGGCGTCGCGAACCCGGGGTCGATCCAACACCAGAGTCATCAGAGCACGGTCTCTTTCAGCAGCGGACATCGCTAATGTGAACGCACGCCGCCGGCCTTTCCATTCCCACAGGTTGCCGCCGCATTCCCACAGGTTGCCGCGGATCAGACGAGCTGCCGCCCGGGCCCACGGGGCGAATCCGGCTCTTCGACGCGAGATTCATCACCGCCACCGCCCCCTGAGCACCACGGACACCAGGGCTGCAACCGCCGGTGGGTCGCATGCGCGGCTATCACGTAGATCATCGAGGTCTGGATCAAAGCCCACGGCCAGCGCCCGCCCGGTTGGGTCAGCAGGAGGCTCGACGAGATCATCACCGCGAGGTATAGGCCGACGAGCTTGAGCTGACCTCCGGCGTGGGCGGTCCACAGCCGACGTCGGTATCGCTGGGCCAATTCGGTGGCATTGAGCGGAATCGCCGCGGCACAGGACTCGCACAGCCGGCGACCGTGTCGGATCATCAGCAGGGCGCTCACGACGAGGACGCCGAATGCGACCGTACTGAGCGTGACGCTGGCAATGGTGGGCGGCCCGCCCAGGACGCCGAGCAGGATGGACAGCCCGATCGCTGACATCAGGACCTGCGGAGCATGGTGCTCCCACTGGTCCATGATCCCCAACCGGGACGCCGAATAGTCGTAACTGTCAGTCATGAGCTTGCTTTCCCCCGTTTGGAACGCGTGAATGACTACACCGAGGATGTCCGATTTTGGTGCTGACGGCAAGCTCGGCCCGGTTCGCGGCCCTGGCAGGATCAACGCCATGAGTGGTGGCACACCCGCAACGGCCGCGCTGGACCGAGCCGGAATCCGGCACCGCCTGCATCCGTACGCCCACGATGCTCGTGCCGATTCCTATGGCGAGGAGGCGGCCCAGGCACTCGGGGTGGACCCGACTCGCATCTTCAAGACCCTGATCGCTTCCCTGGACGGCCGGTTGGTGTGCGCGGTCGTCCCGGTGGCCGCGAAGCTGAACCTCAAGGCGCTTGCTGCCGCGGCCGGTGGCAAGAAGGCCGAAATGGCCGACCCGGCGAAGGCGCAACGCGCTACCGGCTATGTTCTCGGCGGCATCAGTCCGCTCGGACACAAGACCCCGATACCGGTCGTGCTGGACGCCTCCACCCAGGACTTCGAGACCGTCTATGTCTCGGCAGGCAAGCGCGGTCTGCAGGTCGAACTGGCGCCGGCCGACCTGCTTTTCATCACCGGTGGCACCCTGGCCGCCATTCAGAACCCGATCGTGTAACAACCGGCATGGTGGGCGTGCCGGTTGTTACACGATCGCGTCAGGATGTCAGCCAGCGGGTCACGATCCGTCCCACCTCGTCGGCGGACCGCTTCAGAGAGTGATCGCCCAACACGGTGATCACGGTCCGGCCGGGCCCGGGACCGGGCAGCCCGAACGGGTCCTGCGCCCCCTGCACCACCAGAGCCGGGACCCGCACCGCGTCCAGTTCGTCCAGCCGGCTCTTCTCCGGCTTGCCGGGCGGATGGACCGGGAAGGCCAGTGCCACGACCCGGGAAGCCGGCGGCCGGATCGCGTTGTCCGAGGCCGTGCGGCAGGCCACCCGGGCGCCTGAGGACCGGCCGGCATAGACGAACTCGAGGCTATTGAGGGCCTTGCGGCGCCCGAGGCCGGCAATAACAGCGGCCCAGGCGGCGTCCAGGGTTGCTGCGGTGGGCGGTGCCTTCTTACCGGCCACCCGGTAGGGCTGGGTGACCCGGGCGACGGTGATACCGGCCGCTACCGCCTGGTCGCGGACCGCGAGCAGATCCGGTGACTCCACCGACCCGCCCGCCCCGTGACCGATGACCAATAGGACTGACCCGTCCGCTCGATCGAGATCTACCCAGGCCTCACCGCCGGGTGTGCCGATGACCAGCCGGCTCATTTAGCCGAGTTCCAGGGCGACGGCCTGACGTTCGCCGTGATCACCGTGGTGTCTTTGTTGCGGCCACGTCGTCAAGAGACAGCGGCAGTACGTCCTCATGCTCGTCGTCGACGGGTTCGATCAGTTCGGGCCCGTTGTTCTTGACGTTGCCAACCGCTTTCGAGACCAGCCGGGGCTCCAGATGCGGTTCCGGCATTGCTTCGAGCAGGCGCCGGGCGACCAGCGGGTCGTCTGCATCGCAGTCGAGCCACTGCTCTCGCAACTCGGGTGGGACCAGCACGGGGCAGCGGTCATGGATCGCGCCGAGCACGTCCGTAGCCGGTCGAGTGATGATCGTGCAGGTCCACACCCACCGATGCGGGTCATCATCGGGCAGTGAGTCGTCCCGCCAGACCTCGTAGAGACCAGCCATCGCGAGCGTCTGATCGCTTGGGTCATGCAGGAAGTACGGGATCTTGCGGCCGGCTTCGTGTTTCCATTCGAAGTACCCCTGGGACGGCGCTAAGCAACGTCGCCGGGCGGCTGCAGCTTTGAAGCTCGGCTTGCTGGCCACGGTCTCGCTGCGAGCATTGATCATCTTGGCGCCACCGGTGCGTGACTTCGACCAGCTCGGTAGCAGCCCCCACTGGACGGTGCGCAGTTGGCGGACCGGCCGCGCCTCCCTGTTACCCGTTGGGTGGCGCCGCATCACCACTCGGACGGGATCGGTCGGCGCGATGTTCCACGACACGGGCAGGTCCTCGTCCAGCGTCTCCTCGACGTCGAACTCTGCGATGAGGTCGCCGGTAGTGGCGACGTTGACATATCGGCCACACATGCCAACCAGTGTGCCCCAGCGGTGTGGGCCACGGTGCGGAACTACGCGTTACGAGGCGCCGGGGAAACCGACCGCGTTGATTCCGACCAGCAGATTCGTTCGACGAACGAGCAACAGCGAGGCGCCGGAGGCTGCTGGCAGCGCCTCACTGGGGGCAGCTCATACGTCGTAGCGGTGCCGGAAGTTGACCTCGCGGTTTCGATGAGCTCGCCGGAGCCACCGCTGGTCAGGCGAATCAGGGATTCGATCCAGATCGGCCGACGGGACTAGATCGGAGGTCTCAGGACTGTGCGATACGTACCGCCCACGCGGGTCCATGGACGTTACCGGCAGACTGTGACCATGACATCTGGTGCGTCCGTGGCCGCAACCTGGCCCGCCCCGAGGGCTGCCGGGCCGCTGGCGGCCCGCATCGAACTGCCGGGGTCCAAGTCGCTGACCAACCGGGCGCTGGTGCTGGCCGCGCTGTCGAAGACCCCGACCCGGATCACCGCGCCGTTGCGGGCCCGCGACACCCTGTTGATGGCCGGAGCGCTCAGCAGTCTCGGCGTGCACATCGCCGAGGACGGAGCCGACTGGCTGGTCACGTCGGGCCCGCTGCACGGCGGCACGGTGGATTGCGGGCTGGCCGGGACAGTGATGCGGTTCGTGCCGCCGGTCGCGGCGCTGGCCGAGGGGAGCAGCTTCTTCGACGGTGATCCGCATGCCCGGACCCGGCCGATGGGCACGCTCCTCGACGGGCTCCGCCAGGCCGGCGTGGCCGTCTCCGACGAGAACACCGGGTCGCTGCCGTTCACGGTGGCCGGGCGGGGTTCGGTTCCCGGCGGCCTGGTGAAACTGGATGCTTCCGCCTCCTCGCAGTTCGTCTCCGCCCTGCTGCTGGCCGGTGCCCGGTTCGACCGCGGTATCGAGATCCACCATGTCGGAAAGGTGCTCCCTTCACTGCCCCACATCGAGATGACGGTCGCCGGACTCCGGGCCGCCGGGGTCGACGTCGAGGACTCCTGGGCGAATCGCTGGCGGGTGGCACCCGGCGAGATCGACACGCCGGACGTGGTGATCGAGCCTGACCTTTCCAACGCGGCCCCGTTCCTGGCGGCCGCCCTGGCAGTCGGCGGCTCGGTGACCATCGCGCGCTGGCCCTCCTCCACCACGCAGGGTGGCGACGCATTGCGGTCGCTACTGACCGAGATGGGGGCGGAGGTCCGGCTGACCCCGGAGGGTCTGCGGGTCACCGGAACCGGCGAGATCCGGCCGCTGGTAGCCGATCTGCATGACGTCAGCGAGCTCACACCGGTGCTGGCGGCGTTGTGCGCGTTGTCCTCCCGCGTCTCGAGGTTGTCGGGCGTGGCCCATATTCGAGGGCATGAAACCGATCGGCTGGCCGCGATCCGGACTGAACTCGCGCGCCTGGGCGGCGACGTCGACGAGACACCTGACGGCCTGGTGATCCGGCCGGCGACCTTGCACGGCGGAACCTGGCGCGCCTACGCCGACCACCGGATGGCCCAGGCCGGCGCCGTTCTCGGCCTGGTCGTTTCCGGGATCGGAATCGATGACATCGGCTCGACCACGAAGACCATTGCCGACTTCCCGGCCCTCTGGACGTCATTGCTGGGCCAGACCGAACCGGCAGCGGGGTAACGGGATCCATGGCGCGACGCGACGCCAGCCGACTGGACGAGGACGATGTCCGCAATCGCCCGTCGCCGCGCGGCACCCGACCCCGGACCAAACAGCGTCCGGCGCACATCTCGGCCGCCCCGGGCATGGTGCTCTCCGTGGATCGCGGACGCTACGGAGTACTGCTGGACGACAGCGCGGTGGTGTTGACGACCATGCGGGCGCGGGAACTCGGCCGGACCGCGATCGCTGTCGGTGATCGGGTCGACGTGGTCGGCGACATCTCCGGTTCACCGGACACCCTGGCCAGGATCGTCCGGGTGGCCGATCGGCGCACCGTGCTGAGACGGACGGCAGACGACAACGACCCGTACGAGCGCGTCATCGTGGCCAACGCCGATCAGCTGCTCATCGTCACGGCGCTGGCCGATCCGCCGCCGCGGTACGGATTGATCGACCGGTGCGTGGTGGCCGCCCTGACCGCCGGCCTGGAACCGATCCTGTTGCTGACCAAGGCTGATCTCGCCTCGCCGGATGCGGTGCTGGCCAACTACGCCGAGCTCGATGTGCCGGCGGTGGTGATTTCCCGGGAGTCTGATCTGTCCGAGGTCCGCCGCCTGCTCGACGGCAAGATCACCGTGTTCGTCGGACACTCCGGGGTCGGCAAGTCCACGCTGGTCAACGCGCTGGTGCCCGGGGCCGGTCGCAGCACCGGCGTCGTCTCGGGCATCGGGAAAGGCCGGCACACCTCGACCTCCGCGGTGGCGCTGGCGCTGCCGCCACCTTTGCGGGGTTGGGTTATCGACACCCCCGGTGTCCGGTCGTTCGGACTGCACCACGTGACCGCCCAGGACGTGCTGTGGGCCTTTCCTGACCTCGAGGACGGCGCGGTCCAGTGCCCGGGCAGCTGTGAACATCTATCGGCCGCAGACGGCTGCAAGTTGGATGGTTGGGTGGCGGCCGGGCATTCCTCACCAGCCCGGCTGGAGGCATTCCGCAGGCTGCTGGTCAGCCGCAGCGATCTCGGGGAACCCTAACGCTACTGACACCTGGGTCAGCGGGTCAGATACCGCCCGAGTACCTCGACGGCCTGCTCGATCTCGCCGGTGTCTCCGGCGAAGGACAACCGCGCGAAGCGGTTTCCGGTCACGGTGTCGAAGTCCAGGCCCGGCGCCAGGGCCACTCCGGTCTCGAGCAACACCCTGCGGACCCAGGCCAACGAGTCGTCGGTGTAGTCCGACACATCGGCATAGATGTAGAACGCCCCGTCCGCGGGAGCCAGCCTGGACAACCCGATCGAGGGCAGCGCATCCAGCAGCAGGCGCCGATTGTTCCGGTACCGCTGGACGTTCTGGTCGAGTTCCGGGTACGCCTGAAAGGCCGCCACCGCGGCCAGCTGCGACAGGGCCGGCGGGCAGATCGCGTAGTTCCCGGCCAGGCGGTCCACTGCGTCGAGCAGTTCGTCGGGTACCAACAGCCACCCGAGCCGCCAACCGGTCATCGAGAAGTATTTCGAGAACGAGTTGACGACGATCGGTTCGCGACCGAACTGCCATGCGGTCGGCGCCGCTCCGACATAGCTGATGCCGTGATAGAGCTCGTCAGAAATCAGCCGAACCCCCCGGTCGGCGCACCAGAACACGATCTGGGCCAGCGCGTCGGTGCCGATCATGGCACCGGTCGGATTGGCTGGGGAGGCCAGGATGACGCCGTCCGGCCGAGGATCCAGCGCCTCCAGCGTCGCCACCGACGGCACGAAGTCCATACCCGGGCCGCACTCGAACTCAGTTACGACGCAGCCCAAGCTGGCCAGGATGTTGCGATACGCCGGGTACCCGGGGCGCGCCATCGCGACCATGTCGCCGACGTCGAACGCCGCAAGGAACGAGGTCAGAAATCCGCCCGATGAGCCGGTTGTCACGACGACGTTGTGCGCCTGAACATCGATGCCATACCAATCCCGGGTGTGCTCGGCGATCGCCTCGCGCAGCGGTGGTATGCCCAGTGCTGCCGTGTAACCGATCTTGTCGGCCTTCAGTGCCGCCGCCGCGGCGGCGCGGACCGCCACCGGCGCCGGGGTCGACGGTTGGCCCGCGGCGAGGTTGTAGACCGGTAAACCCGCGGCTCGCCGGGCCTCAGCCGCGCCGAAGATCTCCATGACGTAGAACGGCGAAACCCCCGACCGGCGCGATGCCGCGGAACCGGCGGCAACCGGACCGGGCCCACCGGGGCGCACGGCAGGGTGCATTGCCGCGCTCGCCGCGGGGTGCATTGCCGCGCTCGCCTCAGGGTCCGTTGCCGCGCTGACGATGGGGCCTACGGTTGGCTTCACGGCCTGCCGCACAGTGGGCCATCGTCGCGGGAGTAGTAGCCGGTCTGCATCTGGGTCACTCGGCGACGATAACCTGACCGCCGTGACCTCCGAGAACGAATTGCCGCCCCGACCGGCGCACGCACTTGCCGACTTGGCCCTTGCCCTCGAACTGGCCGACTTGGCCGACACGATCACGCGCACACGGTTTCGGGCCGCTGACCTTGTCGTCACCAGCAAACCGGACCTGACCCCGGTCAGCGATGCCGACCAGGCGGTAGAGCGCGCAATCAGGGAGCACCTGTCGCAGCACCGGCCCCGTGACGCATTCTTCGGCGAGGAGTACGGCTCCACCGGCGTCGGCCCGCGCACATGGGTGGTGGACCCCATCGACGGCACCAAGAACTACGTGCGAGGCGTACCCGTCTGGGCCACCTTGATCGCGCTCCTGGTCGACGACGAGCCCGTACTGGGCGTGGTCTCGGCCCCCGCACTCGGCCAACGCTGGTGGGCGGCGACCGGCGAAGGCGCCTACACCAGCGTGCAGGGAGAATCGCCACGGTTGATCAAGGTGTCCCGAGTCGCCGAAGTCGGCGACGCCAGCCTGTCCTACGCGTCGCTGTCAGGCTGGCGCGAACACGGCAAGCTCGAGGCGATTGTCGAACTCACCCAGCGGGTGTGGCGCTCCCGGGGGTACGGCGATTTCTGGTCCTACATGCTGCTGGCCGAAGGGGCCGTCGACCTGGCCGCCGAGCCCGAACTGTCGCTGTGGGACATGGCCGCGTTGGCCCCGATCGTCACGGAAGCCGGTGGTCGCTTCACCGGGCTCAACGGGGTGCCGGGAATCCATCAGGGCAACGTCGCCGCCTCCAACGCAATCCTGCACGAGGCTCTGCTGGGGGCGCTCGGCGCGCAGGGTCAGTAGGGCGCGGCTTAGCCGCTCTCCGTCCGACGCAGTGACCGGAACGTCGAATTGGACGGAGCTCAGACCGGTTTGGCCAGTTCGGGTACCAGTTCGGCGTTCGGCAGGTCGAGCAGCGCTCGTCCCGGCAGCCGAACCTTCGAGCCCCGGATGCCGCTACCGATCACCACGGGACCGGCATCGATGATCGCCGAATCCACCAGCACGCGCCATTCGGGCGGCAGCCCGATAGGTGTGATGCCGCCGAACTCCATGCCGGTGAGCGCCACGGCGTCGTCCATGGCCGCGAACGATGCCTTGCGGACGTCCAGCAGCCTTCGGACTACGCCATTGACATCGGCCCGGGTCGTTGCCAGTACCAGGCAGGCGGCGTAGCGGACCTCACCCCCACGCTTGCCGGCGACGATTACGCAGTTGGCGGACTCGGCCAGTGACACCCCGTAGGTGCGGCAGAACTCG
>JAVEEN010000256.1 GCA_030840445.1 Pseudonocardiales bacterium
GGGCCGCCCCGTCAGGGGTAAGACCTCACGCAGATTTTATAATATTAGGCTGTGAACGGCCTGTCTTGTTAGCATGGCGTAGCCATTCAGTCACTCTTGGTTACGAGCCTGTCCTGCGAGTACTCAACCGATTGGTCCCCATCGTGCGCCGTTCCCCCGCTCGGCTAGTCGCCTCCATTGTCACGCTGTGCGCATCAGCCGCAGGGCTGGCCGTCATTCAGGCGGCTCCCGCGTCGGCTGCGTGCGCCGCGCGCTCGAGTCACTACCTCAAAGGCACGCTGGCCGGACAGGACCACCGCGACATCAACGCGCAGATCAGTTTGGACATCAAGGACCGCTACAACAACACCATCGATCTCAACGGCTGCAAGACCAGTGCGTACAGCAAGACGATCTGGATGAACATCAACGTGTCGGGTTCGGGGGTTGTCCACTCCGCCCGCACCACGAACACCTGGCAGGTCTCGAACCTGCCGGCGAATGCTGTCTCGGCCTGGATCGAGGTCTATACCCGCACCTCGCTAGGCGCGAAGTGCCCGACCTGTGACGGGGCCATCAATACGATCAAGTACGGCTTCATCAATCGCCGCGCGGTCCCGTTGAATCATTCGTACACGCTGACCGCACCGATGAGCTGCCCGTATGGCGGCTCCTCGGGCACGATTCAGGGCGCGGTGAGCGCTGGCGGCAGCGCGATCAGGCTGGATCGCATCTATGCCTGGTCGGAATTGACCCCGGACGG
Source organism: Pseudonocardiales bacterium (assembly GCA_030840445.1). Classification (GTDB taxonomy): domain Bacteria; phylum Actinomycetota; class Actinomycetes; order Mycobacteriales; family Jatrophihabitantaceae; genus Jatrophihabitans_A. Next base: position 743 of record JAVEEN010000256.1, read on the forward strand.
CTCGAAGCCGTTGCAGGGGTGGGGCCAGGGCATGCAGGGCCGCACCGGGTACTACAAGATCGACAACCTGGCCAGCGGGCAGACCTACGTGGTGCGCGCCACGTATCACGGCAAGACCCAGGAGCGGCGGCACGTCGCGGTTGGTTCCTGCAAGAACGTCCCGCTGCGCTTCGTTTTCTGAGCCGCGTTCACGACGACGGCTCCGTCCGAACTGCCAAATCCGTGGCCCCGTAGAGGGGACCGCGGATCCCCACATGCAGGCAGCCGGACGGATCGAGCAGACCCTCTTCCGATGCACGGCGAACGGCGTCCCGTGCGTAACCGGCGCTCCGAAATAGGTGTCCCAGGTATCCAGGTGGGCATCGAAGTGCACCACCGCGACCGGCCCATGCTCGGCGTGCATGGCCCGAAGCAACGGCAGCGCGATCGTGTGGTCACCGCCGATCGTGACAAGTCCACCGACCCGCTCCAGAAGGCCGCGTGCACCGGCCTCGATATCGGCCACGGCCTCATCGATGGAAAACGGGTTCACCGCCAGATCGCCGGCGTCGGCCACCTGGTTCACCGCGAACGGATGGACGTCGAGCGCCGGGTTGAAGGCTCGGAGTAGCCGGGAGGACTCGCGTACGTGCGTCGGGCCGAACCGCGCACCCGGCCGGTAACTGACGCCGGAGTCGAACGGGATGCCGATGATCGCGATGTCGACGTAGGCGCCAGTGGGCTTGGGTTGTGGGTTGACGTCATTGCGCCCTCTTCCCGGTCCTACTGACCCCGCGGACCGCTAGGTCAGAACAACAGGCTCAGATGCAGGACCAGTCGTAGTCCAGCAAGCCGGAGGTGTACTGCGTGACAGTGATCCGACTTCCTGGAGTGAAGGCAGTTGACTTGCAATTGCTCTGCGCGCCCTTCAAGCTCCGCGCGCCCGGCACCCAGTCGGGCAGACCTGACAAGGGCGTCGACTTCGGGGTTCCCGTGATGACGGCCCACTGGTAGCCGGTGGAGTAGATACCGACCCGGGCTGAGATACCGGTGAAGTAGGAGGTCATGCCTTCCAAATCAGCCAGGTTTGCCGTCTTGTTGGTTTCCCAACTGTTCGTGGTTTCCACATCTAGCCACCAGAGGTAGCTGGCCGCGGGTGCGGCCTGAGGGGCCGTTCCCAGCCGTAACTTCACGTCGTCGTACGCCTTGGCGTAGCCGTAGACATAGGCGCACGCGGCGGTGTCCTGACCGGTGCACGGCCCTGCGTATTGCGCCGGGACCTGGACATAGTTGCCTGAGCCGACTGGGTACTCGTTGGAAGTAGGCCACCACGAGCCGGTCAAGCCGGGGTTAGCCGTGTTGACGTACAGAGCAACAGCGTCCTGACCGGTGGTTCTTACCGAGCGATTGGCCCAATCGAGCTCCGCGCCGAAGCAGGGGTTGGTGTTGTTGGCCAGCCCGCCATTGATCCCGACGATTCCGAATGCCTGGCCCGTCGGCAGCGCCTTACCGCATTGCGGCCAGGAAATGTCATTGCCGACATGGGCCGGATCGACCGTCGCCGCACTAGCGCTGGAGACACCCAGCGTAAGACAGACCATCGCCGCACCGCACAACTGGACCAGCCGCCTCGCCAATCGAATCATCGTCGCAGTATCGCAGAATCGCACCGCTCGCAGAACCTCTCGACGGAACCGGGGCGTAGGTGAGGCCTTCTTTCGGGTTGGGATGTGGTTTGGCTATTCCCACTCTTCTCTGCTACGAGAACGTCAGCGGGTGCTGGAGCTGCTCGCCCAACACGACGACGCCCTGGATCAGATCACCTGGCAGTGCAGCGTCTGTCCGTTCAACGTCATCGAGCAGCACGGCGGCGAACACATCGAAACAGACACGTGTCCAAACGGATAACAGCAGCAGCGCGCCATCGTCGGGCGGTCACTCCCTTGGCGTACGGTTCGGTCTCCAGCGTTCACTAACAACAAGGGGCCACGGTGCTGTACCTGGTGAGACCGTTTGAGGCGTTGGCGTGGACGGATCTACCGGACAGCCTCCTGGAAGGTCGCTGTCGATGATGGTGGCGACCTGAGCAAGCTCGACTGGAAGCCGTCGGAGACACCCCTCGACGATGTGATCACCGGTCTCGCACTGCGCACGGCGTCAAGATCAAGACAGGCATCGTCCTCGACGGCTGGATGGTCTACCTCTGCCAGCGTCCATCCGAGCTACAGAGAACCCACCGCGACGCCAACAACGCCCAGGTGGAACTGGACGCCTCTCAAGGCGACTTCCTGGAGAACGTGATGCCCGGCAACAGGCAATACATGGACGAGCTGGTGGAGCAGTGGACGAGCGTCGGAGGGCAGATTCCTCAACCCGATACAGACCAGCTTTGACGACTGACCGCATGAGCCTCGGCGCGGCCCTCAACGTCAACGTCCAGGCCGATGTCTGGACGGTCCTGACCGCTGTGGGCACTGTCGGCTCGGTGATCGTCGCCGGAATCGCGTCCTGGTACGCCGTAACCTCCGCCAAGAGGGAACGACGCCGAATCGAGAACGAACGGCGCGACAGGGAACCGCAGACCGCGCTCCGGGAAGCCCGCAAAGTGACCGTCATGAGCCTCATAGGGGGCAACGGCGCGCCCGGCAACGCAAAGCTTGTCAGAATGCTGCGGGTGATCAATGGCAGCAATGACCCGATCTTTGAGGTGGAGGTAGATCACCTCACCCTCACGTTCCCGACCGTCAGAGGAGCACCGGTCGCATACTTCAAGCCCAATGCACCCAACACCTACGTACCCGTCCTCCTCGGCGGCCAAAGCCACGACATTCCGGTGGCTGGTACGTAAACGAACACGGCCCAGCCACCCAAGGCCAGCGGATCGACGTGCCCGAAGGTGATGGCATCTTCGCCGCCGGCGTCCACTGGCCAGACACAAGCGACAACCAGTGGGAACGACTCACCCACGAACCACCACGGCTCACAAGCAGCCGGGACACCGATGAGTGAGCCCAGTCAGTCCAGGACCAGATGGCTACGCGATGTAGGCGTCAACGTCATAGCCAACCTGGTAGCAGCAGCCATCATCTACCTACTCGCAGTGGCCTTCGGCTACGTCAAAGCACACCCAGTCCCCGTCATCGTCTCCACCGCATTCCTCATCACATTCCTCGCCGGAATAACCGTCGGCTACACAGCGCCAGTAGGAATCGAATACCTATGGAAAGCCAGACGATCCAAGACCGCCAGGACATCCCCGGAGACACCAAGCCAGCCTGACCCGCAAGATAAGCCGGAGTAGCTAATCTGCCCGCATGAACTTCGGGGCGGTGAGTGGGCGAAATCGAGGGCTACCTGGCCGGTGCTCGGACTCAGCCGATGAAGGGCTGACCGGGCAAGCCAGGGTCGGTCGGTTTACCGCACCGGGAGCAAGCGATATAGCACTCGTTGTCCTCGGTGAAGGCCTTGCGCCAACGGTGCCAGCCAAAGCGACAACGCCAGGATCGCTTCACAACTCATGGTCCGTCCGGCCTCAGGAGCTGTCAAACGCAGGCCGGGCCGACCGCAGCGATCGGCGAAAGTCCGAAGCAGCCGATTCAAGCTCGCGTGCCACAACATCAGCGATGCGTCACGGTCACACTGCGGTCCCATCAAACCGCGCGCCGATTCTGGGCTTCCCCTCGTATCGTGGAGACATCGCCAAGGAGGTAGGGGCGATGGCAGATTCACGACGGAAGTTCGATGAGGACTTCAAGCAGGGTGCGGTGCGGCTGGTACACGAGACCGGCAAGCCGATCGCGCAGATCGCTCGCGAGCTCGGGGTCAACGAGGGGACGCTGGGTAACTGGTGCGCCCAGGACCGTCGCCGGCATGGTGACGGGGCGTTGAGCGAGGGCGAGCGGCAAGAGCTGCGCCGGCTGCGTAAGGAGAACGCGGAGCTGCGGATGCGGTGTGACGTGCTCAAGCGCAGCGCGGCCCTCTGGGTCGAGGATGCGATGAGGCGGTAGCCGTGGCCGGGTTCATCGCAGCCCAGAGGGTTGAGCATCACGTTCCGCATGCCACGGCGTGCCGGGCGCTGGGAGTCAGTCAGGCCTGGTTCTACAAGTGGCGCTACGGCGACGCCTCGCCGTAGCACGCGCGGCGCCGGGCGCTGGCCGCCGAGATTGCCCGGCTGTTCGCCGCCCATCAGGGCAAGTACGGTTCGCCGCGGATCACCGACGACCTTCGCGAGGCCGGCTGGCGGGTCAGCGTGAACACCGTCGCCAAGATCATGCGCGAGCAGCGGCTGGTGGCCCGGGCGAAGCAGCGCCGCAAACAGACCACCCGGCCGGGCAAGGGCCGGTGGCGGGCACCGGACCTGATCGGGCGTGACTTCCCTGCCACCACGGTGAATCAGAAGTGGTATGGCGACGGCACCGAGATCGTCACCGACGAGGGCAAGCTCTACCTGGACTCGGTGCTGGATATGGGTTCGCGGCGCATCGTCGGCTTCGCGATGGACTCCCACCACGACGCCGAACTGGCCCACGCCGCGCTGGCGATGGCCGTCGCGGTCCGGGGCGGGAAGCAGGCGATCGCCGGGGTGATCATGCACACCGACCAGGGCAGTGAGTACACCGCGCGGACCTTCCGCACCGCATGCACCCGGATGGACATCAAACAGCCGATGGGAAGGGTCGGGTCGGCGCTGGACAACGCCGTCATCGAAAGCTGGCACTCCACCCTGGAGTTCGAGCTGCGCAGCCTCAAGCATTTCACTACCCGCGCCCAGGCCCGCGCGGCAGCCGCGGCCTGGATCGACGAGTACAACCGCGAGCGCAAGCACTCCGCCTGCGGCATGCGCAGTCCGCTCGACTACGAGTTCGTCTTACGCGCGGCCGAGCACGACGCGACGGCGGCGGCGTGACCAACCACGAACACATCCGGCCCCGGCGCCGAGAGCATGGCACCGTCCTCGCCGGGGTCAAGGCCACGCCCTCCGGGTGGCCTACGGCCAGCCTTGACCCCGGCTGCGGGCGGCGGCGCCAGCACCGATCGGGGCGGGCCGAAGGAAGATCAACAGAGCAAGATCCACCTAACCAAGGTCTCTACGGAATCAGGGGATTGCCGGCCCTGTCGGTGATGCTGACCTGCGTGTTTGCCCGGAACGTGCTTTTATGGTGGACGGGAGGGCCGAGGCGCGTGAACAACACCGCCGTTGGTCGCACGAGACATGAAGATTGATTGGCTGAGCCGCCCTGGCATCAGCAGGCACAAGCTAGCAGTGTTCGACGAGATCCCCGGAGCTTGGCCCGAGGTGGATGCGGCGCTAGACAGCATCCTGGCTGATGAGGCCCTGGAACGGCTTGAGCCGGACCGGTCGTCCGGCGCGGCGTAGCTGAGCCTCGTTTCCAAGCTGTGGAGTACCGGTACGTAGACAGGTGCTACAGCCCAGCAAATACGGGGGGTTCATCTACTGTCTTATTCCCACTCGATGGTGCCCGGTGGCTTGCTGGTCACATCGAGCACGACCCGGTTGACCTCCCGCACCTCGTTGGTGATCCGGGTGGAGATCTTCTCCAGCACCTCGTACGGCACCCGGGTCCAGTCGGCCGTCATAGCGTCCTCGCTCGACACCGGGCGGAGCACGATGGGGTGGCCGTAGGTTCGCCCGTCACCCTGCACGCCGACCGAACGGACATCAGCCAGTAGAACCACCGGGCACTGCCAGATCTCACGGTCCAGACCGGCCGCGCTCAGCTCCGTCCGCGCGATCGCGTCGGCCCGGCGCAGGATGTCCAGCCGCTGCGCATCGACGGCGCCGATGATCCGAATGCCCAGCCCGGGACCGGGAAACGGCTGCCGCCAGACGATCTCCTCGGGCAGACCCAGTTCGAGTCCGACCCGGCGCACCTCGTCCTTGAACAGTGCGCGCAGTGGTTCCACCAGCGAGAACTGCAGATCGTCGGGCAGGCCACCGACGTTGTGGTGACTCTTGATGTTCGCGGTGCCGGTTCCACCGCCGGACTCGACCACATCCGGATACAGCGTGCCCTGCACGAGAAACTCGAACGCCGGGCCATCCTCGGTGGCCGCGATCAGTTCCCGCTCAGCCTGCTCGAAGGACCGGATGAACTCCCGTCCGATGATCTTGCGCTTCTCCTCGGGATCGGTGACATCGGCCAGCGCATCCAGGAACTGCTGCCGAGCGTCGACGATCTTCAGCGAAACCCCAGTCGCCGCAACGAAATCCTGCTCGACCTGCTCCGCCTCACCGGCCCGCAGCAAGCCATGGTCGACGAAGACGCAGGTCAGCTGGTCACCGACCGCCTTCTGCACCAGCGCGGCAGCAACGGCGGAATCAACACCCCCGGACAGGCCGCAGATCACGCGCTTGTCGCCGACCTGCCGCCGGATGAGGGCTATCTGGTCGTCGATGATGTTGGCATCGGTCCAGTCCGGCTTGAGGCCGGCGATGTCGTACAGGAAGTTCTTCAGGATC
>JAVEEN010000328.1 GCA_030840445.1 Pseudonocardiales bacterium
TCATCGTCATCTCGTTGCTGGGCGTAAGTTACGTCGGCTTCAACTACGTCGGCCTCGGCTCCACACTGTTCGGCCCCGGCGGCTGCACGGTCAGCGCCAATTTCCCCGACTCCGGTGGCATCTTCACCAACGCCGAGGTCACCTATCGGGGAGTCACGATCGGCAAGGTGGGGCAGTTGCACCTCGCCGATTACAACGGCTCCGACGGGAGGAAGGTTCGCGGCGTCCGGGTCGATCTTCGGCTCAACAATTGCTCGAAGGAGAAGATCCCACTCGACTCTCAGGCTTATGTTTCCGACCGGTCGGCGGTAGGCGAGCAGTACGTCAATCTCGAGCCGGCGTCTGCTCAGGGTCCTTACCTGACCAAGGGATCGGTGCTCCGCAAGCCAGGTCAGGTCCCGATCGCGACCCAGGTGTTGCTGCAGAACCTCGACGACCTGGTCTCGCATATCGATTCGGCGAAGCTCAACACCCTGATCAGTGAGCTCGGGCAGGCCTTCAACGGCCGCGGCCCGGACCTGCAGGCCCTGCTGGATTCCGGTGATCAACTGCTGGCCCGTGCCCGACAGGCGCTGCCTGAGACCCTGAAGCTCATCGACAACAGCCAGACGGTGCTCAAGACCCAACTCGACTCCGGCTCCGCGATCAAGGACTGGGCCAGGAACCTGAACCTGATCAGCGCCCAGTTGAAGTCCAGCGACCCCGACCTCAACGCGTTACTCAGCCGCGGGCCGGGGCAGCTCGACACCGTGCGCCAGTTCCTGGCCGGAAACCGCTCTGACCTGAACATGCTGCTGATGAACCTGACCTCGGTCAACCAGGTACTGACGTCTCACCTGGACGGTATCGAGGGGATCCTGCTGGTCTATCCGTCCGCAGTGGCCGGCGGATACACCGTCGTGCCCGGTGACGGCACGGCCCACTTCGGGCTGGTTCTCAACGTCGATGATCCACCCGCCTGTACGGCCGGCTACGGCGGCACCAACACACGCCAGCCGACCGACACGTCGCCCGCACCGGTGAACACCGGCGCCAAGTGCACGCTTCCGCGCGGCTCGGTCACCGGAGTCCGCGGAGCCCAGAATGCTCCGGGTGGCGATCCGATATCCACGGGTGGCGGCGGTACCGTCTATCCGCGGGCGGTTCCCGGCACCGGCTCGACCGTGGCCCTGGGCGGGTCGATGGCAAGCGCGCCGGTGCTGGCGGACAACTCCTGGTTGCCGTTGCTGACGGCGGGGCTGCACTGAGATCCGGGGCTGCTTCGACACTGGGTTGCACGAGACGGCGAGTGGCCGGTCCGGCTATCGGCGAGCGGGCCGTAATGATGAGGGAGTTCTGATGTCCGAACCAGTACGCACCCGTGTGCCGCGGCTGCTCGTGCTCCTGCTGGCCGGCCTGGTGGCGATCCTGGGCATCCTGGCCGCGACCCAGGCCGGTTTCCGGCTGGCTCACCGCAACCATGGGCCGGCTCAGTTGAGCAAGGCCGAGGAGGCCGCGGTCACCGCGGCGAAGCAGGAGACGATCAACATCCAGACCTACCGGCTCAAGTCCTTCGACGCGGACTTCGCGGCGGCCGTCGCCGGCTTGACCCCGACCAAGGCGACGCAGTGGCAGGCGAACCGGGCGACTCTGAAGTCACGGCTCACCCAGCTCAAGACCGACGCCGGCGCGACGGTGTCTGCCGCGGGCGTGGTCAGCTTCAACAGCCAGCAGGCGGTCGTGGTCGTCTCCTCCGACACCCTCAAGATCGATTCGGCCGGCAAGTCGACCACGGCGGCCCAGAACCGGTTTCAGGTGACGATGCGACTGATTGGTGGCAAATGGTTGATGGACGAACTGCAGACGGTGTCGGTCTCATGATCGATCCCGACAACGGTGCGGACGTAGCAGCACCGGTCACAGCGAACGTTCCAGCGGACCGTGGGTCGGACGCGCCAACGGACCGGCCCGCGGGATCACGTCCGTCGCCGCCCCGTCCGTCGCCGACGCTGAGGGCGCGTCGGACCGCAGCGGCGGCCGTGGCCTCCGACGGTGCCAGTACCCGACGGCCGTCACCCGGGGCGGCGGTGCTGCCGACGGTAGAGCCGGCGGTGGCGGCGAGTCAGGAACTGCCCAGTTCGCCCGATTTGGCAGATCCGGCAGATGTGCTAAATCAGGCTCAGGCAGATCAGGGGGGCGATGGAGCTGCCCAACCTGCCGCCGGCCCGGAACCTGTGGCGCACGTCCGGCGCAGGGCGCGCAGCTGGTTAGTGGCGGTATTGGTGGCCCTGATCGCAGGCCTGGCCGCTCTGAACTGGTGGCTGCTGACGGCCAAGGACGGCGCGAGTGCAACCCAGCAGCGTGAGCAGGTGCTGTCCTCGGCCAAGGCGGCGGTGCCACTGATCCTGTCGTACAACTACGGAAGCTTCGACAAGAGTGTCGGCGCAGCCAAGGCCGTCCTGACCGGGCGAGCGAGCACCGACTATGTCCAGGCAATGGCGGGCACCATCAAACCCACGGCAACCAAGACCAAGGCCGTCGTCCAGGCTCAGACCGACGCCGCCGGGGTGGAATCGGTGTCCGGCGACGGCAAGCAAGTGACCGTGGTGGTCTTCGGTGAGCAGAAGGTCACCAACACGTCGCTGACCGCTCCGCGAACCGATCTGTTCCGGGTCCGAGTCACCATGGACAAGGTCAACGGCAAGTGGCTGGTGTCCAAATTCGTCCAGATCTGATGTGAGGCAGTCCACTCTCGTGCCAACCCGAGACCGGACTGTGACCACGCCGTGCGGCCGTGAATGCTTGACGCGGCGGCCTCGGCGGTGCACCCTGTCGGTGCACGCTTTGGACGCGTCCGTGATGCATGTGTGATGTGAACGTCGCGAGCAAGAAATGATTCATCGGAGCTGACGACCCGCCCCGATCCCGCCGCCGGGGCGTCCGTCCGGCCCGGGTTGAGCCGCCTTTCGAGGCGGCCTGGACAGCCGTGTCCAAAGAAGCTAGACTGTCACTTTGCGCTGCCCTCTTACACCTGTCGGCCCGTTAAGGGCCTAATTCCTGCTGTCTGCAGGCAATCGTGAGAAGGCCGCTCAGCACGGCAACTGAACAGAAATCGCTCTGCCGGAGTTCGGACTCGTCCGCTCCGGCACAGCAGTGGACCAAGTCCTCGGAAGGACGCATCTTGGCAGTCTCTCGCCCCGGTAAGTCCGCAACGCAAGGAACGAGCATCCAGGGAATCGCAGGAGCTCCCGCTCGCACCTCCTTCGCCAAGATTCGGGAGCCGCTAGAGGTTCCCAACCTTTTGGCTCTGCAAACGGAATCGTTCGATTGGCTGGTCGGCAACGCCGCCTGGCAGGCGCGGGTCGCGAAGGAAGACCCGTCGTACACCTCGTCCACCTCGGGGCTGGAGGAAATTCTCGGCGAGATCTCGCCGATCGAAGACTTCTCCGGCTCCATGTCGCTGTCCTTCTCCTCGCCCCGCTTCGAAGACGTCAAGGCGTCCATCGAGGAATGCAAGGACAAGGACATGACGTACGCGGCGCCGCTGTTCGTCACGGCCGAGTTCACCAACAACACCACCGGCGAGATCAAGAGCCAGACGGTGTTCATGGGTGACTTCCCGATGATGACCCGCAAGGGCACCTTCGTCATCAACGGCACCGAGCGCGTCGTCGTCTCGCAGCTCGTGCGGTCGCCCGGCATCTATTTCGACCGCACGCTGGACAAGACGTCGGACGTCGACGTCTTCTCGGTGAAGGTCATCCCGAGCCGCGGCGCCTGGTTGGAGTTCGACGTCGACAAGCGCTCGACGGTCGGGGTCCGCATCGATCGCAAGCGCCGCCAGCCGGTCACCGTGCTGCTCAAGGCCCTGGGCTGGAGCTCGGACCGGATCCGCGAGCACTTCCACTGGTCAGAGACGCTGCTCGCCACCCTGGAGAAGGATCACATCCCGGGTCAGGACGAGGCGTTGCTCGATATCTACCGCAAGCTGCGGCCGGGCGAGCCCCCGACGCGCGAGTCGGCGCAGGCGCTGTTGGAGAACCTGTTCTTCAACCACAAGCGCTATGACCTGGCCAAGGTCGGTCGCTACAAGGCCAACAAGAAGCTCGAGGTCAGCACCGACATCAACCACGGCAATCTGACCGAAGAAGACATCGTCAAGACCATCGAGTACCTGGTCCGGCTGCACGCCGGCGAAGACGGTTACGAGGTCGACGACATCGACCACTTCGGTAACCGTCGGCTGCGCACCGTCGGCGAGCTCATCCAGAACCAGATCCGCGTGGGTCTGTCCCGGATGGAGCGCGTCGTCCGTGAGCGGATGACGACCCAGGACGTCGAGGCGATCACCCCGCAGACGCTGATCAACATCCG
>JAVEEN010000334.1 GCA_030840445.1 Pseudonocardiales bacterium
TCAATACGCCTGTAAAACAACAGGTTCCACGTTAGCCGCCGCTCACCAACGGCGCCCTCCACGCCTTCACACGGCAGGGGTCACTGGTTCGATCCCAGTATCGCCCACCACCTACAGGCCCCAGAAACCGCCGTTGCGAGGGTTCCATTGCTGCTCCGAGTCGAACGTGTCGCCGGGCAGAGGGAGCGCGCCTGACCTAGAATCAAACGTATGTTCGATCTTTTGGCGGGTCTCGATCCCGCTCAAGCCGTCGCGGTGGAGCACGACAGCCAGCCGCTGGTGATCGTGGCCGGCGCGGGCACCGGCAAGACCCGGACGCTGACCGCCCGCGTCGCGCACCTGCTGCAGCGTGGATGCCGGCCTGAGGAGTTGCTGCTCCTCACCTTCACGCGGCGGGCGGCGGCCGACATGACGTCCCGGGCGGCGGCGATGTGTCGTGATCCGTCCGCCACGCGGCGCATCTGGAGTGGCACGTTCCACGCCATCGCGCACCGGCTGGTGTCCGAGCACGCGCAGGCGCTCGGGTTGGAGCGGGTCACCCTGTTGGACCCCGGCGACGTCGTCGACCTGCTGGAGGTGATGCGGGAGGAGTTCGACCTCACCGGAACGCACGTCCGGCTGCCGGCCGCTGGGACCCTGGCCGACATCTGTTCCCGCACGATCAACACCGGCCGGCAAGCCCGCGCCGTGATCGAAGCCGACTTTCCCCAGTACGAGTACGCCAGCGAACCGATCCTGGCCCTGATCAACGAGTTCATGTCGAAGAAGCGCCGACTGGGCCTGCTCGACTTCGACGACTTGCTGCTGGCCATGCGCGCCCTGCTCGCTGACCCGAAGACGGGGGTGCGGATACGCGCCCGTTGGCGACATGTCCTCGTCGATGAGTATCAGGACCTGAACCAGGTCCAGATCGACATCGTCTCCCTGCTCTGCCCGGACGGTATCGGCCTGACCGTCGTCGGCGATGACGCCCAGGCCGTGTACGGATTCCGCGGCGCGCACAGCGCCCACCTCATCCAGGCCACCCACCGGTATCCCGACGCCACCGTCCTCCGGCTCCAGACCAACTTCCGATCCCTGCAGCCCATCCTCGACCTGGCCAACGTCGTCCGGCCCGTCGGCGACCCGGCGCATGCGCTCAGCCTGCACGCTGACCGCGACAGCGCCGGAACGGCCCTGCCTGTGCTGCGGGTTTGCTACGACGCCAGTGACCAGGCCCGCGGGGTCGCCGAGGCCGTCCTCGCCGCCCGCGAAGAAGGCACCGCACTGCGGGACCAGGCCGTGCTCATGCGGGCGGGCGGCCATAGCCGGGAGCTGGAGATCGAGCTTCAGATTCGTCGCATCCCCTTCGTGAAGTACGGCGGCCTCCGTTACACCGACACCGCTCATGTCAAGGACCTCATCTCTGCCCTGCGCATCGCTGAGAATCCGCGCGACGAACTGGCCTTCTACCGGCTGCTCAAGATGCACCGCAATATCGGCAAGGCCAACGCACGTAGCCTGAGCCGCCTGCTGTCCGAGCATGCCGGGGGTGGAGACCGGCCCGGCTCCGACACAGCCTTCCCCATCGCGTCCGGGATTGATCTTTGCGAGGCTGGTGATCGGGGCGAAGTCGTCGCCGCGGCGCCGGCCAAGGCGCGGACCGCTCTGGCCGCCACGCTGGACCGCCTAGCCGCCGCGACCGCCGCCAGCGACCCGTCCGATCGGATCACCATCTGCCTCGACCTGCTTCGGCCGCTGATCAAGGCCTGCTACGTCGACGCGGCACTGCGCCAGGCAGACCTCGACCGGCTCGGGCAGGCCGCGGCCGCAAGCAGCGATCTGGGGCTCTTCCTTGCCGGGCTGATTCTCGATCCCGCCGGCGCGACCACCGACTACGCCAAGCCCCCACACCTCGACGATGACTACCTCGTGCTCAGCACAGTCCACTCAGCAAAGGGCCTGGAATGGGAGCACGTCCACCTCATCCACGCCACCGACGGAGCGTTCCCCTCCGACATGGCCTTGTCGGACCCGGACGGCCTCGCTGAAGAAGCCAGGCTGTTCTACGTTGCCGTGACCCGCGCTCGTGACAGCCTTACGGTCCATCACCCTCAGCGGCTGCACCGGGACGTCTACAGGGACCGTCATGTGCTCACCCAGCTGACTCGGTTCCTGACCGACGAAGCTCAGGCCGTGATGGACATCAAGCACCCCCACACCGTGGTAGGACAGGAGCAGCCAGGCAGTACCTCCGGGACGCGGATCTCCATCCCGACGATGAGTGACCTATTCGCCTGACACAGTGATGCAGTACCCCGGGCCGGCCGACGCAGAGGATCGTTGATCCGCTAACGGCCGAGCATGGGTGCGGTTCTCTCCTATCTGTGGCGGGGTTCTCGAGGTGCGGCTGCGCACTCAGGCCGCGGGCGCCTGCGCGATCCGGACGGTGTTGCCCGACGGGTCGCGGAACGCACAGTCGCGCGGGCCCCACGGCTGGTCGATGGGCTCCTGCAGGACCTCGGCGCCGGATGCGCGCACGGTCTCGAAGGCCGCGTCGACGTCATCGGAGCGGAACACCATCATCGGCAGCACGCCCTTGGTGAGGAGCTCTTGCAGCGCGTCACCGTCGGCCTGCGAGCGGCCGGCATGAGGGACGGAGAGCACGATCTCGACTCCGGGCTGCGCGTCGCTGCCGAGCGTGACCCAGCGGAATCCGCCCGAGGCCACGTCGTTGTGCACCTTGAGGCCGAGCGCGTCGCCGTAGAAGGCGATCGACTCGTCGACGTCGTTGATGGTGATGTTGCAGTACTGGAGTGCGATTGTCATAACCGTGACCTTATGCCGCGGCCTCCCTGGTCGCTTCTCCGATCCTGCTCGATGCGTTCCGGACCGGTCGCGTGTGCGTCTTTGCGACACAGGCGGGCATGGCCTTGACCGCGTCGTGCTCCTGGCTCCGGTATGCCGTCGGGGTCTCCCCGACGATCTCGGTGAACCGCGAGCTGAACGAGCCGAGGGAGGTGCAGCCGACCGCCATGCACGCGTCCGTGACGCTCACGCCCGCCCGCAGCAACGCCATCGCACGCTCGATCCTGCGGGTCATCAGGTAGCTGTACGGC
>JAVEEN010000335.1 GCA_030840445.1 Pseudonocardiales bacterium
TACCCAGCAGGTGATGCGGCGACCCGGGAGCCAGGAAGGCCTCACTCAGGTTCTGCCGGATCGGATCGTAGCTGGTCAACAGCGGCGCACAGACCGCGCACAGCACGATCAGGCCGAACAGCAGCAGCCCTGCCAGCAGCGGCGCGTTCCAGCGTCGGGCGCGCCGGCGCGTCGGGATCGCGGCAACGACCGGACCAACCGGCATCGCGGCGCTCATGCGAGGCTCACGCGTGGGTCCAGGGCAGCGTGCGTCACGTCGGTCAGCAGGTTGACCACCACAACCATGACCGCGAAGACCATCGTGATCCCTTGTACCGTCGGGAAATCTCGTCCCAGGATGGAGTTGATCATCTGCTGTCCGATACCAGGCAACGAGAAGACCCGCTCGACGACCAGCGTCGAGCCGGTGAGGTACGCGATGTTGACGCCCAGGACGGTGATGGACGAGACCGCCGCGTTTCGTAAAGCATGCCCGAGCACCACCCGTGAGGTGCTCAGCCCCTTCGACCGGGCCGTGACGATGTAATCGCTACTGAGGACGTCGATCATGCTGGCCCGCAGGCTCCGGATCAGGATCGGCGAAAGGGTCAGCGCGATGGTGATGCCCGGTAACACGATGCCCCGCAGGTGCTGGCTGAACGTGTCACCGTACCCGGCTACCGGGAACCAGCCCAGTTTCAGGCCGAACGCCAGGATCAGCATGATCCCGAGCCAGAAGGACGGCAGTCCCAGACCGATCACCGGCACCGCCCGGATGATGTTGTCGGCGACCCCGTTTCGCCGTGCCGCGGCCAGCACGGCCAACGGCACGGCGATGAGCACGGTGAAGATGGTCGCCGAGACCAGCAGCCACAGTGTGGTCGGCAGGCTCGTCTTTATCAGCGCGGTGACCGAGCTGTCGTATACATACGAGTGACCAAGATTTCCGCTGAGCAGGTGACCGAGGAAGGTCAGGTACTGGTTCCAGAGGGGTTTGGTAAGTCCCAGCTGAGAGCGCAGTTCCCGAACGGTGTCCGGCGTGGCGTGCGACCCAAGAAGAGTCGTCGCCGGGTCGCCGGGAATCAGCCTGATCAGGAAGAACACGATAAGCGAGATCCCCAGCAGCACCGGTACCAACGACACCAGCCGTTTCAGGACGTAGATCAGATACTTCATCGACTCCGCTGCTCCGTAGGGGCCATCAGGTTCATGGTCAATGTCGGCGGGATCAGAAGGAGACGTCCTCCATGTGGTAGTACCCCGTCGGCAGAACCTTGAAGTTCTTCACACTGCTGGCCTGCGAGTACGGGAACGGCGTATAGAAGAGGAAGCCGAGGAACGCGTCGTCCGCGGCCTGCTGCTGAATCTTCGTGTACAGCGCCTGCCGCTTCGTCTTGTCGAATTCTCGCTGAGCCTGGTGGACCAGATCGATCAGCGCCGGGTTGTTGTAACCGGTGTCGAAGGAGTGCCCACCCGAGGTCGGGTCCAGGGAGAACTGCACCAGTTCATCCGGGTCTGCAAGGTCCATCGTCCAGTACGAATGAGCGATCTCGTATTGCAGCTTGTTGGTCAGGTCATGCTGAGCGCTGGCGTCGACATTCTGGATCTTCATGGTGATCCCGAGATCCTTAAGTGATGCCTGCAGAATCTGGGCAATGGCGGCGTCGACCGAGTCACCGGACATGGCCAGGAAGGTGGTGGTGAAGCCAGTGGGGACGCTCGACTGCTTGAGTTCAGTCCGCGCCTTGTCCATGTCGTACTGAATCCCCTGGGTGTTTTTGTCGTAGTAGGGCGTTGTGGGCATCATGAACGAGTTGGCCGGTGCACCGTTACCGAACAGGATGTTCTTGACCATCGCCTCGCGGTCGATCGCGTACGAGATCGCTCGTCGAACATGTACGTCGGCGTACGGGGTTTTGGTCTGGTTCATCAGGATGAAGTCGGTACGGGTCGACGGGAACAGGTCGACCGCGAGCTTCGGGGTGGCCTTGACCTGCGCCAGGCTGGAGAACGGTGGTGCCTCGTTGATGTGCGCCTGGCCACCCTGCAACTGGATCGCCCGGGCGTTGTCGTCGGGCACCACCTTCCACGTCACCGTGTCGAGCGCCGGCTTGCCGCTCTGCCAGTAGGTGGGGTTCTTCTTCAGCCGGATGAAGTTACCCTTTTGCCAGACATCCCACATGAAGCCACCGGTGGCGATCGGGGCGGTGTAGAACTCCTTGGCGGTCTTGCCGGCGTAGTTCTTGGGAATGATGCCGTTGTTGGGGCAGCTCAAATCAGCTAACAATGGCGCCCACGGGTACTTGGTCGTCACGACGACGGTGAGGTCGTCCGGGGTGGTCACTTCCTTGATGGCGGAGTTGATGAATTCCCAGCCGCCCTTGGTCTTGCTCGACTCGTCGATGGAGAACTTCACGTCCGCCGAGGTCATCGGCTGACCGTTGTGAAACTTCACTCCGGGCCTGAGCTTGAGGGTGCAGGAGAGGTTGTCGGGGGCCATCTGGTAGCTCTCGGCCAGCCATGGCTTGACGCCCTGGCCGTCGTCGGTCATCGCGACCAGGGTCTCGTACATCTGTTGGTAGACCCAAAGCGAGCCGTTGCTGAAGACCGTGGTCTTGTCCATGTCGACCGAATCCCCGGCCCGCACGATGATCAGGTCGCCGCCCTTCTTCACGGTCGTCGACGGGGAGCTGGAAGATCCTGATCCACAGGCGGCAAGCAGCGGTGCCGCCGTGAAGGCTCCGATTCCGAAGGCACTCAATTGGAGCATCCGGCGACGGCTGATAGAAGGAACCCTGAGGCCTTCGGGGATTTCTGCCTTCGGGGCAGACGCGTCGGCATTGCGGTCAGGCATGCAGGCTCCTTTGTCGGTGAGCAACCGCGGGAAGCGGTCGTCGAAGGGTTCGTGATCAGCGGGTCCGGCGGCGGATTGTGGCTGGCGCCCGGCCCTGTCCTTCCGCATTCGAGCACTTCCGCGTTTCGAATGCATTACGCCATGTTTCCCTCTTGTGGGCCATTTTGATCATGCTTTGCCGGACGCCATCGATGTGGACTGAGGCTAGAGCATTCGATTGCCTTTGGGTAGTCTCGATCCGTCGACGTCCTCTGGGACCAAAAATCACTGTTCCTTGGGGGACGCACATGCAGCTGACGATCATCGGAGCCGGGGCCATCGGCGGCACGATCGGCGCACACCTGATCAGGTCCGGGCACGAGGTGCTCTTCTGTGACGTGGACCCGGCGCATGTCGAGGCGATCAACCGGGACGGCCTCACGATCTCCGGCCCGGTCGAGAACTTCAGCGTCGCGGCGCGAGCGGTGCTGCCCAAAGATCTTCCAGAGTCTCTACACCGGGTGGCGGTCGCGGTCAAGAGCCACCACACCGGGAATGCCGCGGAGCTGTTGCGCGGACGACTGGCTGACGACGGCTATGTGGTCAGCTTCCAGAACGGACTCACATCCGACACTCTCGCTGCGGTCGTGGGGCCGGAACGACTGATTGTCAGTTTCGTGAACTTCGGCGCCGATGTGCTCGGGCCGGGGCAGATCATGCAGGGAAACATTGGCGCTTTTCGGGTGGGCGAGCTCAACGGTCCGATCACCCCCCGGGTACGCGAGCTGGTCGCTGCGCTTCCGTACGCCGAGGCCACCGACAACATCCTCGGCTTCCTGTGGGGCAAGGAGGCCTACGGAGCGATGCTCTACGCCGGTGCCGTGTCGGACCTCTCGATCGCGGATTCGCTGGAGCAACCGCAGTGGCGCCCCCTGATGTTGGCCATCGCTCGCGAGGTCCTCGCCCAGGCACCGGTAGCCCCCGAGAGCTTCGACGGGTTCGACCCGGATGACCTCGAGGGTTCCCTGGACCGGTTGGTGGCCTTCAACCGCGGCAGCGCCAAGTCACACAGTGGCATCTATCGGGATCTCATGGTGCGCAAGCGCAAAACCGAGGTCACCGATCTGATGAACGACCTTGCCGGACCACTCACGACCTACGCGGGCCGGCTGATCCAGTCGATCGAGCGGGGCGAGCGAACCTGTGAGGTCGCGAACCTGGAACTGTTGGCCGGCTACGAACGGGCCGAGCGACTCGGCCGGCCGCTCGACGCCGTGGTGACGCTGTTCCCGGCACCGCTGCGTGCCCCGGACGGGCCGTTGCACGGCGTGCAGGTCGCGGTGAAGGACATCATCGACATCAACGGCCACCCACGTGGCAGCGGTAACCCGGTCGCGATGCGGTCGGCGCCGGCAGTCGCCGATGCCCCGGTGGTGGCCGCTCTCCGGGAGGCCGGAGCCGACGTCTTCGCAGCCACTGCGCTGCTCGAATACGCGGCCGGCGCGCTGCATCCCGAGGTCCCGGAGACCCGGAACCCCTATGACCCGAAGCGAACTGCGGGCGGCTCCAGCGGGGGATCTGCGGCCCTTGTCGGTGCTGGCGTCTGCAGTGTGGCGCTGGGTACCGACACCGGCGGCTCGATCCGGATACCGGCACACTACTGCGCGACCGTTGGATTCAAGCCCAGCTACGGCGCCCTTCCGCTGGAGGGCGTGCAGGCCCTGTCACCGACGTTCGACCACGTCGGACTCCTCGGGCGCGACATAGCCGCCACCCGGCAGGTGTTCTCGGCCCTTACCGGGTCGACGGTGCCGGATACCGAACCGGCCGGTCGGCAACTGCGCATCGGTCTGGTCAGCGGAGATCTGGACCGACCCGACCTGGAGCCCGAGGTAGCCAGCGCGGTTTCGAACGCCGTCGCGCTGTTGCAGAAAGCGGGATGCACCGTCGTCGAGGTAGACGGCGGCGCGTTCGACCGGATCGGCGAGACCTTTGAGGACATCCTGTTGTACGAAGCGTGGCAGGTCCACCAGGCCGGCGTCTCAACCAGCCCGTCGGACTATGGGCCCGAAACCCTCCGGCTGCTGCAAGCAGGGTCTGCCGTGAGCGAACTGACCTATCAGCAAGCCATGCAGCGCAGAGCCGAATTGTTGCCTGCGGCGGTGGCGGTGTATGACGCCGTTGACATCCTGCTCAGCCCGGCAGCCCCCTTCACCGCACCGGTAACCACCCCGCCGGTCGACACCAGCGAAGGCGAGAGCGAGGGCAGTTACACCGCGATCCACAACATGACCGGTGCGCCCGCCCTGGTCCTGCCGTGCGGCTGGAGCGGCGACGGCCTGCCCATCGGCCTCCAACTCGCGGCCGGACCGGGCAGCGATGAGGCGCTGCTGACCGCGGCGGCATTCGTCGAAGCCACCCTGAACGTCGAACGGCGCCCGCCCGCCGTGCAGTGATCTGACCCGTCCGACCATTCTCTCGAATACCCGTCACCGAAACCGAGGCCATCAGTCCATGCGCGCAGCACTGTATGTATCAGCCGGAAAGGTCGTCGTCGACGATGTGCCGGATGCGAGCATCTCAGCACCGACAGACGCGGTCGTGCGCGTGCTCCGGTCCTGCATCTGCGGCTCGGATCTGTGGTCCTACCGAGGCATCGTCGAGCGCGCCGGTGGGTCCCGGCTCGGTCACGAGTTCATCGGAGTCGTCGAGGCGATCGGCGCCGAGGTCATCACCCTCCGTCCGGGCGACCTCGTGGTTGCGCCCTTCCAATGGTCTGACAACACCTGTCCCGCCTGTCTCGATGGAATCCAGACCTCGTGCCAGAACGGCGGAACGTTCGGCGCGCCGGGCACCGACGGCGGACAGGGCGAGGCCGTCCGGGTGCCACGGGCCGACGGCACCCTGGTCGCGGTCGCGGAGGGGACCAGCGGGGTGGAGCCGTCGCTGTACCCTGCATTGCTGGCAACGTCGGACGTCATGGCAACAGGACTGCACGGCGCAGTGCTGGCCGGCGTGAGCGAGGGATCGACGGTGGCGGTCATTGGCGACGGCGCGGTGGGCCTGTGTGCGGTGCTCGGTGCCGTATCGGTACTCGGCGCCGAGCGGGTGATTCTGCTGAGCCGCCATGCCGATCGGAGCGCGCTCGGCAGATCCTTCGGTGCGACCGAGGTGATCGCCGAGCGTGGTGAGGCCGGCATAGCCGCTGTCCGGGAACTCACGGGCGACCTCGGGGTCCGCCATGTGGTCGAGGCGGTCGGGACGAAGCAGTCGTGGGAGATGGCGGTCGGGATGGCGCGCGACGGCGGTTCGATCGGAGCCGTCGGGGTACCACACACCGCGCCAGAGCTTCCCCTTTTCCAACCGTTCATCCACCATCTGAGCATCAACCTGGGGATCGCTCCAGTACGCCGCTATTTGCCCGATCTGTTAACGCGCATCATGGGTGGCACGCTCAATCCGGGTCCGGTGTTCGACGCGTCCATGGGCTTGGAAGAGGTCGCGCGCGGGTACGCCGCAATGGACAGCAGGACCGCTATCAAGGTCATGCTCAGCTGATGGGCGACCTTGCGCCGACCGGGACACCGGTTCTGGGCCGGACGCATCAGTTGCGTTGTTACGGCCATGGGCTGTGAAAGCGGTAAGTTCTCCAGGAAGTAACCGGGGTTCAGGTTTGCAACGGGGCCACGAAGTGTTGGGAGAACCAAGACATTAACGATGTGCGATCGGCTTCGGCAGAACACCGGCGTCCTCGGCTGACCGATATCGCCGCGTCGCTCGGCCTACACGCATCTACCGTTTCGCGCGTGCTTAGCGGCGACGCGAACCTGACGATCCGCCCGGAGACGCGCGACCGCATCCTGCTCGCCGTCCGGGAACAGGGCTATCGTCCGAACGCGATGGCCAGGGCGCTCAAGCAATCCCGCACCGGAGCCCTGGCGATGGTCGTCCCGCTGTTGCGCAACCCGATCTGGTCGAGCATCCAGCGAGGCGCGCTGCAGGCGGCCGCCGCCAACGGTCAGGTCGTCATGATTCTGGACGAGCCTCCGGACGACCTGCGTTCCCCCATCGACTACCAGTACCTGATCGAGGAGAGCCGCGCCGATGGGCTGGTGATAGCCACGGCGCAGCGGCTGACCGGCACGCGGCCGCAGTCGCTGACCGTGCCGCATGTCTACCTCAACCGGCGCGGGCCAGACGGTGGCAACAACGTCGTCATGGACGAAGAGGGGGCGATGCGACTCTTCGTCGAACACCTCGCCGCGCTCGGACACCGACGGATCGGCGTCGTCGACGCATTCAAGGTCATCGACACCGTGCACCGGCGAACGGCAGCCACCCGGGCCCTGTGTGCAGAGCACGGGATGTCGGCCACGTTCGAGCATGCCGTCGACACCGAGGTGGGTGGCTACGACGCGACCTTGCGGCTCCTCTCACGCCGGGATGTCCCGACAGCCATCGGGGTCGGCAACCTCAACCAGCTGTTCGGGATGCTGAAGGCTCTGCGGGAGGTCGGGGCCGCAGTCCCGAATGACGTATCCCTGATCAGCTTCGACGAGGACGACTGCCTGGAATTCCTCGAAGTCCCGATCACGAGTGTGAGCATGCCGCTTCTGCAACTCGGCGCCGCCGCGGTGGAGGCACTGGTGGATAGGATCAACGGCCGCCCCGGCACAGACGTGATGATCACCGACCCCCTGGTCCTGGTCGAGCGGTCCTCGACAGCTAGCCCGCGGGGGGCCCGGCGGCCGCGCTGATCGCTCACCCGGCGGCACCATTGCGCACGACGTCGATCACATGCCGGTAGGTGTCGGGATGTACGCGCACGTCGAGCAGCTGCGGACCGGCGTCGCCAGTGGCCAGGGCAGCTTGCAACTCTGCCTCGACGCTCACCGTCGCCGACGGGATACCCATGCCGGCTGCCACGGCTGCAAAGTCGGTGCGCGAGTACTGCACCGCGGCCGACCCGCCGTGCCCATGCGGCTTCTGCTTGGCCTTGATCAGGGACAGCGTGCTGTCGTTGAAGACGACCACCGTAATCGGCAACCGCAGGCGGCTGATGGTCTCCAGCTCACCCAGGGACATGTTGAGCCCGCCGTCACCGACGAAGCAGTAGGTGCGCGCGTCCGCGGTGGCCAGGGATGCACCCACGGCTGCCGGAACGGAGTAACCCATGGTCGCCAGCCCAGAGGAGATGAGCACCTGTCCGGGTTCCTCGGTCTTCCACAGCGGCATCGCGACGAGCATGTGCGCGCCGGCGTCGACGGTAGCCACACTGTTCGCCGCAGCCGCGGCACGCACGACGCGCACCACATCCCACGGGGCGATGCCGGGCCAGTGCCCCGGCCCGTCCAGCAGCGCCCGGTCGAGGACCTCACGGCGTCGGGTGGCGAAGTCGGCGGGCCAGGAATCGTTGAGTTGCGGCAGTTGCTCCAACAGCGTGGCCAGCGCTCCGACGACCGTGACCTCGGCATCGAAATAACGGTACGGGTCCTGGGCGTCGGTCAGCGCGACCACCGGGGCCTGATAGTGCCACGGGTTGGGAATGAGTTCTACCGAGTCCAGGCCGAGGGCGAGGATCAAGTCGGCCTCGTACAGCACGGCACCGTCGGTACGTGCGCCGGTGAACGTGCCTGCCGCGTTCACCCCTGAGTCGGGCACGATTCCCTTGGCCTTGTAGGTCATGAGCACGGGAATGGCAGTGCCGTCGACGAGTTTTCGGATGGCAGCGCTGTGGCTGCGCGCCCCGACCCCGACCAGGATCACCGGACGTCGCGCAGCGGCGAGTAGCTGTGCGACGTCGCTCATCGAGCCGGACCCGGCGGGCGGCGGCGGCGGCGCGTGGCGCCGGCCGTAACCGGGGTCGACGTCGATGTGTACTGCACCGCGCACCGGCGTGGTGGCGGTGTGGATCGCGTCGCGCACGACCTGCTCGGATTCGGCCGAGCCGAGGGTCGTGGACCATTTGGTGACCGGGGTGAACATGGCCCGCTGGTCGATGTTCTGGTGGGCGATGCGAGGCGTGCTGGCCTCGTCGACGGTGTCACAGAACAGCAGCAGTGGCTGCCGGTCCTGCTGTGCCTGGGCGGCGCCGTTGACGGCCGACGCGGCGCCCGGGCCCCGGGTCACGACGCAGGCGCCAACGGTGTCGGTGAGTTCGGCGTACGCGCTCGCCATGATGGCCGCGCCGGTTTCGCTGTGGGCTAGCGCGAAGTGGATGCCGCTCGCCTCACAGGCGCCGATTACGTCGAGGTTGTTGCCGCCGCCCGGCATGCCGAACAGGTAGCGCACTCCCTCGGTTGCCAGACAAGTGGCGATCGCGCTCGCGGGGGCTGTTGGGTCCATGCCTAGGTGCTCCGTTTCAGATCAGTGTGCAGGCGCGGGATGAGACGGGTCGCAGGGTCCGGGGTCGGCTGCGTCTGGAAACGTGTGAGGGCGAACGTCACGACCTGGCCTGGTCGGCACTGGGCTGCGAGGTCGGCGCTATGCGGGTCGAGCACCGCGATGACGGGGTAGCCGCAGGTGGTCGGGTGCTCGGCGGAGAAGATAATCGGTAGTCCGTCGGGAGGGACCTCGATGGCACCGCGGATGGTCGGCTCCGACAGCAGCTCGGCCTCGGTGCGGCGCCACAGGCGGGGACCGTTCAGGCGGATGCCGATGCGGTCGGAGGCGGCGTCGACCGCATAGTGGCCGCGCGAGAACAGGTCCATGGACTCGTCGGTGAACAAGTCGTCCCGCGGCCCGACAACGCCCTGCAGGGTGATCGGCTCGTTGGGCCAGCCTGCAACCGGAGCTACGTCGACCAGCGGCGGACCGACTACCTCGCGTCCAATGGGGACCAGGTCGCCGACGCACAGTGCCCGTCCGAGGCCGCTGCGCTCGTCGGTCGAGCGGGAGCCGAGAACCGGCTCGGTGTCCACTCCCCCTCGCACCGCGACGTAGGTGCGCAGCCGCTGCGATGGGATACCGAACTGCACGACCGCACCGGCCGGCACCAGCTGCGGCCCGTCGCAGCGCCCGCTCACGCGGTCCACGGTGTAGCGACAGGTGGCACCGGTGACGGCGATGACCGCCGCCTGGTCAAAGCGCAGCGTGGCACCAGCGAGCAACAACTCGAGCGCCGCCGCGCCCTCGGGATTGCCCACCAGCCGGTTGGCCAGCCGGAGGCTGCCGCGGTCTGCCGCACCGCCGCCGGTGATTCCCCAGGCGGCGTAACCGACGCGGCCGAGATCTTGCACGCTCGCATGCGGGCCGGTCGCCAGTACCTCGATCACCGGGTGGCAACAATCATCACGAGGTGTCGGTCGACGTCACTCTTGGTCATCACGCGGCCGTGAAACGGATGGACGAGCCTGGGGACAGCAATGCCGCCGGCAGCCGAGTCGGATGCCACAGGTCGTCGACCACGCGGCCGATGAGCTGCCAACCGCCGGGTCCGGTGCGGGGATAGATTCCGGTGAACTCCCCGGCGAGCCCTACGGCGCCCTTGAGTACGTCCAGGCGCGGCGACGACCTCCGCGGCACGCGCAGGTTCGGGTCGCCGCCTGCGAGAAAATAGAACCCCGGGGCCATGCCGATGAGCACGATCCGGTAGCGACGGAGCTGGTGCCTGGCGATGACGTCGGCCGTACTCATCCCGGTGTGCTGGGCGACGTCGTCGAGATCGGGGCCGGCGTAGTCCACCCGCACGCGGACCTCATCGAGCTGCCCGTGGGCCGCGTCGACGCCCGAAGCGGGCCCGGGCCACAGCTGGGCGAGCCGTTGGGCGAGGCGCGCCGGATCGGTCACTGTGGGATCGAAGCGGATCAACACCGTGTGCAGACCCGGCACCGCCTCGACCAGACCTTCGACCACACTGTCGACCTTGCCTTGCGATGGCTGCGCCTCGAGCCGGCTGTGCAGCGCGGCGGCCTCGTCCGCGCTGTCGAGTTCGACGAGCACCGCCGAACGGCCGTAGTTCAGCACCCTCATGCCCGATCACCTTCCTCGACGAGCCCGAACGCCGGCGTAGGGCTGAGTCCGTATCAGGCGAACAGGCTTCCAGGAATGCGGGGGTACTTGTCCAGCCCGAACACCTCGACCTGGGGCGAGCGCTGCTGGACGAGGACACCACCGTCGACGACCAGGCAGATCCCGGTTACGTACTCGGCGTCCTCCGAGGCCAGGAACACCGCCGGCCCCGCGAGGTCCTCGGCCCGGCCGCCGCGCCCCAGCGGGATCGTCTCGTCGCGAAGTTTGCGCGCCGCCGGCGCGAGGTGCGCGGGGTGTGTCGCGATCAGGCCGGGCACCAGGGCATTGACGCGGATACCGTACGGTGCTAGCTCGATGGCGAGGCTCCGGGTCATCGCCTCGATGGCGCCCTTCGAGGCATCGTAGGCGACCGCGCCGCGATGCGAGCGGTTCGCGCCGCCGCTGGACATGTTGATGATGGTTCCGCCACGTGCCGCGACCATGATCTTTGCGACGCGGTGGATGAACAGGTAATGGCCCTTGAGGTTCGTCCTGATCATGTTGTCCCACCACTGCTCGTCGCCGTCGAGGAAGTGCCGCAGGGTGCTGACGTCGCCAGCGTTGTTGACGAGGATGTCCACGGTGCCGAACTTGTCGACAGCCATGTCCACGACGCGGTCGACGTCGGCTGGCAGACCGACGTCGGCTTGCACCGCCAGCGCCTGTCCACCGTCGTCGGTGATCTTCGCTGCCGCCTCGGCCGCTCCGTCGCCATTGATGTCGGCGATCACGACCCTGGCGCCTTCGGCGGCATAGCGGTGCGCTATGGCGTAGCCGATCCCGTGGGCGGCGCCGGTCACGATCGCCACTTTGCCCTTGAGCTCGTCATTCGGTGCGCGCATGTTGCCCCTCATTCGTCTGTTCGCAGTTTCGGTAATAGCTGCTTGGGTGTTCGGTCTTGCACCGGTGGGCGCTGGGGCTCAGATGACGATGCGCTCCACCCGCCGGGTGCCGTCGGCTGCGAACCGCTCGGCCCGCAGCGGGGCCAGATCGATCGTTGGCATGCGGCCCGTCACCAGTTCGGCCACATGCTCGCCGACCGCGGGAGAAAGCTGGAATCCGTGCCCTGAGAACCCTGTCGCGTAGTAGAAGCCGGCCAGCTGATGGGCCTCACCGACGATGCCGTTGTGATCTGGGCTCATGTCGTAGTCGCCGTGCCAGTAAGAGCTGATCGGCACGTCGCCGAGCGCCGGTAGGCGCCGCACGGCCGGCTCCATCAGGTCCTCGGGTTCGAACTCGCGACCGCCGAACACGAGCCCCGGGCCTTCGCGGTGGAAATAGAAGCCGGTAGCGAAGTCGACGGTCAGCGGGATGCCGTCGGACACCCCGCCGGCCTGCTTGGAGAAGAAGATCCGTCGGCGCACGGCGCTCACCGGCAGCTCGACTCCTGCGGTGGCGGCAACGGCGCCGGAGGCGACGCCGGCCGCGCAGACGACCGCGGGCGTCGAAATGTGTTCGTCGCCGACGTCGACCCCGATGACCCGGCCGTGGTTGGTGACCACCCGGGTGACCTGCTCGCCCTGGCGGATCTGCACACCGCGACGTCGCGCTGCGGACGCGTAACCCTGCACAACCGACTCGGGTGTGGCGTAACCGTCGAGCGGGCAAAAGGTGGCGCCGACCAGGCCGTCGATGTCCAGCTGCGGCACGACCTCGAGCGCGGCCTGCGGTGAGAGCAGCTCGACAGGGATTCCGAATGACCGCTGCATCCGTGCCGCCGCTCGGAACAGGTCGAGGTCGAGCTGTGAGTCGAGCAGGAAGAGATACCCGACCTGGTGGAAGAAGATCTCGCTGCCGGTCAGCTCCTCGAACCGGGTGAACTCAGCGAGTGAACGATGCGCAAGTTGGGTGTTCAGGGAGTCGCCGTGCTGCATCCGGATCCCGCCGGCCGCCTTGCTCGTGGAACCGCTGCCCAGGGTGTTGGCCTCAAGGAGCACGACGTCGGTACATCCGGCCTCGGCCAGGTGGTACGCGACGCTCGTGCCGATGCACCCGCCGCCGACGACTACGACATCACAGGAAACCATCTAGCCCCCATTTCGGATCCCAGATGGGTATCGTAAACAGCGATTCCATGCGCCGTCAAGGCGTCATATCGTTCGTACCTTCCTTCTCTTGCCGAGCTTGTTAGGTGTGAGAGGCCGTTCGGGGTCATCATCTCCAGGTACGTGGTGAAGTGTTCTCGGATCCGAAATCGGCGCTTGATCGATAGGGTGATCGATCGGACGGCGTTGGGTTACGGTCTTAACGCGACAGGCGCAGGCCCGGTCGACGACTTGAGGGTGGGTGGGGTGGCTGCCATGTCGGACGAGTTGACGGAGCGTGACGGCATTGCTGAGCACGGTGCCGGCGCGCAGTCCGTGGCCGACCGGTCTGGCACGCTCACCACAAAGGCCGACGAGATCGCTCGTTCCATCGAGGAGATGATCGTTGCGGGTCGGCTGCAACCCGACCAGGTGCTGCGCCAGGACGACCTGTCGCGGCAGTTCGGGGTGAGCCGCACGCCCGTGCGCGAAGCGTTTCGGCAGCTCGCCGCGCTCGGGTTGGTGTCGTTCGTCCCCAACCGCGGCGTGCGGGTGCGTGCGCTCGACCAGGACGAGTGGGGGGAGGCATTCCTCGCGCGGGCGGCCCTGGAGGCCGCGGCCGCGCACCGAGCCGCCTCGCGGATCACCGAGGCCGACCTGCGCCGCATCGACGAGGCGAACGAGGACTTCCGGCACCAGACTGACCTGTTGCGCAGCCCGGGTCTGAGCAGCGGCGAGCGTGAGCGTGCCTCGCTCGGGTGGATCGCTGCCAATGACGCCTTCCACGAGGCCATCTTGGATGCTGCGCAGGTGCCACTGATCGGTCGCCTCATCTCCGGCCTGCGGCGGGTCTTCTCCGGCGAGTCAATGTGGGCGCCCGGTTCGGCGGCCGATCAGCTCTACCAGGTCAACGTGCGACAGCACGACGCGATCAGGCATGCGTTGGCGGCGGGTAGCGCCGACGCGGCACGCACGCTGGCACATGACCACGTGCTGGACTCGTGGGAGATGCTGAAGGCTGTGTTGGCCGAGGCGCCGACCTCCGAGCAATCCGTGGAGGGGTCTGCGTCGCCGGCTACGTCCTCGGATCGGCGCTCATAACGCGTCGATCCGTGGAGAGGTCCGCGTCGGCCACAAGGCAGGGTTCGTGGCACAAACCTTATGAACGGCCGAGTATTTCCTCGTTGTGCTCGCCGAGGTGTGGGGGCGCCAGCCTGACGCTGGGCGCCGCCTCGTCGAACTTCCAAGGTGTGTTGACGACACGCACCGATCCCGCGTCGTCACGATGGAACTCCAGCAGCATGTGACGCTCGCACGTGCTCGGGTCCTCGAGTACTTGGCCGATGTCGCGTACCGGACCAACCGGGACCCCCACCAGCTCGAGTGCCGCGATGGCGTCGAGGACCGTGGTGGTCGACAGCGTCGCATTCAGCTCCGCCACCAGCTGTTGTTTGTTCGCCACCCGCAGCGGATTCGTGCCGAACCGCACGTCGGCGGCCAGGTCGGGCCGGCCGAGCGCATCGCACATCCGCAGGAACTGCGCGTCGTTGCCTACGCAGAGATTGATGAAGCCGTCGCCAGTGCGGAATGTGCCGTAGGGCGCGATGGTTGCGTGGCCGTTGTGGTCGGACGTCGGCGCTGCGCCAGTGCTGAGATACCGCGCCGCATGGTGTGTCAACATCGACACCAGGCTGTCCTGCATCGCGATGTCGATGACTCGCCCTTGCCCGGTACGGTGGCGCTCGAACAGGGCGCTCACGATCGCCGTGGCGGCGAACATGCCCGAGGCGACGTCGCCGACCGGCACCCCCCACTTGGTCGGCTCGCCGGGCGGTCCAGTCATGTGCATGACGCCGCTCGTGCCCTGCAGGATCTGGTCGTACCCGGCGCGGACGCCCTGGTCCTGGCCGAATCCGCTGATCGAGCAATACACCAACCGGGGATTGAGTTCGCGCAGCCGGTGCGCTGCTAGACCCAGTCGCGCCGCCGTGCCGGGACGCCAGTTCTCGATGACGACATCCGCGTCGGCGACGAGCGCGAGCACCCTCTCGAGGTCCTCCGAATTCTTGAGGTCTGTGGAGATGCTGCGCTTGTTGCGGTTTACCGACATGAAGTACGCCGCGTCGCGTCCCACGAACGGCGGCCCCCAATGTCGGGAGTCGTCGCCGCGGCCGGGATCTTCGACCTTGATCACGTCCGCGCCGAGGTCGGCGAGCATCATCGTGCAGTACGGACCGGACAGCGCCTGGGTGAAGTCGACGACGGTGATGCCCGCCAGTAGCGACAGGCCGCCATCCTGGCCGGCGGCCTCGGTGCCGCGCGGGTCAGCCACGTACGGCACCGCTGATCGCGCCGTTGGCGAGCAGTTCGGCGATGCGCTGCCTGCTCAAACCGAGTTCCTGCGCGAGTACCAGCTCGGTGTGTTCGCCGAGCGTCGGCGCGGGTTCGGCGGTACTGACCGTCGAACTGAACCTCAACGGCGACCCCGGCGCCAGGTAGGCCCCCACGCCTGGCTGGTCCACGACCGAGACAATCTCGTTGGCCCCGTCCGCGCTCTGAAGGTGCCTGACGGCCTCGCCGAAAGTGCGGTAACGCGACCAGACCAGCGACGTGCCCGATAGGGCAGTGCAGACGTCGTCGACCGATCGCGCGGCAAACCACCGCTGGAACAGCCCGGCCAGCACCTCGCGATACTCGAAGCGGTCGTCCTCGACGGAGAAGTCGACGCCGAGCGAGGTCTCGAGCGCCGTGACCGGGCCAACCATGTCCGTCATCAGCAGCAGGTCGCGCCAGTGCCGCGAGGTCAGCGCCACCACCATCAGCCGACCGCCGTCGGCGCAGATGAAGTCCCGGGCGAACCCGCCGTACAGGTAATTACCGATTCGCTGACGTTGGACGTTGTTGATCTGCGCTTCGGCGAGAAACCCGAGATTGCCGGCCATCGCCAACGCGACGTCGGCCAGCGCGACACGCACCCGGTCCCCCTCGCCGGTGAGCTCACGGCGCCGCGCGGCAGCGCTCACTCCAAGCGCCGCGTACAGACCGCAGGCGATGTCCCACGCGGGCAGCACGTGGTTGACCGGATCTGCATGGCCGGCCGGTCCGGTCACCATGGGAAACCCGACCTCGGCGTTGACGGTGTAGTCGACCGCGGGCGACCCGTCGCTTCGGCCCTCGACCTGGACGTGGATCAGATCCGGGCAGAGCTGCGCCAGCGCAGTGGCGGACAGCCAGTCGCGCCCGACCGCGTTGGTTAGCACTACCCCCGTGCCGGCAGGGCAGCCGGCGACGAGGTCGGTGATAAGCCTGCGCCCCTCCTCGGAGCGCATGTCCACCGTCACCGAGCGCTTGCCCTTGTTCAGTCCCGCCCAATACAGGCTCACGCCCGATTTCGTCAACGGCCAGCGTTGGGTGTCGGCCGCACCGCCGATCGGGTCGATACGAATCACGTCGGCGCCGAGCTGCGCCAGTGTCATGCCACCCAATGGTGCGGCGACGAACGACGAGACCTCGATGACCCGCAACCCGGACAGCACCCCCGATCGGCCGCCGCCCGCCTGAGAATCGGCCCGCATCGCCCCACCTCCAACCCCAGATTTGTACGGCCAAATAATGTACGGCCATCATGGGGTGCCTGAGCAATAATCTCAACCACGATGCGACATGCGGTCCGACCGCAGGCTCATGGTAGGCGCGCGGTTCTGCACAGCCCGCTAGACCCTCCGGACTGCGGTAGTCACTGCCGCGTAGCCCGGCGCCGGTGGTCCACGCGCGCACTCACTGCGGTGAACCTGGGCGCGGCGTAACTATCACCCCGGCAGCGTTTGCTCCACCCAGCTACGCAGTCTGTCTAGCGGTGCGGCTCCGATCTGGCGATCGACCACCTTACCGTCACGCATGATCAGCAGCGTCGGAATGGACTGGACCTCGAATCGGCGGGACAGCGTTGGTGCGATATCGGCGTTGACCTTAACGAGCTTGAGGGTGCCGGCCTTTTCGGTGGCCAGTTGTTCCAGCGCTGGGCTGACCATGCGGCAGGGTCCGCACCACGGAGCCCAGATATCGACCAGCACCGGGATCGTCGCGGCTTCGGCAACGTCGGCGAAGGTGCCGTCGTCGGCTTCGACGATCCACGGCAGCTGGCTGTGACACCGTCCGCATCGCGGGGTGCCCTTCGCCGCCGCAGGAACCCGGTTCTTGGTGCCGCACACCGAGCACACCACAGCCGTTGCGTGTTTCATCGTGGTCATGCCGCGGCCTCACCTGGCGGCGCCTGGTGGGTGACGACGATGTCGCCTTCCTCGACACCGATCCTGATCAACGATCCATCGGGTACGTGGCCGCTGAGCAGTGATCGCCCGATCCGGGTCTCGACCTCGCGTGCGATGAACCGGCGTAGTGGGCGCGCACCGTAGACCGGATCGAATCCTTGCCGGGCGATGAAGCGCAGGGCGTCTTCGCTGACTTCCAGCGTCATCCGCCGATCCGCGAGCCGGGCACGAAGATCGTTGAACATCAACGAGACGATGCGTTCGATCTCGGACTGCGTCAAAGGTTTGAAGATCACGATTTCATCGACCCGGTTGAGGAACTCCGGACGGAAGTGCCGCTGCAGTTCCCGCATCACGCTGTCTCGCGCCTCGGGTTTGACCTCGCCGTAGGAGGTCACTCCCTCGAGTAGGTGGTCGGACCCGATGTTCGAGGTCATGATGATGACGCTGTTGCGGAAGTCCACGGTCCGGCCTTGGGCATCGGTCAGCCTGCCGTCGTCGAGCACCTGAAGCAACGTGTTGAACACGTCGGCATGCGCTTTCTCGATCTCGTCGAAGAGGATCACCGCGTACGGCTTGCGTCGGACCGCTTCGGTGAGCTGGCCCCCCTCCTCGTAACCGACGTATCCCGGCGGCGCACCGACGAGCCGACTCACCGTGTGCCGTTCCTGGTATTCGCTCATGTCGATCCGGATCATGCTGTCCTCGGAATCGAAAAGCGCCGCTGCCAGCGTCTTGGCCAACTCCGTCTTGCCGACTCCGGTGGGTCCCAGGAAGATGAAGGATCCGATCGGACGGCGGGGATCCTTGATTCCGGAGCGTGCCCGGATGATCGCGTCCGCGACGAGTTGGACCGCCTCGTCCTGGCCCACGACACGTTCGTGCAAGACCTGGTCGAGCCGCAACAGCTTGTCCCGCTCCCCCTCCTGCAGCCGGCTGATCGGAATGCCGGTCCAGCGCGACACGATGGATGCGATCTCGTCCTCGGTCACAACTTCACGGAGAAGCCGATGGCCACCCTGCTTGGCCGCGAGCTGGTCTTCCTCGGCCTGCAGCCTGCGCTCGAGCTCCGGCAACTTGCCGTGCCGCAACTCCGCAGCCCGGTTCAGGTCGTAGTTGCGCTCGGCTTGATCGGCTTGCAGGCGGACGTCCTCGATCTCTTGTCTGAGGGCCTGGACCTTGCGCAACGCCAGGCGCTCGGACTCCCACTGCGCGCGCATCGCATCGGCTTCGCTGCGGAGGTCGGCGAGCTCCTTGCGGAGTTCCTCGAGGCGAACCTTGCTTGCGCGGTCATCCTCTTTGGCCAGCGCCGCTTCCTCGATCTCCAGGCGCATCACCCGGCGCGTCAACTCGTCGAGCTCGGCGGGCATGGAGTCGATCTCGGTACGCAACATGGCGCACGCCTCGTCCACGAGGTCGATCGCCTTGTCCGGAAGGAACCGGTCAGAGATGTAGCGATGGCTCAGCACGACCGCCGAGACCAGCGCGGCGTCCTGGATCTTCACACCATGGAAAACCTCGAGACGTTCGCGTAGCCCGCGCAGGATCGAGATCGCGTCCTCGACGGACGGCTCGACCACCAGCACCGGTTGGAACCGTCGCTCGAGAGCGGCGTCCTTCTCGATGTGCTTGCGATACTCGTCGAGCGTTGTAGCGCCGATCATGTGCAACTCGCCCCGAGCCAGCATCGGCTTGAGCATGTTTCCGGCGTCCATTGCGCCCTCGGTCGCGCCGGCGCCGACGACGGTGTGCAGTTCGTCGATGAACAGCAGGATCCGACCTTCGGCCGCTTTGACCTCGTTCAGGACGGCTTTCAGGCGCTCCTCGAATTCGCCGCGGTACTTCGCCCCGGCCACGAGGGATCCCATGTCGAGCGCGAAGACGGTCTTGTCCCGCAGGCCCTCCGGCACGTCGCCGTGATTGATGCGCTGCGCCAGGCCCTCGACGATCGCGGTCTTGCCCACTCCCGGATCGCCGATCAGAACCGGGTTGTTCTTGGTCTTGCGAGAAAGGATCTGGACGACCCGCCGGATCTCGGTGTCCCTGCCGATCACCGGATCGAGCTTGCCGGCCGCTGCATCGGCCACGAGATCGCGGCCGTACTTCTCCAGCGCCTCGTAGGCGACTTCAGGCATCGCCGAGGTGACTCGCTGGTTACCACGGATCTCGGTCAACGCGCCCAGGAACCGGTCGCGGGTCAGGGACTGCTCGGCGAGCAGGCGTCCGGCGGCAGTTCCAGATCCCTCGTCGAGCAGGGCGATCACCAGGTGCTCGACCGAAACGTATTCGTCCTTGAGCCGACGTGCTTCCCGATCAGCGGTGTCGAGCAAGCGGGACAGCCGCTGGGTGACGAACACCTGACCGGGCGCGGCGCCAGGGCCGGAAACCCGGGGACGCTTGGACAGTTCGGCCTCCAGAGCGGCGCGGAGCCGATCCGGATCGCCCCCAGCCTGGCTGAGCAGGCGTGGTGCCAGACCATCGGGCTGATCGAGCAGGGCAAGGAGCAGGTGCTCCCCGTCGACCTCGGTGTGCCCGAACCGAAGCGCCTTGGTCTGTGCTTCATGTAGGGCTTCCTGCGATTTCTGGGTCAGGCGATTCATGTCCACGTCGAGACTCCTGTCCTACGGGGGCGGTGTCGTGCGGCCGCCTCGAGCACCGATACCCGGTCAAGCAGGTCGAGCACGAGACCGAGGGCTGCGTAGTTGAGCGAGAACCCGGAACGCAGCCGTTGAATGCGAGCCACCTGAGCGATTTGGGAAGGCTCGAACCACGGCCCGCCGAAGCCATCCTGCTCGGCGTCGAGCAAACCGAGTCTGACCAAGCGGAGCACCAGGTCCGGATGAATCCCGCAGTCATGGGCGAAGGACTCGAGATCAAGCCGTGCAGTACGGGCGAGCGCATATATCGTCACGGCCGTTTCCTCGGGTCGAAGGTGGATGCACCGGCAAGCTGTTCGAACAGCCGTTGCTCCTCCGCGGACAGCTTCGGCGGCACCATGATCTCCACCTCGGCGTAGAGATCACCGGGCTGGCCTCGCGGGTTAGGCAGCCCCTGCCCCTTCAGCCGCAGCCGACGTCCGCTGGATGTGCCAGGCGGGACCTTGATCTTTGCCTCACCGCCCGGAGTCTCGACCGGGATGGTGGCACCCAACGCAGCCTCCCAGGGCGTCAACGGCAGCGTGAACGAGACGTCTCGGCCGTCGAGGCGATAGCGCCGGTGCGGACGGATGCGCACGACCAGGTAGAGGTCACCTGCGTCGGCCCCGCTGCTGCCATGCCCGCCCTGGCCCGCCAACCTGATCCGTTGGCCATCGACAACGCCGGCCGGAATGTTGACGTCGAAGCTGCGCTGACCACCGGCACCGGCCAGCGTCACGGATCGACGGCCACCGTGATATGCCTCCTCGACCGTCAGCGCGAGTTCGGCCTCCTGGTCGGCACCGGGAATCGGTCCCCATTCCCGTCTGGACCGGCCGCCGAAGATTCCGCCGAACAGGTCGTCGATGTCGATGTCCTCGGTCGAGGCGCTGGCATACCGGAAGCCGCCCGTACCGGTGCCTGGCCGGCCGCCGGCCGTACGGCGGGCTCCGGCGCCGGCGCCTTCGTACTCGCGGGCCCGCCGCCACGCCTGCGGGTCGACCCCATCTGGCACCTGGCGGAAGTCTGCGCCGAAGGCGTCGTAACGCTTTCTGAGATCCGGGTCGGACAGCACGTCGTAGGCCTCGGATATCTCCTTGAACCGATCCTCGGCCTCGGGTTCCTTGTTCACATCCGGGTGGTACTTGCGGGCCAGCTTGCGATACGCGCGCTGAATTTCGTCCTGGCTCGCGCTTCTCGACACGCCCAGGGCCTCGTAGAAATCGCGATCCGCCATCATTTCGGCCTCTTGGCCACCACCACCGCCGCCGGACGCAGCAGGTTTTCATCGCTGCCGTATCCAGGTCGGACGACCTTCACGACGGTGCCGTCAGGAGCGTCCGCATCCTCGACCGTCCCGACCGCCTCGTGCAGCGTCGGATCGAACGGCGCACCGACATCTTCGCGTCGCGGATAGCCGAGACGGTTGAGCACGGCCAGCGCCTGCTCGCGCACCGCGCGAACTCCTTCGACAATCGCACCAGGGTCCGACTCGGCATGCTGTAGTGCCAGTTCCAGGTTGTCGAGCACCGGCAGCCACTCAGCGGCGACCCGGGCACGTTCCGCGCGTTGCAGCTGGTCGGAATCCCGGATCATCCGCTTGCGGAAGTTGTCCAGATCGGCGACAGCCCGGCGCCACCGATCCTCGAGTTCGGCAAGCTGAGCCTGGGTTGCCGCAGCGGAGTCAGTCGCCTCGTCCGCCTCCTCTACAGCGGCATCGTTGCGATCGCTGACCTCCTGCTCGGCCATCCCACTCAGCTCGGCGTGAACTCGGCATCGATGACGTCATCGGAGTCCGACTGGCTCTGCTCGCTTCCGGTCGAACCCGTGGCACCGGTCTGCGAGGCAGCTGGTGCGGTGGCGAGCGCCTGGTACAGCTGCTGCAATTCGGCGGTCAGTGAACGCACTCGCTCCAGCGGCTCCTCATCCTTGATGGCCTTGCGAGCATCCGCCACCAGCATCTCGGCGCGAGCCTTGTCGTGCACCGCGGCGGCTTCGCCGAGCTCGGAGAGTCGCCGCTCCACCTGGTAGGCGGCGGCGTCGAGTTCGTTGCGGGCATTGACCAGCTCCCGCAGCTGCATGTCCTCGGTACGGTGCTGCTCGGCGTCGGCGATCATGCGATCAATTGCGGCCTTGTCGAGGTTCGACGTCTCGCTGATCGTCACCTTCTGCTCGGCGCCGGTGTCCTTGTCCTTGGCCGAGACGTGCAGGATCCCGTTTGCGTCGATGTCGAAGGTCACCTCGATCTGCGGCACGCCTCGTGGCGCAGGTCGAATACCTTCGAGACGGAACCGCGCCAGCACCCGGTTGTCCCCCGCCTTCTCGCGTTCGCCTTGCAGCACGACCACGTCCACGGCCGGCTGATTGTCTTCAGCCGTGCTGAAGACCTCAGTCCGGCGTGCCGGGATCGTCGTATTGCGGTCGATGACCTTGGTCATCACGCCGCCCATGGTCTCCAGTCCCAGCGAGAGCGGCGTGACATCGAGCAGCAGGACGTCCTTGACCTCGCCCTTGATGATCGCCGCCTGCACGGCCGCACCGACCGCGACAACCTCGTCGGGGTTCACGGTCATGTTCGGGTCCTTGCCGCCGGTGAGACGGCGGACCAGGCTCTGCACCGCTGGAATGCGTGTGGATCCGCCGACCAGGATGACCTCGTCGATATCGTCAGCGGTCATCTTCGCGTCCGACATCGCCTGTTGTACGGGCCCGAGGCAGCGCTCGACGAGGTCGGCGGTCAGCTGATCGAAGGTGGAGCGCATCAGCGTGGTGTTGAGGTGCTTGGGCCCCGATGCATCAGCAGTCACGAATGGGAGGTTGATCGTCGTCTGGCTGACCGATGACAGCTCGGTCTTCGCCTTCTCGGCAGCCTCGAACAGTCGCTGCAGCGCCTGCGGATCGTTTCGCAGATCGATGCCGTTTGCCTTCTTGAACTCGTCGGCGAGGTGGTCCACGACGCGCCGGTCGAAGTCGTCACCGCCGAGGTGGGTATCGCCTGCAGTGGCGCGCACCTCTACTACGCCGTCACCGACTGTCAGAACGCTGACGTCGAACGTGCCGCCGCCCAGGTCGAACACCAGAATCGTCTCGTTGGCCAGTTTGTCCATGCCGTAGGCCAATGCCGCCGCAGTCGGCTCGTTGATGATGCGCAGCACCTCGAGGCCGGCGATCTTGCCGGCGTCCTTGGTGGCCTGGCGTTGTGCGTCGTTGAAGTGGGCCGGGACCGTGATGACCGCTTCCGTCACGCGCTCGCCAAGGAACTTCGCTGCATCTTCGACGAGCTTGCGCAGGACCAATGCCGAGATCTCTTCCGGCGCATAGAGCTTGCCGTGGACCTTGAACCGGACCGCGTTGTCCGGGCCCGGGACAACATCGAACGACACGGTTTCCAGTTCACTGGTCACTTCGTCGTAGCGTCGCCCGATGAACCGCTTGGCCGAATAGATGGTGCCCTTTGGATTCAGGATGGCCTGGCGTCGTGCGATCTGCCCGACCAACCGCTCGCCGGTGTCGGTGAAGCCGACCACCGACGGAGTGGTGCGCGCTCCTTCGGCGTTGGGGATGACGACCTGACCGCCGCCTTCGGTGGCGGCGATGACGGAGTTGGTGGTGCCCAGATCGATCCCGACTGCTTTCGCCATCGGATCCTCCTTCGAAGTAGCGCCCCGCGGCGCGGAGATGTCACGCAGGTTGTGGAGAGCCGAGCACCCTGAGGGCATCCTCGGCGTATGGAGTGTCAACAACGATTTCGTAGCGTGAGGCTGACATCGCTCGCAGCGGGCTGAAGTCTTTGCGACCACCGCTCGCGAGGTGAGCTGCTGCCCCCCAGCCGGCGCCGAAGACAATCCCGAGCGGCAAGGCCGACAGCATCGCACCGAGTTCCCACGGACTGACGATCCAGAAGACCAGGCCGATGAGCAGCCCGAACCACGCGCCGATAGCAGCACCCGCGAGCGCCGCGCGCCAGATGGTCAGCCGCCCGGTGACCTGCTCCACCAGGTGCAGATCCCTGGCGATGATGGCGATATGCTCAACCGGAAACATCCGATCAGACAAGGTGTCAACGACGGCCTGGGCTTCTTCGTAGCTCGCGTACGAGCCGATCACCCGTCCCAGGTCCGACCTGCTTTGCGATGTGGTCATGTTCGCTCCTCAGACCGGCCGCACCGACTCAGTCCACCGTCATCCCAAGCTGGGCCGAACGCATCACTAGAACACGGGATTTCGACAGAGCTCGGCTCTCACCGGTGAGCGGTACCAACGTCGCCACCATCATCGCGGCCGTGCTGCTGGCCATTCGTGACCAGAGAGGTGCTTCGGGAGGCCGAGCCCAATCCGGAGCAACGGCCGATCGTGCACGTTAGGTAACGCCTCACTCCGGCAAGACCCCGCGATCCAGTGATGTGGCGACGGTCGCCACGCGCGCATGCTGAGTCAATCGGCGCATCCGCCGCGACGTGGCGGCTGGCCGTCATGCGGATGTGAGGAGTGGCCGATGACCCCATTCGACCTGTTGTGGCTGTTCTTCGTTCTGTCGAGCCTGCAGCCACTGTTCCAGCAGAGATATCTCGCTTCGCAGCGGACGCATGCACTGCGCTTGCTGGAGAAACAGCGGGGCTCGCGCGCGGTCACCCTGATCCATCGGAGGGAAGGCCTGTCGTTCCTGGGGATCCCGTTCGGTGGATTCCTCGACATCGACGACTCGGAGGCCCTCATTCGCGTCATCGAGATGTCGGACAAGGACGTGCCGATCGATCTCGTGCTGCACACCCCGGGTGGCCTGGTGCTCGCAGCCGAGCAGATTGCCTCCGCGCTGGCCGACCATCCAGCCCCGGTGACCGTCTTTGTACCGCATTACGCCATGAGCGGCGGCACCCTGATCGCGATGGCCGCCGATCAGATCGTGCTCGCCCCGTCAGCCGTGCTCGGCCCCGTCGACCCGCAACTCGGCGAATATCCGGCGGCCTCGATCATCGCCGCTGTCGAGCGCAAGGACGTCAATGAACTCGACGACAAGACGTTGATCCTGTCCGACATCGCCCGCAAGGCACAGGTGCAGGTTCAAGATTTCGTCAGCGACTTGCTGGGCAGGACGTTGGCCACCGAGCACGCAGCCGAGCTGGCCAAGATGCTCAGCGACGGACGCTGGACGCACGACTTTCCGATCGATGCCAAACGCGCTCAGTCGATCGGACTCAGGGTGTCGACCGACAT
The DNA here is from genome assembly GCA_030840445.1 of Pseudonocardiales bacterium. Classification (GTDB taxonomy): domain Bacteria; phylum Actinomycetota; class Actinomycetes; order Mycobacteriales; family Jatrophihabitantaceae; genus Jatrophihabitans_A. The sequence continues at coordinate 24,968 of JAVEEN010000335.1, forward strand.
GCCGGACCTGGTGCGCAAGCTGATGCGCTTGTATCCGCAGCCTCGCGGTCGGCGCCCATCCGTCGAGTACGTGCCCCTCCCCTATCAGTCGCCTCGGGCACCGGACCGCGGTCGGCGAGGCACGACGGGGGCGCGCCGATGAGGCCGAACCTCGTGGGAGTCGACCCGCACCTGAGTCTGGTCCGGCCGGTGCGACCTCGCACGCCGGAGGGATGTGAGGAGTGCCTGCGGTTGGGCACTCCGTGGCTTCATCTTCGGCTGTGTCTGACCTGCGGCCATGTCGGCTGCTGCGATTCCTCTCCGATGAAGCACGCCCGTGCGCACGCGGCCCACGTCGGCCATCCGATCGTTCAGTCCTTGGAGCCCGGTGAGTCGTGGAGATGGTGCTACATCGACCAGGCCTATGTCTGAACAGTCGAGCTCCGCTGAGCCGCGCACCTCGCTGCGAGCGACGCTGCCGCCAGAGACGCCCGATCTGCACGGCGCGTACCCCCGGTTGAGCAAAGCTCAACTGGAGACGCTCAGCGCGTACGGCGTTCGGCGGACGGTTGCGCCCAGCGAGGTGCTGCTGGCCGCGGGCGAGCCGAGCGAGTACTTCTACGTGGTGCTGCAGGGCCGTTTCGGGGTGTTCGAGGACTATGACGGTCGGCGGCGGCTGATTCGGGTGCACGGTCCGGGTCGCTTCCTCGGCGGGCTTTCGATCCTGACCGGTCAGGTTGAGTTCGTCACGGTGGCCGCGCTGCAGGCAGGAGAGGTGCTCGCGGTGCCGGCCGAACGGCTGCGCGAACTCGTCCTGCATGACATTGAGCTCGGAGACCAGCTGCTTCGTGCGTTGCTGGTTCGCCGGTCGTTGCTGATCAGCTCCGGGTCCGGATTCCGCATCGTGGGCACCCGGACGTCGCCAGAGACCCAACGGCTCCGCAGCTTCGCCGCTCGCAACCGATTGCCGCACCGGTTCCTGGATATCGAACGCGACGCGGTCGCCGAGACCCTGATGCGTCAACTCGGCATCTCGCCGCAGGACCTTCCGATCGTCATCGTGCCCGGACACGACGTGTTGCGCAATCCGAGCAACGCCGAACTGGCCGAAGCCACTGGGCTGAGTCGGCGTCCCGGTCAGCGCGACCTGTTCGACCTCATCGTGGTGGGTGCCGGTCCATCCGGGCTGGCGGCCGCGGTCTACGGCGCATCGGAAGGGCTGCACACCCTGATACTCGACACCATGGCCACCGGTGGCCAGGCGGCAACCTCGTCCCGGATCGAGAACTACCTGGGCTTCCCAGCCGGGATCTCCGGCGCTGAGCTAGCTGACCGGGCGACCATCCAGGCAGAGAAGTTCGGCGCTCGGATCACCATTCCTGGCGAGGCGCGTGCACTGCAGCGAGCTGATGGGCACTACACCGTGCGCGCCGAAGCGGACCTCGCGGTGGAGGGCCGATCGGTGATCATTGCGACCGGCGCCCTCTACCGCAAGCTCGACGTGCCGCGATTGGCGGAATTCGAGACGTCCAGCATCTACTACGCCGCGACCCGGTTCGAGGCACAGCAATGTGCCCGGGAGCCGGTGGCCATCGTGGGTGGCGGTAATTCCGCCGGGCAGGCAGCGTCGTTCCTGGCGCAATCAGTCCCGAAGGTCTATCTGCTGGTACGACATGGTGACCTGCACCGCGACATGTCGCAGTACCTGATCGACCAGATCAGCGCGATACCCAATGTCGAAGTCAGGTATCACACCGAGGTCCGTGAACTGCTCGGCGACCAAACGCTCGCCGGGCTCGTCGTGGAGAACAACTCGACCGGGGAACGTGACCGGCTCGATGTCGGTGCCCTCTTCGTGTTCATCGGAGCAACACCGTGCACGAGCTGGCTGGTCAACACCATCGAGCTGGACCAGGACGGATTCGTCCTCACCGGCGAGCGTGCCGCAGCGGCAGGTGTCGATGTGCGCCCGCAGCTGCTCGAGACCAGTTGGCCTGGCGTCTTCGCCATCGGTGACGTGCGCAGCGGATCGGTCAAGCGGGTCGCCTCCGCGGTGGGTGAAGGCGCGATGGCGGTGCACCTCATCGAGGCGCAGTTCGGCCAGGAGACGATGAACTCATCGTTCGACGACGATCCTGCGGGCGATCGCACACGCTCAATCGACAAATGAGTTCACCGTGATCAGGTTCTGGTGACCACAACACCGATCTCGTTGGGCTGCACCCGTTGATCCCACGCCCGCTCGGCCAGGACGTCGCGCTGGGATGTCGCATCGACGCGCCGCAGGGTGCCGGTCGTCATCGCCTCACCTCACGTCGATGTGCCGGCGCGCGGTACCGCTCCTCTTCGGCACGCGAACGTGCAGGACACCGTCGTCCATGTTGGCCTCGATGTTCTGTTCGTCAACCTCACCCGGCAGGGTCACCTCGAACACGAAGCTCCCCCACATCCGAGCCTGCCGACGTAGCCAGCCCTTTCGCTCCACCTGTTTGCGCTCTCCGCTGATGACCAGGCGACGACCATCGACCTCGATGTTCATGTCCTCTTTCCGCACCCCGGGAAGGTCGATGTCGAGAACGAATTCCTGGTCGGTTTCCTCCAAGTCGGCCAACGGGGTGAAACCCTCGCCGCCGAGTGCCGCTGGTAGCGCTGCCCACTCCTCGTCGAAGAGGCGGGACAGTTGCTGGGTCAATCGACCGAACTCTCCTGCGACATCTGTGTGGCTCCTGTGGACTGGCAATGCCATCGTGTCCTCCTTCCGAAATGCGCAGGCACCTCCGAAATGCGCACGCACGATCCACGCTCGAACGAGGTTGCTGGGCGAGCACGCGACGCTGCCTGCACCTGGCAGTGTCCAGCGTCGCGCGTGAAGCGCTCTGCCACATCCCGTGTATAGGGGTTTCAGCCGATGGCAGCGGCCAGCCGTCGAGATTGCACCGCGATCCGATGCGTGACGACGCCTAGTGCCGTCAGGCTGAACACACCGACCACCGCGTAGCCGATGGTGGTGCCCACCGTGTCCCACGCGACGTGCAGGGCGACGGCCACAGCGAAGATCGCTACGAAGCCGGCGATCGAGCGCCCTGACCACCTCGCCTGTGCGGTGGCCCAGAGACCCGCGCACGTCAGTCCGGTCCAGGCCATGTGCCCAGCGGGACTGAGTACCCCGCGCAGCAGCAACACACCGTCCACGGCCTGGATGTTGCCGCGGCTCACGATCAAGACCACGAACGCATAACCCATGGTTTCGAGCGCCGCGAAACCTGCGCCGGATGCGACTCCGACGAGCAGACCGTCCGCGACCGATCGGTAGCGGCGCAACGCGAGCACGGCCAGCGGAACGATCAGCTTCGACGCCTCTTCGGTGAGTGCGACGGCGACCATCGGCAGGGTGCCGAGCGTGACCAGGGTCTTGTATTCGAGCACACCGGCTACGACCGTGCCGAGCACGCCGCCCAGCACTGCGATGAGCAACAGCGTGCCTGCGTCGACCCCGTACTCCAGCCGACGTCCGTACACGAAGCTCACAAAACTTGCGGGAACCACCGCGGCACCCAACAGGATCAACGACGGTACGTAGTTGGGATTGCCGGTATTGATAAGCGTACGGCGTTCGATCTCGAATAACACCACTCCAACCGCCAACACGACGATCCATCCGAGACGGCGGGTGATTCCGGAACCGGCCATGTGCGACACCACCCTGCTTCGCGTTACCTACACCGCACCTTCCTCCCCGGTAGCGCGATCCGGCAATGGGATCGCTGCGGGCTTAGGCGCGACTCCCGCCGGAGTAGTCTCGTCGCTGGACCTTAACGCGACTAGCAGAGGCCGATTCGCGACATGAGCAAAGCTCAGATGTCCCCGGCACGGCTACCTTTGGTTGTCGGTCTGATGCCGACACAGTTCGTGGCTCCGCGAGTCCGACCACACACCCTCGAGCGCAGCGCCCATGTCGAGCGCCTCAGTGATGCGACCGCTCCCGGCCAGGTCACCCTGCTCGTCGCCGGCGCCGGCTGGGGTAAATCGACACTCTTGGCTTTGTGGCATGCACGCGATCCACGGCCGGACCGCTGCGGTTGGTTCTCCATCGATCCCGCGGACAATGAGCTGACCCGATTCTGGGCATGCATGCTCGCTGCGCTCGCAACGGTCGATCCAGGGCTTTCCAGCGCCGCCAGTCGACTTCTCGCCGCATTCGAACCGACCGTGCTCGACGACGTCGTGCCCGCCCTGCTGAACGAGCTGATGGGGATGGACGAGCCGGTGACCCTGGTGCTCGACGACTACCAGGTGATCACCAACCGCGCGATCCAACAGAGCGTGCAGCTTTTCGTCGAGCACCTTCCGACGATGTTGCGCCTGGTCATCGCGAGCCGGCGCAGGCCGGCATTGCCGGTCGCCAAGCTCCGTGCCCGCGGCTCACTCGTGGACCTCCGCATCGATGGCTTGCGGCTGTCGCGTGCGGAGGCTGCCGAGCTACTCCGGGCACAGAGCCACACCGAGTTGACTGACTCCGAAGTCGAGATTATCTACGATCGCACCGAGGGATGGGTGGCGGGACTGCACCTGGCCTCGTTGTCGATCGGTGCTGACCCGCACCCGCATGATCGCGTCAACAGCTTTGCCGACGGCGACCGTAGCATCGGGGAATACCTCGAGGACGAGGTTCTGAATCGTCAGCCCGCTGAGATTCGCAGCTTTCTTCAGCAGACGTCGATCCTGCACAGATTGAATCCGTCGGTATGTGATGCAGTCACCCGTCAGGCCAACTCGGCCGAACTGCTGGGACGCATCGAAGACGAGCAGCTCTTCCTGGTTCCGCAGCACCGTGAACGCTCGTCGTACCGCTACCACCACTTGTTCGGCGACGTGCTGAACGCCGATCTGCACCACGCACATCCTGAGCTCGTGAGCGAACTGCATCACCGCGCCGCCGAGTGGCACAGTGCAAACGGCGAGCCCCAGGAAGCGGTCCATCACGCGCTTGCCAGCCAGGACAGCGCAATGGCAGCCGAGCTGATCGCGACCCACAGTCTTCGGAGCTGCCTGCACGGTGAGGTGGAGACCGTTCTCGGCTGGCTACATTCACTCGGCGTCGAGCGCTGCCAAGCAGATGTACGGCTGTGTCTGGCGCGCGCCATGGTTGCGTTCGCCGGCGGGCGGATCGCTGAAATGAGCCGTTGGGCCGGTCTGGCCGAGGCTGCCGTAGACCGTCCAGGCGTCTCCGTAGAGCTTGTCTCATCGACCCGGGCCCTGCTCGGATTGACCAAGTGGTCAGCCGCCTACTCCGACGGCGAGGTCACGCTGTCGTTGAAGATCGCTCAGGAAACGAACCGCCAGCGACACATTCCGGCGCCGTGGCGGGCGGGGACTCACACCGTACTCGGCTGGAGTCTTTACCGCAGCGGACAGTTCCGCGCTGCCCAGGAAATGCTCAGCAACGCCATAGTTCTCGCTGACGAGGACGGTGACGTACTCAATGCCATGATTTCCTACGGGATTCAATCCATCATCGCGGCCGCCAACGGCCTTCCACACGAGGCCGAAAGGCTCGCATCGCAATCGGAAAGCGTGAGCGCAAACAACGCTCTCGGCCAGCATTTCGACCGCTGGGGCGCCAGCTTCGCCCGAGGCTGGCTAGCCCTGACCCAACAAGAAAACGCACGCGGCAGACAGCACATCGAGCATGCGTTGGAATACGTGCGACGCGGCCCCAGAAGCCTGGAAGTCGCCGAGATGTTGACCGCATTGTCGATGGCTGAGGAATCACTCGGCGACGCCGCCGCCTCGGCCCAGCATCTCATCGAGGCCCAACGAATCCTTGCCAACTGTCCAGACCCCGGATACCTGCTCGCCGACCCGCGCAAGGGATCGCCGAAACTGCAGGAGCCCAAGGCGGCCGAGCAATATCCTGGCTGGGCTTCCCTCACCGAGGCGGAGATGCTGATCTCCGGCCTCGTCTCGGAAGGGCTCACCAACCGCGCCATCGCGAGCAAGCTCTCCCTCTCCCAGCACACCATCGACTCCCATCTCAAGCACACGTTTACCAAGTTGGACATTCGGTCCCGCGTGCAGCTGACCCGGGTGGTCCTTGCCAACCTGCCGCGAACGAGGCACCCGTAATTTCTCCGCGTCACCGTCCGCACGCTTGCGACGCCAGCCGATCACCGATCGCCTTATCAGGCCCGGAAGGATCGGGAGCCAATAGCTAACCAGGCGGAAGATGACGATCGCCGCGATCGCTGGACCTGTAGGCACGCCGAGGCCGTGCTCGCACGATGCTCGCCATCATGCGCGCCGGAGGCGTGCCCGACCAGCTGATCGCCGTCGTAAACGGGTTCACGCTCGACGAAACACCCGACCTCCCGCCGACTAATAGCGAAGCACCCCCGCCAGGTGAGCCGAACATGGTGCGCGACTACATCGCCGTGCTTCCGCGCAACCGTTTCCCAAACCTCGTCGACCTAGCCGATTACTTCACCAACGGTGACGCAGACGAGCGCTTCGAGCTCCTGCTTGACCTCTTCGTCGACGGACTGGCCAAGCGCGCGAGGGCCTAGCGACCCGGCCCGCGCCCGTCACCTGATTACGGGATTCCATGCGCTCCGGAGCGACGTAGGCTTCGACCGGCAAGTCCACTTGAGCGAGGTGGCCGGGGCGCAGCGCTGTTGACCCGGTGCCTGCGGTTGCCCCGCGTTCGCACCCGGGCTCGGAGGCATCCATGCGCGAGCGCCTTTTCCAGAACCGACGGGACGCCGGTCGTGTGCTGGCCCGTCTGCTCGATGATTACCGCAATCAGCCGGACGTGATTGTGCTGGGGCTGCCGCGTGGCGGTGTGCCGGTGGCGTACGAGATCGCCACAGCGCTCGGTGCTCCACTCGATGTGTTTCTCGTTCGCAAGCTCGGCGTACCTGGCCGGGAAGAGCTGGCGATGGGCGCGATCGCGAGCGGCGGGGCAGTCGTGGTCAACGAGGACGTCGTGCGCGGCTTGGACATCGGTCCAGAGGTGATCCAACGGGTTGCTGAACAGGAGGCGCGAGAACTGCTGCGCCGTGAACGCACCTACCGGGACGGTCTGCCTCGGCTGGACCTTCGTGGCAAGACGATTATCGTGGTCGATGACGGACTGGCGACCGGAGCCAGCATGCGCGCTGCCATCCAGGCGCTGCGCCGGTATCGGCCGGGTCGGATGGTCGTCGCCGTCCCGGCCGCGCCGGAGTCGACGTGCCACGAGCTGGCAGAAATGGTGGATGACGTCATCTGCGCGACGACGCCGTCGCCGTTTTTCGCGGTCGGCGCCTCCTACTGGGACTTCAACCAGACCACCGACGAAGAGGTCCGTGACCTGCTGCACGCCGCCCAATCCACAATCGCTGCCGCGACACAGGCCGCGCCGACCGAAGGCCAGGCGATCCGGGCGGAGGCGTTGCCAGTGAGCGAAGGTACGCCTTCTTCCGGGGATCTGTTCGACCTGGTCGGCGATGCGCACTACGTCCTGATTGGAGAGGCCTCGCACGGCACGCACGAGTTCTACCGGGCACGGGCGGTGATGACCCGTCACCTCATAGCGGAAAAGGGCTTCGTTGCAGTCGCGGTCGAGGGCGACTGGCCCGACGCCTACCGGGTGAACCGGTACGTCCGCGACCGCAGTGACGATATGGCCGGGGAGGAGTCGCTGCGTGGATTCGAACGCTTCCCGACCTGGATGTGGCGCAACACCGTCGTACTCGACTTCGTCGGATGGCTGCGGGAACACAACGACCACGTCAGCGGCGATGAGGCTTCCAAGGTGGGCTTCTATGGATTGGACGTGTACAGCCTGTACCGCTCAATGGAGGAGGTCATCAACTACCTGGAGGCGATCGACCCGCAGGCCGCAGCGAGAGCTCGTGAGCGGTACTCCTGCTTCGATCAGTACGCCGGTGATGACGGGCAGTCCTACGGCTACGCCGCCGCATTCGGCGCCGGGGAGACCTGCGAGCAGCAGATCGTCGACCAGTTGGCAGAACTGCAACGAAACGGCCTGCACTACGCCAGACATCACGGGCTGCTGGCCGAGGACGACCAGTTCTACGCGGAACAGAATGCCCGGGTGGTGAAGGGCGCCGCCGAGTACTACCGAGCGATGTTCGGAGGCCGGGTGTCGTCCTGGAATCTGCGCGATCGGCACATGGCCGACACCCTCGACGCGCTCAGCGAGCACCTCCGGAACCAGCGTCAGGAGCCGCCGAAGATGGTGGTATGGGAACACAATTCTCATCTGGGCGATGCCCGGGCGACCGAGGCCGGCATGCGAGGAGAGTTGAACGTCGGCCAGTTGGTCCGCGAGCGGCATCCGGGTGACTGCCGGTCGATCGGGTTCACCACGTACACCGGGACGGTCACTGCGGCAGATGATTGGGGCGCGCCGGCCCAACGCAAGAGGGTGCGGCCCGCGCTGGCAGACAGTGTTGAGGACCTGTTTCACAACACCGGAGAGAAGGCCTTCCTACTGTCCTTCGCCACGTCGCCTGATTCCGCCGAGGTGCTCAGCTCGGCGCGGCTGGAAAGGGCCATCGGCGTCATCTATCGGCCGCAGACCGAGCGCCGAAGCCACTACTTCCGGGCCAGGGTCTCCGGCCAGTTTGACGCCGTCATACACCTCGACGAAACGCGCGCCCTGGAGCCGCTGGAGCGGAGCGCCGGCTGGGATCAGGACGAACCACCGGAAACCTACCCGTTCGCCGTGTGACCGCATCCCCGATCGAGCGGATGCGACGGCGCTAGCCCTAGGAGGCCGACGTGAAAGCGGTTCAGGAGCTTCGACCGATCCCAGCCGGTCCGGTGTCGCTCGAAGCAGACATCACCGTGCCTGAGACGTCACCCGGCATCGTGCTGTTCGCACACGGCAGCGGCAGCAGCCGGCTCAGCCCGCGCAATCGCGCCGTCGCCCATCAGTTGCACACTGCCGAATTGGGCACCGTCCTGGTCGACCTGCTCACCCAAAACGAGGCACGGCGAGACGCGGTCACGGCCGAATTCCGTTTCAACATAGGACTTCTCGCCGATCGGCTGACCGCGATCACGGACTGGCTGGCTGAGCATGACACCACCTCGGGGCGAGGCATCGGCCTGTTCGGCGCCAGTACCGGCGCGGCCGCAGCACTGTTCACCGCCGCTGCCCGGCCGGTATGGGTGCAGGCGGTTGTGTCGCGAGGCGGCCGCCCGGATCTCGCCGGCGACGTACTGCGCCTGGTACACCAGCCCACCCTGCTCATCGTCGGCGAGCGGGACCACGATGTCCTTGACTTCAACAACCTTGCGATGGCCAAACTGGGTGGCCCAAGTCGGCTGGAGATCGTTCCCCGGGCGACGCACCTGTTCGAAGAACCGGGCGCACTCGACCTAGTCGCGAAGCTGGCCACCGACTGGTTCGTCCAGCACCTCAAGCCGTTGCCCCGCCCTGAGCACCAGCCAGGCTCGACTAACGACAAGCCCACCGCAAGGTGAACGTGTCCATCGCGCACAGCATCGCGTGATTCCCAGACCCGCATTGAAGCGACAGTTGAAGGGATAAGGACATGGCAACGAAGTTGAACCGCACCGGGTACCAGCACGCACAGGAGCTCATCGTGCAACACCTCACCGTCATCGATGAGCGGGACGCATGGAGTGAACACCAACCGTCAGCCGAGGAGGAAAACAACTACCTGAAAGAGCACGGCTTCGGCGAGTACGCCAAGTGGTTCCTGGGCGAAGACGACGAAGCGAACGAAGAAACCAAAGGCAGGTACAAGTTCCCGTACGGCGACTTCGAGCGGGTGCACCGGTGCGCCGTGCTGTCAGCGGAATCGCGCGCCGGACAGTACAAGCACATCGACATCGAGAACGCCGCCGCGCACCTGCACGGAATGCTCGAGGCTCTCAAGTAGCCCGCGGGTCATCGGCGGACACGCGCCGCCGCGGCATCAGAACGGGTCGGGAGGATTCGATGAGGTCGTCCGTGCCTCTTGGTCGGATCGCCGGTGTGCGATTCGATGTCAACCAAAGCGTGCTCGTGTTCGTGGCGATCCTGATTGTCGAACTCCCGTACGGCCGGTTCCCGCTCGTGCTGCCCGGCAGAAGTACCGGTGCATATCTTGTCGCCGCTGCGATCGCAACCGTGCTGTCCCTCGCCTCGGTGCTCGCGCATGCGGTCCTGGCCCGCCGCAACGGCATACGGGTCGAGAGCATCACCCTGTGGCTGCTAGGCGGCGTCGCCCAGCTCAGGGGCGAGCCCCGTTCACCCGGTGCCGGCCTGCGGATCGCGGCAGCGGGACCGCTGACCGGCCTCGCCCTTGGCGTCGTCTTCGGTGCCGGCGCGTCGGGGCTCTTGCTAGCCGGCGCCCACGGGCTGCCCGTTGCCGTTTTCGCCTACCTGGTGGGGATAAACGTGATCCTGGTGATCTTCAACCTGGTACCGGCCGCGCCGCTCGACGGAGGAAGAGTGCTGCGCGCCGTGCTGTGGTAGGAATCGTCACCGCCGGCGACGTCGGCCGCGCGCTGCAAGTGGCGGGTCTCAGAAGCCCCGGCTATCCATTCGCGGCGTAAGCGACACCTACTGCGCCTCGTCCGCGTGCTGGCTGGCGACTTGGGCCTCGAGAGTGGTTACTCGGGCTTCAAGTTCGAGGACTCGGCGTATCCCGGCGAGGGTGAGGCCTTCGCCGATCAGGATGCAAATCTCGGCGACCTGGTCGATCTGGTCACGGCTGTAGCGGCGCTGACCGCCCTCAGATCGGGCAGGACGAACCACGGCTTCCCGATCGAGGCGGCGAAGAAAAGCCTGCTGCACGGCCAGCATGTCCGCGACCTGGCCGATGGTGAAAACCGGCGCAGTCTTCTCGTCGATCGACAGCTTCACCGGCTCAACGCCCGGAACTCTCATCAGTTGTCACTCGGTTTCCGGATGGCTGGTGCCGCGGCTCGGGAATGACCCCGCCACGGCACCAGCAGCGTTGGTGTGGATCATGCAGCTACCGGCGTAGGTGGCTGGTGCGAGCGGTGGTCCTCGCGCGGCTGTGACTGCGCAAGGCGCCGCCGGCTTCGTGCGATCAGAGGCAACGCGCCGAGCAGGCCGACTACCAGTGCGCCGATGCCGTAGGGCCACGACCAGGACAGCCCGAGCAGGTGATCCAGCGAGTAGCGACCCGCTCCGGTGAAGGCCAACCCGGTCGCGGCCACGGCGTAGAGGCCGGGCAGCTCATACCCACCGGCCGAGGCCCACAGACCATTCGCGGCGTGCACCGCCGCGGCAGCGATCATCGTCCCTATCACGATCGCGGCCCCGAGCGGGGTCAGCAGACCCAGCGCCAGCAACGCGCCGCCGGTGACCTCGGCCAGCCCTGCCAGGGCAGCCATCCGTCGGCCAGGACGATGCCCCACCGAGTCGAAAAAGTCGCCGGTCTGGGTGAGCCCCGGCCCGCCGAACCAGCCGAACAGCTTCTGGGCACCGTGCCCGACCAGCACCACGCCCAGCACAACACGGATGATCAGAAGTCCGACAGCCATGACAGTCCTCCTTTACACGATGCGGTCAGACCATGCGGTGGGAACGGGTTGTGAAACCCGTCCCGCTGCGAAGAGTTATAACACCGGCCTGAGAGAACGTGCAACTTCAGTAGGAGCTTTCTTATACTCGGCGCGTCGCGGATGGCCACCTCGACGAGAGGCCATCCGCGGCAACCAACCAGAACCAACGATGGAGGTGACCAGTCATGACACTGCTCGAGGAGATGCTCAGCGTCGATCCGTTCTTCACCGAGTTCGACCGGCTCAGCCGCGGACTGCTGGGCTCCGGAAACCCCGCAAACACCGGCAACACGGGTGCGACGCTGGCGATGCCGATGGATCTGCTGCGTCGCGGCGAGGACCTGCTGCTGCGGATCGATCTGCCCGGCCTGGCCCCGGAGAGCCTGAACGTCACCATCGAAGGGCGCACGTTGACGATCGAGGCGACCCGTGCGAAGGACGAGCTCGACGGCGACG
>JAVEEN010000356.1 GCA_030840445.1 Pseudonocardiales bacterium
TCTAGTCGGGCGCCCTCCCGTGCGGCCTGGCTCAGACTGATCTGCGTGTACCAGAGACGACCGAAGTCGATGATTCCGAGGACGAACAGCAGCAGGACCGGCGTGAGGAGAGCAAGTTCGACTGCTGCCGCTCCTCGTTCCCGACCCCGACGACGGGCAGACCCCACACCGATCGGGGGCACCTTCGCCGGCCGCTTACTGACTCGCAATCGGGAGAGGCTCATGAGTGAACGGCACTGCCGACCGTGGAGGCTCCAGCAAGCCGCGACCGGACCGGCCTGACCCCAGCCAGTTTCCTCGCATCGGTTGCTGTCATCGGGATCTCCTGCCCGTTCAAGATAGATCAACTCCACCTTCATGTGAATATAAGGTAAAGGAAGTGCCTCCTCAAGGCGAGGGCTCGTATTGTGGCTGACCGGCCGACATCGGTGTCGTCCGTTCGGCCCACACCAGGGACCGAGGCCGCACTCAGGGGAAGAGCGGGTGGGCAGAATCAAAGAGTCCGCCGTACTTCGTAATGAGCCGCTGCAGAACATCGACAGCACGGTCTATGTGCGCGCGATCTCGCTGTTTCACAGCAGCCTGGCTGGTATCGCGAACGTCGGCACTGATCGTCGGTCTCTTCGCCAGCGCCCGAGCCGCGGCCGTTTCTCGGTTCAGCATGTCCACGTCGGCCGCGACGACTGCGCCAGCTATCTGATGCGCGTCACCGATGAGGAACTCAGTCCGGTCGGAAAACCGAGCAGCTTCCTCGGCCTGGGCAACGATCGGTCCCTGGGTCGACCACCTTGAGGCGATCTCGGGTCGCAGGGACATCTCGCGGAGCAGGCAGCCAAGAGTGGCGCGCCGACCGGTTCGGTCACATTGTCGAGTCACGCCCAAGAACTGCATTTGGATGTAGGCGAGGCTCACCCAACTCGCCGACTCCCGCAGCCTCGAGTCGCCGGTTTCAGAAAGAACTGCTTCGAGGTTGGTCCAGGTCGAGCGATTGCCGACCAGGGTCGCGACATCGGCACGGGCTGTTGAATACCACGTAGACCATTGATGCCAGCGGTCCTCATCGGAGATGCGCATCGTCACTACGCACTCCTCGGAACCGCGCCGAATGACGCGCGACCTGCATCAGCGCACCCGAACGGTGCGCACACGGCAGAGGTGACTACCCGGCCGCGCCTACGTCAGTGCCCGGTCGAATGACTCGCTGAGGGCACGGTGCTGGGCTTGCCGGTGGGGTGGCTGGCGGAGGGCACCGTGCTGGGCTTGCCGGTCGGATGGGTCGGATGGGTCGGATGGGTCGGCGACGGGGACGGGGTGGTGCCGGTCGCGGACGCCGAGGGCGTGGCCGCGAGCAGGCTCGTGCAGTAGGCGTTGACCGAACTGGTGCCCCCTGCCGCCGTTACCAGAACGGTGAAGGCGGCGCTTTGATCGGCTTTGCCCGCGGAGTGCGGACGGGCGAGCCAGGAGTGGCACAAGCCGACGAGGGACGGCGACGGCGTCCCGGCCGCACGAGCGGTGGTTGCGGTCGCTGAGGGGCTTACCGAGGCGGCGTCCGAATCCGACGCAGAAGAGCTTGACGAGGCGGCGGCTGACGTAGGCAACGGGGCGCTCGGATGTGCTGCGGCAACGGCCTGCCGAGCGGTATCTGAGGCGTGCGAGGAATGCGGCAGCGGGTCGGGAAGGTGACCGGTCCAGGCTGACAGCGCGACGCCACCGGTTGCCGCGACGGCGACACCGCCGAGGGTGAGCAGCTTCGCAGCCAGCAGCTTCGCGGCAAGAGTTTTCATCATGGAACGTCTCCGGGCGGTCTCGGTGGTCACAGGGCTGGGTGAGACGCTCGCGAACACCGCGAGGGCGGCTTGCAGACCGGCGCTGTCGGCGTCCGTACCGGTTGCCCTTGCCGCGGACAGCAGTTGGGCAAGGGCAGCAGGGTGAGCCGACTGACCGTCGAGCATCCGCTCGAGGTCAGCCCGCGACAGGTGTGATCGGTGGGTTCGCATCTCATTCCGTTCAGCGTCACGCGGCGATCTGCCGTTACACATCAATGCCCCTGTCAATGCCAACGGGGAGATCGTCGGAGCCGGACGAACGCGACTGTTCCAGCCTTCGAGCCAGCGTCTTGAGGCCTCGGTGGGCGGCGATGCGGACCGCGCCCGCTCGCTTGCCCAGCACCAGCGCGGCGGCGTTCGTGTCCAGCCCGACGACGGCACGCAGCATGACGGCTTCAGCCTGGTCCGGTGGCAGGCTGGCGATCAGCGCGACTGCTGCCGCGGTGGACAGGTTGTCCGCAGCCATGATCGCAGTGTCGTGCTCGCTCGGACGATCGAGCAGCGCGGTGAGATCGGTGACCTGGACGGGTCGCCGAGCACGGGCGCGGGCCAGATCCAGCGCGCGATTGCGCACGATCCGTGCGGCCCAGCCACGGAAGCCGTCCAAGTCTCCACTGAAGGTATGGAGGTCCCGCGCGATCTGCAGCCACGCCTCAGCCGTGATGTCCTCAGCGTCCTGGCCGATCAAGCTGGCGGCGTAACGCAACAACCGAGGTTGCACGTCGAGGTACAGCTGGCCAAACGCCACCTCGTCCCCGGCCTGGGCGGCGAGAACAACCTCACTTCCGAGTTCAGCCGTCCCCGTCCTAACCTCTGAAATGCCGGGCGACGACCTCACAGCTCGCTCAGTTCGGATCGTCCACGTGCCCAGATGAACACAACACCCCTCATCGTCCGCGGGCCCGTGGCGTCCCGGCCGCACAGCCCCATTCTTCAGCGCCGGCCGGCCTCGTCGCGTTACACCCAGCTGGATGGGAGCAGGTTTGATAAATGTCGTTATGAAATAGAGATGAAGGACAAACGAAGCGCTGTCGATCTTGGAACATGGGGCATAAAGGCAATATCTACCTACCTCTGACTACGTACAGTTGGTCGTCGCTACTTAGAGATACCAC
>JAVEEN010000389.1 GCA_030840445.1 Pseudonocardiales bacterium
CGATCGCGGTCGCCCCGGGACGATCCGCTGCAGCGCGCCGCAACAGATCTCCGATTGATCGGGGACGGTCGGAAGCGGTCACCGGTTCTCCTTGGCGATCAGGCGGCATAACGTTCGACGAGCCATAGGTTTGACCAAGCTACGGGACTGACCAACTACCGTTCGGTCAAGGCTCGTCACTAAACGCAATCGAAGGTACCTTCAAACAGCGATTTAATACGTTCGGCGAATGGAAGACGGGATATGACGTTGCCCAGCGTCGCCGCGGTAGGTCCCGCGGAGGCCGGACCTTGGCATGCCTTGATAGGGCTCGTGGCGATGGCGGTCCACGAGTCTGGCCGCCGAAAGATGGCGGCCGTCGATTCGTCCATGCGGCTGCCACACGCGGCGCGTCGGCTGTCGTCCAGTACTTCTAACGACGCGCCCGGCGGAAGGTCACCAGCCGGAGCCGAAGATGATTCCAGCGATGAGGTCGACGCCGAACACTCGGAAATGTGGGAGCTCGTCAAGGCGGCGCAGGCAGGCGACGGAGATGCGTTCGGCCAGTTGTACGACCGCTACGTCGACTCGGTGTTCCGCTTCATCTTCTACCGCGTGAACGACCGGGGCCTGGCTGAGGACTTCACCTCCGAAACCTTCCTTCGAGCGCTGCGTCGCATCTCGACGATCAACTACCAGGGCCGCGACATCGGGGCCTGGTTCATGACGATCGCTCGGAACATCGTGTTCGACCACACCAAGTCGGCCCGCTTCCGGCTCGAAATGACCACCGGTGACCTCATCGAAGGTGACGATCGGGTGGCCAGCACCGAGAGTGCCGTGCTGACCCATCTCACCAACGAGCGGTTGATGCAAGCCCTCAACACGCTGGGAGACGAACAGAAGGAATGCCTGGTACTGCGTTTCCTGCACGGATTATCGGTAGCCGAGACCGCTGAGGTGATGGGCAAGAACGACGGCGCGATCAAGGCGCTGCAGCATCGAGCGGTCAAGCGGCTCGCGGTCATGGTCGGTGATGAGCTCAGGTGACTCCAAGAATTCCGGCCCGTGCAGTAACCGACCAGGCCCTGCTGTCGTTTGACTCGATGCAAGCACGCCACGCAATCAGTGGTGCCCGTCGAGCCGTCCGAGAATCGAGCTACGAACCAGGAATGTCTCCAGATCCGCCAAGCCGGGTCAGCGTCGTCGTCGGCGCGTCCCGATGGCGTCCAGTCGAGCTTCGCACCGCCGGAGCCCTTGCTCGGGCAGCCTCATGAGTGCCGGCCGCTTCGCCTCGGGCGGGCGTGGGCGCGCCACCGCGTTCGAATCAGATCTGATCGCCCGGCTCCGCGTGTTACCGGTCGGACCGAAGCCCGACCGCAGGTTCAAGTCGGAGCTGCGGGCCCAGCTGGTCGCCATCACCGCCCGCATCGTGGCTGAGTCCGCCGGTGACGTCGCCACCGCGGCCGGAAAGTCCTCGGCGCTCGCCCGTCGTCCTGCCGGCGCCGCGGTACATACCGGACGGACGACGCTGCGGGGCGCCGCGCGCGCGCTGCGCCGGCCGATTCTGGGCTTGGCCTCAGCTGCCGCCGTGCTGGCGCTGATGCTCGGCGCCGCGCTGTGGATGTCCAGCGGCTCCTTGCCCGGCGACTCCCTGTACGGGGTCAAGCGCGCCAGCGAGAACCTGAAGCTATCGGTGGCCGGCGGGGACGTCGACAAGGGCTACACCTACCTCCGGTTCGCCACGACCCGGGCCGATGAGGTCACGAAGCTGCTCGGCAAGCCTTCGGCTCTGGCGGCCGGTCCCGGTGGAGCCGTCGCGGCAGGCCAGCCCAGCAGCCGCACAGTGTCCCTGGTCAAGGACACCCTCGACAGTCTGGACAGCGACAGTCGAAGCGGAATGCAGCTGCTGGGCAAGGCCACCGTCGCTCAGCAGTCGGCAGCGCCACTCAGCAAACTCCAAACCTGGACGGTCGGACAGCGGGCCAAGCTGAGCTCGATCTCGTCTCGACTCCCGGCCGGTGACCTGCGGACCCGGGTTCAGGCATCGCTCACGCTGCTCAAGCGCATCGAGACCCGATCGGCAGAGCTGAAGAGCAAAGTCGGCTGCGCGTGCCTGTCCCAGACACGATCGGATGACCTCGGCCCGGTGCCGTGCTCGCCCTGCAAATCCCTGGGCGCATCGGCTCCGGGCAGCTCCCCCGGATCTCCGGGCGGATCGGCGCCGGCTGGACAGTCCGGGTCGGGCGGCAGCTCGAGCAACCGTTCCGGCGCCGGAACGGTTCCCAACGGCTCCGGCCCCGCCGGCGGCACGGGCGGCACCCGAACAGGCGGTGCCTCCGGCGGCATCAACGGCGGTGGCGTGAGTGTCGGCAACGGTGTCGGCCCGACAACCCCCGGCGGCGCGACGGCCACCCCGAGCCTTCCGATCACCGGCGGAAGCGACGGTCTCGGGACAACCCTGCCCCACGTGAGCGTCGGAGTCGGCAGCGGCGGGGTGACTGCCGAGGTGCCGTTGCCCTCCATCCACGTGCCCGGACTGATCCACCTCAACTGAGGTCGATCAGTCCGTTCGGCCGGGGTGCCTGCTCCACTGTTGCTTGCGTCCGATGGCCATTCCGCCGGCCACCACGCCCGCTGCTGCCCCCAGCACCAATGCGGCGGGGATGCCGACCCTGGCCGCCTTACGTCCCGTGCGGAAGTCGCGGATCTCCCAACCCCGGCGCCGCGCCTCATCGCGCAGCGCCGAGTCCGGGTTCACGGCCACCGGATGCCCGACCAGCAACAGCAGCGGCATGTCGTTGATCGAGTCGGAATAGGCCGCACACAACGAGAGGTCCAAGCCCTCACGCTCGGCCAGTTGGCGTACCGCGGCCGCCTTGGCCTCGCCGTGCAACAGATCGCCGACCAGGTGCCCGGTGAACAAACCGTCCACGTGCTCGGCGCGGGTGCCGATGGCACCGGTCAGATTCAGCCGCCGCGCGATGATCTGGGCCAACTCCTCCGGAGTCGCGGTGACCAACCAGACCCGCTCGCCTGCGTCGAGGTGCAACTGGGCCAGGGCTCGGGTGCCGGAGTAGATCCGTTCGGCGATCGTCTCGTCGTAGATGTCCTCGGATACCGCGACGATGTCAGCGACCGATTTGCCGGCCACGAAGGCCAGCGCGGATTCGCGGGCCTTCGCGATGTTCTCGGCACCCTCGCCGCTGGCCCGGAACTTCACCTGTTGCCAGACGAACCTCCTCAGGTCGCGGGTGGAGAAGAACTTCCGGGCGGCCAGACCCTTGGCGAAATGGAAGATCGACGCGCCGACCACCACAGTGTTGTCGACATCGAAGAACGCAGCCGCGTGCGGATGGACCGGGACGGCCGTCGCCAGTTCGACCTCGACCGCCGCTAACCCCGCTGAATTCTTGGCCACCGGGCTCAACGCCAGATGGATCGGCGCTGCATGAGCAGCCGGTAGAGGTTGCCTTGGATCTGTTCGCGGACCCGGTCGGTCAGCTCGAACACCAGCATCGGGTCATCGGCTGCCTCCGGACCGTACTGCGCGGTCTCGATCGGATCACCGAACTCGATGTACCACTTCGAGGGCAGCGGAATCATACCCAGCGGGCCCAGCCAGGGAAACGTAGGCGTCAACGGGAAGTACGGCAACCCCAGGACCCGGGCCAGCGTCTTGGCGTTGCCCAGCATCGGATAGATCTCCTCCGAACCGACGATCGACGTCGGGATGATCGGTGCTCCGGTGCGCAGCGCCGCCGAGACGAACCCGCCGCGGCCGAAGCGCTGCAGCTTGTACCGCTCGTTGAACGACTTGCCGATTCCCTTGAACCCCTCCGGCCACACGCCCACGAGCTCCCCGATGGACAGCAACCGCTCGGCGTCCGGGTTGCAGGCCAGCGTAGAACCGGTCTTGCGGGCCAGCGACCCGAGCACCGGCGTGGTGAAGAGCAGATCGGCCCCGAGCATCCGCAGGAACCGATGATCCGGGGTTTCCTCATGCACCGCGGTCGCAGCCATCACGCCGTCGAGCGCCCACAGGGCCCCGGCATGGTTGGCCACGATCAGCGCGCCGGAATCGGCTGGGATGTTGTGCACCCCGATGACCTCGGTCCGGAACCAGCTGCGGTACAGCTGCCGCATCGCCGGAAGGACGGCCGACTCGGTCAGCTCCGGATCGAAGCCGAACTCGTCCACCTCGTACTCACCGGTGATCCGGCGGCGCAGGAAGGCCAGGCCGGCGGCCGCCTTGCGCTCCCAGGAGCCGGCCGGACGATCGCCGCCGGGCTGATCGCGGGAGATGCTCGCCTCGGCTGCCATGCTCTCGCCCGGTTGGCTCACCGAGCCGGCGGAGGTGTTCGCATCGCCGCGCGAGTCGCCGCCGCGTAATCGGATGACCTGGGCCTCAGCCATGGCGCACCACGCCGAACGGTGCCGGTGTCCGTTTACGCCCGCTGCCGGTCCGCGTGCCGCCGGCCCGGGCCGGTCCGCCTGCCTGTGCAGGTCTGCTGGTGGGCGCGGGTCTGTCGGCCGGCGCGGGTCTGTCGGCTGGCGCGGGTCTGTCGGCTTGGGTGGTGAGGTCGCCGGGTTCGGTCGGCAGCCTTACGTCCCGCTCGGCACGAATTCCCAGCAGTCCCGCGAGGGCCATTTCACCCGCACGGACCGCGCTGGGGCTGATGACCGGGTCGACGGGCCGTCCGGTCAGGAAGGACTCGAACGCCTCGGCCGTGGTATATCCCGGTCGGTAGCCGAACTCGCGCTTGAGGCGGGCGTTACACACCACCCGGCCGAAATTGAGGAACTGCATCTGTTCCGGCGAGAAGTCCACCATGCCGCTGCGCCGGATCAGCCGGCCCACCATGGACACCGCTCGCGTTGGGACGGGCAGAGCTACCCGGCCGGCCCGCCGAATGGCCTGGCTTAGCAACAGCGCACCATCCCCGGCGACGTTGAAGGTGCCCGGGCGGGAGGAGGTGGCGGCCAGTCGCAGAATCTCGATGGCGTCGGTCTCGTGTAATAGCTGCACTCGCGGGTCGAAGCCGAAGGCGGTGGGAACGACCGGCAGCTGGAAATACCGGGCCAGCGGCGTGTCGATGAAGGGCCCGATGAAGTTGGCGAATCGCAGCAGAGTGACCTCGATGTCGGGCCGGCGGCGAAGGAATCCCCGGACGTATCCCTCGACCTCGACCGCATCCTTGGCATAGCCGCTGGCCGGCAGCGACCTGGCCGACATGTCCTCGGTGAAGATCGCCGGGTCGCGCGATGAGGTGCCGTACACGGCCGTGGTCGACTTCACGATCAGCCGCCGGACAGTGTCGGATTTCTGGCAGGCCGCGAGCAACTGCATGGTGCCGATGACGTTCATCTCTTTCATCGGGGTCCGGCCGCCGGCGCCGTGCGGGGTGGCGGTGACCGATGCATGCACCACGATGTCGACCCCGGCCTGGTTGATGACCCTGCCGATGAGTGGATTACGGATGTCGGCGCGGACGAACTCGGTGCGGCCCAGCAGATCGAGATCGGCCCGGACGGGCGGCACGGTGTCCACTCCGATGACCCGCTCGATCGACGGGTCGGCGGCCAGCCGACCGGCCAGCCTGCTGCCCAGGTAGCGGCTGACCCCGGTGACCAGTACGACGCTTGCCATGGTTACCCCCGGCGATTGATCGTCTCGGTGTCTTGCCCCCGCAGCTCTAAGTTACTCGATAGTAGGGACCGGCGGGCACCCCATTTTCGGGTTCCTCGGCGAAGGTGAGCCCAGTAGAGCAGGTGAAGCTTTCCGCAGGGTTTCGGACAGGTGAGCATCGCGGGTGCGGGCGGTCCGGCGGCGGTAACTCACCCGAGACGCGAACCGGCTCCCCACGCGATGCGCGGAGAGCCGGTCGAGGCAGCTCGAGGTGCGGGGATACCCGAAGGACCGCGCTACTTCTTGTTGCGGCGCTGGACGCGCGTCTTCTTCAGCAGCTTGCGGTGCTTCTTCTTGGCCATCCGCTTGCGCCGCTTCTTGATGACAGAACCCATTAACCTGACCTCACTTGCACGATTGATACGCGTGAATACACGCGTCAGTAGCCACCGACCCTACCGTGCGTCAGCCGGCTTCGAAGAACGCGCCCTTCAGGTAATCCTGAACGGCCTTTTCAGGCACCCGGAAGGAGCGACCGACCCGCACCGCGGGCAGCTCTCCGGAGTGCACCATGCGGTACACCGTCATCTTCGAGACACGCATCACCGCGGCCACCTCGGCCACGGTGAGGAAACGCACCTCGTGCAGTCCCTCTGAGGACTTAGTCATTCGTCACACACCTTTTGGCACGTGACAGTGCGCCGGCTTCCCCGCCGGCAACCTGACACGCACGTGCTCGGGTGAGAGTAGCGGTACAGGTGGGGCTCGTGCGATGGGTGTTCTTCACAAGATGATCACTATTTTCTCAGCTTCGGCGTGCCGACTACCCCTCGCAGTGCCGATCGTACTCGTCACGCGGGGCCCTGGTCGACGGTTCGGAGCTCGAAAAGTCCCGGTTCTGTTGACCTCTAGCCGTGCTCTGCGGCGCGGCCGAGTTCGACCGACCGGTCCCGAGCTGCTTCGATGGCAGCGATCAGAGCGGCCCGGACGGCATGATTTTCCAGCTCGCGGATGGCCGAGATGGTGGTGCCGCCGGGGCTGGTCACGGCTTCCCGCAGCTGCACCGGGTGCTCCCCGGAGTCCCGCAGCATGACCGCGGAGCCGACCGCGGTCTGGACGATCAGATCGGCCGCGAGCGCCCGGGGCAGTCCGAGCAGGATCCCGGCGTCGATCATGGCCTCCACCAGGAAGAAGAAATAGGCAGGCCCGCTGCCCGACAGCGCGGTCACCGCGTCGAGCTGGGACTCGGGCACCCGTACGACCTTCCCGACGGCCTCCAGCAGGGTCTGGGCGTGCTGGAGGTGATCGTCGTCGGCGTGTGAACCGGCGCTGATCGCCGTCATCGCCTCGTCGACCAGGGCCGGGGTATTGGGCATGCACCGCACCACCGCCGGACCGGCCGGCAGGCCGCGCTCGATGCGGCTGATCGTGATACCTGCCGCCACCGAGACGACCAGGTGCTCGGCCCGCACATGCTCGGACAGTTCCTCGAGCACGGTGTCGATGTCCTGGGGTTTGACCGCGATCAACAAGGTCGCTGAATTGCGTGCCGCCTCGGCGATCTCGACGACCTTGATCCCGTACTTGTCCTGCAGATACCCGGCCCGCTCGGGGTAGTGCTCGACCACCACGATCTGATCGGCCGTGAACAGCGGCGCGCTGCCCCGCAGCAAACCGGACAGCAGCGCCTCACCGATCTTGCCGCCACCGATGATGGCCAGATTTCCACTAGTCGTCATGACGGGCAATCATTCCACCCTGGTCGGCAGGTGCAGGCGGCAGAAGGCCAGCGCCTCCGCCAGGTCCAGCTCGCGCTCCTCGCGACTCGCCGCCCGGCGGGTGTTCACCTCGACGATCACGTTGCCGGCGAACTCCCGGGCCGCGAGGGTGTCGAGTACCGAGGCGCACGGTTGGGTTCCTCGTCCGGGCACGAGGTGTTCGTCCTTGTTCAGGCCGGTGCCGTCGGCGATGTGCAGGTGGGTCATGTTGTCCCCCATCCCGGCCAGCATCAGTTCGGCGTCGGAATGCGACACCGAGGTGTGCGACAGATCAAGGGTGAAGTGCCGATAGGCGAGAAGCGCCGCCGGATCCACCGGCAATCCCTGCAGATCGGCCTCCAGCACGCCGGCCCGATCCACCCAGTAGTCGTCGGGCTCGCCCGGACCCTCGCCGTGGGCCGCGGCCGGCACGCTGGCCACGTCCCAGCTCGGCAGGTACGGCGACAGCTCGCGGCCCCGGACACGCAGCGGGAACATGTTCTCCACGGCGAACCGGACGTCGGTCTCGTCCGCCATTCTCGCGATGCCGCGGGCGAATCCCTGGACGTAGTCGCGTTGCCACCGGAACGGCGGGTGGATCACGACGGTGTTCGCCCCGAGCAGTTCGGCGGCCGCCCGGGCCTTGTCGAGTTTGACCCACGGGTCCGGGCTCCACACCCGCTGGGTGATCACCAGGCAGGGTGAATGCACCGCCAGCACCGCCAGGCCGTGGTAGTCCGAGAGCCGCTTGATCGCTACCGGATCCTGGCTGATCGGATCGGTCCACACCATGATCTCCAGGCCGTCATAGCCCAGCTTGGCCGCGATCTCGAATGCTGCCGCCGCGGATTCGGGGTACACCGAGGCGGTCGACAACCCGATCTTGGCCATGCCCTCAGGCTAGCCATTGCGCGTCGGTACGCCGCGACTCAGCCGATGGCGTCGAGCCGGCGCAGGATCACGCCCTCACGCAAGGCCCACGGGCACAACTCGAATTGGCTTACCCCGAGTGCGAGCATGGCCTGTTCGGCGACGATCGCACCGGCCAGGGTCTGATGAGCGCGGGCGGCGGAAACCCCGTCCAACTCGGCCAGGTCGGCAGCGGCCATCCGGGAGATGAAGCCGATCACCTGCCGCAGCCCGTTGATCTGCAGGCTGCGTGGCACCTGAGGGCCCTCCTTGGACGGAGCGGCGCCGGTCAAGCGGGCCAAAGTGCGGAATGTCTTGCTGGATGCCACCACCCGGTCCGGGCGGGTCTGGTGCAACAGCTTCTTGGCCGGACCGGCCAACTCGCTGCCTACGTACTCGCGAAGTTTCTCCACCGATTGCTTCGACGGTGGGTCGCCGTCCAGCCATTCGCGGGTGAGCCGGCCGGCGCCCAACGGCACCGACAGGGCGACCTCAGGAACCTCGTGCTCGCCCATGCCCAGTTCCAGGGAACCGCC
This sequence comes from Pseudonocardiales bacterium, assembly GCA_030840445.1. Lineage (GTDB taxonomy): Bacteria > Actinomycetota > Actinomycetes > Mycobacteriales > Jatrophihabitantaceae > Jatrophihabitans_A. The sequence continues at coordinate 8,811 of JAVEEN010000389.1, forward strand.
GCCGATGTCGAGGCACAGCAGGCGCCCGGCACTCCAGCCGAACCACCGCCGAACCGCCAGGAACGTCAGGGTCGCCTCGTCCGCGCCAGTGAGCACTTCGAGTTTCACACCGGACTCGTCGGCGACCCGGGCCAGGACCTCGGCGGAATTGCGTGCGTCGCGTACGGCCGAGGTGGCGAAAGCGAGGAATTCATCGCACTCCAGCTCCTTGGCCTGCCGCCGGGCACCGAGCGCGGCACCTACCAGTGCATCGGCGCCTTCGAGGGCCAGATCACCGCGTTTGTCGATGTGTTCGGCCAGTCGAAGGACGCTCTTGCGGGACAGCTGGGGGGTCGGCTGGCCCCCGCGGTGCGCGTCCACGACGAGCAGATGGACCGTGTTGGAACCGACGTCCAAGACTCCTAGCCGCATGCTGAGACCGTAGTCGATCGTTGGTGACGCGGGACGACTAAAGTCGCGCAGGTGCCCCGTAATCTGCCCGTCATCCAGCCGCGCGACGCCGAGGTGTCGCTGGACTTTCCCCGTGAGTGGATCGAGTTCGAGGACCCGACGGACGCCGAACACCACATTCGGGTCGACCTCACCTGGCTGTGTTCACGCTGGACCTGCATCTTCGGACGAGGTTGTCACGGCGTGATCGAAGGCCGGGCGTCCGACGGCTGCTGTAGCCACGGCGCATTCTTCTCCGACGCAGCCGACCTGAAGCGGGTCAAGAAGTATGCCAAGCAACTGACGCCCGAGACCTGGCAGTACCACAAAGTCGGCAAGAACAAGGGAATCACCGAGAAGGACTCGGTCGGTGAGGATGAGGACCGGCTGCGGACCCGCCGGGTGGACGGCGCCTGCGTCTTCCTCAACCGTCCCGGCTTCCCGGGCGGTGAGGGTTGTTCGTTGCATGCCCTCGCCCTGCGCGAGGGATTGCACCCGCTGGACACCAAGCCGGAGGTCTGCTGGCAGCTGCCGGTACGGCGGGAGCAGGAATGGGTCACCCGTACCGACGACACGAAGATCCTGGTGTCCACCGTGACGGAGTTCGACCGGCGCGGCTGGGGCGAGGGCGGTCACGACCTGTATTGGTACTGCACCTCCGCGCCGGAGGCTCACGTGGGCGGCGAACCGCTGTACCTCAGCTACGGACCTGAGATCGCGGCCTTGATCGGCCAGGCCGCGTATGACGAACTGGCCCGGCTCTGTGCGCGACGGCTGTCCCAGGGCCTGCTGGCCGAACATCCCGCGACAACCGCGGCCCGCGAGCAGGGTCTGACCCTGCAGCCCTACGGCTCGTGATCATGTCGCGGTTCGCCCACCGACCGCCCACCCAGGTGATCCAGGTGCCCAGGTGATCCACTCGCGTCTGTGGGGGCTATAGCGCGGGTAAACGCGAGATGATCACCTCGCGGATCACCCCGCGGCCCGTCCGGGGGCGGGAGTCGATCAGCCTTCGAACTTGTAACCGAGGCCGCGGACCGTCAGCAGGAACTTCGGGTTGGCCGGATCCGGCTCGAGTTTCGACCGCAACCGCTTGATGTGGACGTCCAGGGTCTTGGTGTCCCCGACGTAGTCCGCGCCCCAGACCCGATCGATCAGCTGACCGCGGGTCAATACGCGGCCGGCGTTTCGCAGCAGGAGTTCCAGCAGATCGAATTCCTTCAGCGGCAACGAGATGACCGCACCTTCGACGACCACCGTGTGCCGCTCGACATCCATGCGCACCGGACCGGCTTCCAACGTCGCGGTGATCAGCTCGTCCGCCTCGCCACCGCGACGCATGACGGCCCTGATCCGGGCGATGAGCTCCCGGTGTGAGAAGGGTTTCGTGACGTAATCGTCGGCGCCCAGCTCGAGACCGACGACCTTGTCCACCTCGGAGTCCCGGGCGGTCAGGATGATGATCGGCACGCTGGACTTCTGCCGCAAGGCTCGGCAGACCTCGGTGCCCGACAGGCCCGGCAACATGAGGTCGAGCAGGACGATATCGGCACCTGACCGGTCGAATGAGCCGAGCGCGTCCGGGCCGGTCGCGGCCACGGTGACCTCGAAGCCTTCCCGGCGAAGCATGTAGGACAGCGGATCGGAGATAGACTCTTCGTCCTCGACGACAAGAACCCGGGTCACGGGCATGTCCTTTCGTTGGCAGTTGAGGTTGCAATTGATTGGACGGCGGTAAGGGGTGTCCGCCGAAGGCGGAGGCAGATGGGATTCGAGTCGATGGGATTCAACTGGTCTTCAGATCCTCAGGAGTGGGCGGTAGTCCATCGGCGCCGGCCAATTCGACGTCGGGGTCGGAGTTGTTAGCAGGGTCGGTATAGGCGCTCGGGTCGTCGCCGGAGTCGGCCGTGGCGGCACGCTGGCCCGCGAGCGGCAGCCGGATGGTGAAGGTCGATCCCGAGCCGGCGACACTCCACACGGAAACGCCGCCGCCGTGATTCGAGGCGATGTGCTTGACGATGGCCAGCCCTAGACCGGTGCCGCCGGTGGCCCGGGATCGGGCCGGATCGACCCGGAAGAAGCGCTCGAAGACCCGGTCCAGATCGGCCTCGGCAATCCCGATACCCTGATCGGTTACCGCGATCTCCGCCCATTTCGAGCCATCGCTGTCGATCACCGCGCGAGCCGATACCCCCACCTTCGTCCGCTCCGGGCTGTAGGCAATAGCGTTGTCGACGAGATTGGCCAGCGCGTTCGCCAATTGGGTCTCGTTACCGCGCACCTGCAGGCCGGGCTCCGCGCGCTCCACGACCGTGATGCCGGACTGCTCGGCCAACAGCCGGCTCCGGTCCACCGCCTCGCCGACAACGTGTTCGAGGTCGACCAGCTGGGCGCCGGGAAGCGGTTCGGCCCCCTGCAGGCGGGACAGTTCGATGAGCTCCTGCACCAGCCGGCCGAGCCGGGCACCTTCGCGTTGCATCCGGTGCGAGAAGCGCTGCACGGCCTCCGGGTCGTCGGACGCATCCTGGACCGCCTCGGCCAACAGGGTCAGCGCCCCAACGGGAGTCTTGAGTTCGTGTGAAACGTTCGCCACGAAGTCCCGCCGGACCCGCTCCAGGCGCCGTGATTCGGTGATGTCGGTGAAGCGCAACAGCACGGTGTTGACCCGGTCGCCGAGCTCGACCGGAGCAAGCGGCATGGCGGTGACCAAGAACGTCAGGATCTCCGGGCCGCCCCTGGCGTTGGCCAGATCGAGGCTGACCGAATCCGGCTGGCCGGTGTCGGTGACCCGGCGGACCAGTTCGCTGAGCACCGGAACGGTCAGCCGGTCGTTCTCGACGACCCGGATCTCCCGGGCTGCGGGATTGGCGAAGATGGCGATCTCATCCCGGTCGACGACCACCACGCCCACATCGATGGCCCCCAGTACCCGAGGCGCCAGCGACGGCGGCGGCTGGGCAGACCGCGCGGTCACCAGTACCGGCGGGGTGGGCAGCGGTCGTACCGGATCACCGGCCCGGCCGGAGCGCGTCAGGCGTATCGCGACCGCTGCTCCCGCCAGGAACGCGAGAACAGCCACCACGGCCGCTACCAGCGTCGCTGTGAGGGTCACGGCCAGATCGTACGGCGAGTTCGGCGCACCTCCGCCGTCGAGATGCGTGGTCAAACTTGCCGTCACGTCCTGTTCATCCAACGGCTGCCGCGCATTCACGTCAGGACTCCGTGCCGATCACTCTGGGCTCTACTCTGTGACCATGCGCGATCTTTATCACGATGAACTCGACGAGATCGGTCACTCCCTGGTGGCCATGACCTACCTCGCCGGAACCGCGATGGAGCGGGCCACCAATGCCTTACTGGACGGCGACCTCAATGGTGCCGAACGGGTCGTCAGCGACGACACCGCGATCGACGCGCTGCGGGCTGATCTGGAGTCGCGAACCTTCCTGTTGTTGTCGTTGCAGCAGCCGGTTGCGACCGACCTGCGGGTGCTCGTCACCACGCTGCATCTGGTGGCCGACCTGGAGCGGATGGGTGACCTGGCGCTACACGTGGCCAAAGTGGCCCGGATGCGCTATCCCGACATCGCAGTGCCACTCGAGCTGCGAGACGTGATCTCTCAAATGGGCAAGGTGGCCCTGTCGCTGGTCGACAAGGTCGCCGAGGTCATCAAGGGACGCGACGTGGAGCTGGCCAAGGCCATCGAAGCCGAGGACGACTCGATGGATGCCCTGCACCGGAAGCTTTTCACGCTGCTGCTGTCGGACAACTGGTCGCATGGCACCGAATCCGCCATCGACATGGCCCTGCTCGGCCGGTATTACGAGCGGTACGCCGACCACGCAGTCGGAGTGGCCCGCCGGATCGTGTTCATCGCTACCGGTGAGATGCAGACCGGATCCGCCGCGCCGCGCCAGACCGGTAGCCCCGGCTGAGTCCGGTGATTCGGGTGATCCGGGTGATTACGTGATCCAGGTGATCAACTCCCCCTTTCCCGCGCCCGGGCACACAAAGACGCGAGATGATCACCGCACGCGCGGGTCCACGCCGGGCGGGACGCACCTGGCCACGCGGAAGCCAACTTGCCAGGCGGGACGTACGGGCCGTTCGGCGGGTTTACTTCTTCCCCTGATTGGCCACGGCTTCGATGGCGGCGGCCGCCGCATCGGGGTCGAGGTACTCCCCCGGCTTCACCGGCAGCAGGGTTGTCTCATCCAGTTCGTACCGTAACGGGATCCCGGTGGGCACATTCAGGCCCACGACCGCCTCGTCCGACAACTTGTCCAGGTGCTTGATCAGGGCGCGCAGCGAGTTGCCGTGGGCCGCGACGAGCACCGTGCCGTTGCGCAGATCCGGGACGATCGCGTCGTACCAGTAGGGCAACATCCGGGTGACCACATCGGCCAGGCATTCGGTCCGGGGCACTATATCGAGCAGGTCGGCGTACCGCGGGTCACCCACCTGGCTGAACTGGTCGTCCTCGGCCAGTGGCGGCGGCGGCACATCGTAGGAACGGCGCCACAGCATGAACTGCTCGTCACCGAACTCCGCCCGGACTGCGGCCTTGTCCTTGCCCTGCAACGCGCCGTAGTGACGCTCGTTCAGCCGCCACGAACGGCGTACCGGCACCCAATGCCGATCAGCGGCGTTCAGCGCAATGTCTGCGGTCCGGATCGCCCGGCGGAGCACCGAGGTATGCACCACCCCCGGCAACACGCCGTGCTCGCGAAGCAGCTCGCCGCCCCGCCGTCCCTCGGCCTCGCCGACGGCCGTGAGATCCACATCTACCCACCCGGTGAACAGGTTCTTGGAGTTCCAGTCACTCTCACCGTGACGAAGCAGGATCAGCGTTGCGCTCATAGCGACAATCCTGCCAGGTGGATTACCTGACTTCGATCCAGGTCTGGGCCGCGACGCCCAGTAACTGCCCGCTGCCGCCATACAGGCTCACCCGGCTGGCCGCTTTGCGTCCGTCCCAGCCATCGCATTGGGCCACCACCACGCACGGCTCGCCGTCCTCGGGCACTGCCTCGACCCTGGCCGTCATCCGGCCGAGCACCGCGCGCCGACCGGACAAGCCGATCGACCAACCACCCGGACAGTCCAGCGCGGCCCAGACCAGCGGAGGACCATCCAGCCCGATCCCGGCCAGCTCGGTGCGGTGTGGTGTGAACGGAGCGGCCACCCGACAGGGATCACCGGGATCCACCGGTCCGGCAAAGATGGCCAGACCGTCCCGCTCCGCGCGGCCGGTCCCACATACGAAGCAGGTCGGAAACGGGTGCTCGGTGAATCCCTCATAGCGCGACATCGCCTCGACCGATGCCCGCAGATCCACCGCCGGGACCGGCCTGATCTCGCCGCCGACCACGCTGGCATCGGCGACCAGGTCAGTGCCGCGGAAAGCCCGGAGCGTCGTCTCGTCCTGCTCGATGCGCAGCGGCATGTCCAGCGGCGGCGGCAGCCGCAAGGTCACGGTCACCTGGGCGGACGGACCGAACCTGGCCGCAATCAGCCCGCAGGTCACGCCGCCGTTGGCGGAGTCGGACGGGCCGTTGAACCGGCCCGGCACCTCGAGATTGGCCAGTTCGATCACGCCGAACCCGTCCCACCCAGCCAATACCCGCACAACTGAGGCGCGCACAGCCAAGGTCCAGCCGGCTGAGACACCTCGCACCGGCGAGTCACCCACGGCCCCGTCACGAAAGGGGGTTTCGCTTCACATATCCCTCGAACGCGGCGAGGTTGGCCATCGATTCGCCCCGGCTCTCCCGCCAGGCCCATTCCCGCCGGATGGAGGAGCCGAACCCGAGTTCGAGCAGAGTGTTGAACGAGGAATCGGCATAGTCCAGGACGGAACCGAGCAGGGTGTCGACCTCGGCCGGGGTCACGGCGGACAACGGCCAGCGACCGGTCAGATAGATGTCGCCGGCGTCGTCGAGGGACCAAGCCACACCGAACATCCGCGGGTTGTGCGACAGCAGCCAGTGATAGACCTGCTCACGGTTCTCATCGGGTCTGCGGACGATGAAGGCCTCGATCGTCAGCGTGCTGGCGCCGACAACCAGCCAGCATGCTGTCCTGAGCCGCTTCTGACCGGGCAGGTTGGCCACGAAGTTGCCCGGTGTGGGTTCGGAGAATTCGATCAGGGCCTCGGTCAGGGCGTGCCGGATGGAATCGGACGCGCGCGTCAGCTCATCCGCGGAGTAGGTCACCGGTCATCCGATCCGGTCGCCAGCAACGAGCCGAAGCCGGCGATGGCATCGGAGTAGGCGACGAGCAGGCCGTCCGCGGTGTGCCGCCACGAGAACCCCTGGGCGTGCTCGCGGGCCGCCCGTCCGAACTCGGCCCGGCGGCCGGAATCACGCAACAGGTCGGTGATCCGGTCAGCCCAATCCGCGCTCCGGTGGTTGTCCACGAGCAGTCCGGTCTCGCCGTCGCGTACCGCGGTGGACAGCCCGCCGACATCGGCCGCGATCACCGGCGTCGCGCACGCCTGGGATTCCAGCGCGACCAGGCCGAATGACTCGTTGTAACTGGGCACCACGGTCAGATCGGCCGCCCGGTAGAAGTCCGCGAGCAGCTCTCGGGAGGCCGGCGGCTCGAACCTGACGTGTCCGGCGATGCCCAGCTCTGCCGCCAATTTTTGGAGCGCATCCGGATCGGCCAGACCGGTCCCGCTGGGAGCGCCGACCACCAGAACCTGGAGCCGAGCGGCCAGCGATGGTTGCGTCTCGACGATCCGCGCCGCGGCCCGGATCAGCACGTCCGGCGCCTTCAAGGGTTGCAGCCGACCGACGAACAGCAGGACGAGGGCGTCTTGGGCCACCCCGACGCGGTCGCGGGCCGCGGACCGATCCGCGACCGGCGAGAAAACCTCCAGATCGACCCCCGGTGGCACCACCTGAACCCGGTCGGGATCCGCCCCGTACCAGTCGACGAGCTGACGGGCTTCGGCCTCGGTGTTGGCGATGAGCCCGTCGGCCTCCGCGACGACCTGCTCCTCACCGACGATCCGCGCGTACGGCTCCGGGGTGTCGCCTTCGGCCAGTAATTCGTTTTTGGCCTTGGCCAGCGTGTGCGCGGTGTGCACCAGCGGAACACCCCAGCGGTCCCGGGCCAGCCAGCCGACCTGACCGGACAGCCAGTAATGCGAATGGATCAGGTCATACCAACCAGGCTCCTGCTGCGCCTCGGCCCGGAGCACGGTGGCGGTGAAGGCACATAGCTGGGCCGGCAGGTCCTGCTTGGAGAGACCTTCGAAAGGCCCTGCGGTCACATGGCGGACGATGACGCCGGGGGCCACCTCGACGATCCGGGGTAGCTCCGAAGACGTGGCGCGGGTGAAGATCTCGACCTCGACGTTGGATTCGGCCAACCGCTTGGCGGTCTCCAGGACGTAGACGTTCATGCCGCCGGCGTCGCCGCCGCCCGGCTGTTCCAGGGGCGAGGTGTGCACGCTCAGGGTGGCCACTCGACGGGGAAGCGCGTTTGGGCGGCCGGTCCGACTCATCCGCTTTCTGCCCTCCTGTCGAGTCCTCGTGTCCGGGGGTAGTACGGCCGCCCGTCCGCGGGTGGGCCGGCCGCGGTAACACTTGACGAAACCGTCACTCACAGCTGCCTATACCCCCCTCGATCATGCCCCATCGGAATCGATCGGGAACAATCGGTGACGTGACGACTGCTACCCGTGGACTTGCTGTGGTAACCGGTGCTTCGAGTGGAATCGGAGCGGCCACGTCCCGCAGGCTGGCCGCCGAAGGGTTCGCGGTGTGGGCCTGCGCCCGGCGGCTGGACAGGCTGACCGACCTGGCCGCTTCGAGCCCCGGCATCGAAGCCGTCCAACTCGATGTGACTTCGGCCGACTCGGTGGCCGCCCTGGCCGCCCGGGTCGAGGCGGAGTGGCCCACCGTCGAAGGTGTCGCGTTGCTGGTGAACAACGCCGGCGGCGCGGTGGGACTGGACCCGGTTGCCACCGCTGATCCGGACGAGTGGCTGACGATGTACCAGACGAACGTGCTCGGTGCGATGCGGGTCACCCAGGCCCTGCTGCCGGCTCTGGAAGCGGGGGCCGGCGGGCACATCGTGCTGACCGGCTCGATCGCCGGGTACGCCGTCTATGAGGGGGGCGCGGGGTATTCCGCGGCCAAGTTCGGGGCCCGAGCCATGATGGAGACCTTGCGTCTGGAACTCAACGGCAAACCGATCCGGGTGTCCGAGGTGGCCCCCGGCATGGTGGCGACCGAGGAGTTCTCCCTGGTGCGCTTTCACGGCGACTCCGAGCGGGCTGCGGCCGTCTACGCCGGCGTGGATGAGCCGTTGACCGCCGATGACGTCGCCGATGTGGTCGCGTTCGTGGCAACCCGTCCGGCGCACGTCAACATCGATCTGCTGGTGGTCAAACCGGTGGCCCAGGCCGCGTCGCACAAGGTCGCCCGGCACTGACCGCTGGCCAGAGTGGCTGCTCCGCTCAGAACGAGCAGTTACGCAGGTGGGCCTCCGGGCCGAGGCGGATCCCGAAGGTGGCTTCGACACCGGTGCGGATTTCATCCGCCAGGGCCAGCAGGTCGGCCGTCGTCGCGCCGCCACGGTTGGTCAGGGCCAGCGTGTGCTTGGTCGACACCGAGACTGTGCCCCGTCCGGAATCGAGACCGTAGCCACGCGGGAAGCCGGCCTGCTCGATCAGCCACGCCGCGGACAGCTTGGTCTTCCCGTCCGCTTCCCATTTCGGGCAGCCGGCGGCCGCGGCCGGAACCTCGTCGAGCAGCGGGTTCACGAAGAACGATCCGACGCTCCAGGTGTCGTGGTCCTCGGCGTCGAGCACCATTCCCTTGGAACGCCGCAGGTCCAGCACGGTCGATCGCACCTTGTTCAGCGGCGCACTCTGCCCCGGCTCGATCCCGAGCCGGCGGGCAAGTTCGAGGTAGCGAACCGGCCGGGACCTCTTCGACGCCGCCAGTTGCAGGGTCACATCGAGCACGACGTAGCGATCTGTGTGCTTGAACGCCGAGGTACGGAAGCCGAACCGGCACTTGCCCGGAGGCCAGGTCTCGATCAACCTGCGCTGCCGGTCGTAGATGGTCAGCGAGGTCAGCAGGTCGGCTACCTCAGCCCCGTAAGCACCGACGTTCTGAACCGGAGTCGCCCCCACCAGGCCCGGGATACCCGACATCGTCTCGAGGCCGGACATCCCGTCCTCGACGCTGCGGGCGACCAGGCCGTCCCACTCAACGCCGGCCGAGGCACGGATGGACCATCCTTCGCGGTTGTCGATGTATTCCACGCTGCTCGAAGCGATTCGGATGACGACGCCAGGCCAGCCCGCATCGCCCACGACCAGGTTCGATCCACCCCCGACCAGCAGCACAGGTTCCTCGGCGCGGTCGGCTGCACCGACCAGATCGACCAGCTGGGAGGTGGTCGACGCGGTCTCGACCCGGGTGGCGGGTCCACCGAGGCGCAAGGTCGTCAGCTCGGCGAGGGTGGTGGACACGCCTGCCCACGCTACCGGGCACGGCGGATCCTTCTGTCCGACTAACCTGATCAACCGTGACCAAGCAGCCGCGGTCGGCCGCCGGACGGGCCCGGGCTCTCGGCTTGGCCACGCGGGGCACCACCAACGCGAACCGGCTACGCCGGATGGACAACTGGATCGCCACTCGGCTGAGACCTCAGCTGCGGGCCGCTGCCCAGCCCCTGGTCATCGACCTCGGCTACGGCGAAAGTCCCATCAGCGCGGTCGAACTGCTGTCCCGGCTTCGTCCGGTGCGCCCCGACGTTGAGGTCCTCGGACTCGAGATCGATCCGGCACGGGTGGCCGCGGCCGCGGGTGCCGAGAGACCTGGGCTGAGTTTCGCCCAC
>JAVEEN010000371.1 GCA_030840445.1 Pseudonocardiales bacterium
CTCGTTGCTGACCAACAGCAGCCCGAAATGAGTGTTGTCGGGGTCGTAGGCCGCACCGAAGGAGAAGGAGTGCGCGGAGTCCAGCCATGCCGTTCGGGTTCGTTCTCGGTCATCGGCGCGACGCAAATCCAAGCTGCTCACCTGCCGAACATTAGGCTGCCAGCGTGAAGGTCACCCCAAGTGCGGCGACGATCCGCCGCATCGAGCAGTCCTCGGGTGCCCTGGCCACCCGCAGCGTGGCCCGGATGGACGACGAACTCGCCTGGTTCCGGCGACTGCCCGCGGACCAACGCTCCTGGGTCACCCTGGTGGCCCAGGCGGGCATCGCGTCGTTCGTCGAATGGCTACGCTCGCCCGACGAGGCGCTCCGGCTCACCGGCGAGGTCTTCGGCACCGCACCCCGCGAGCTTGCGCGCCGGGTTTCCTTGCAGCAGACGGTGGAGCTGGTCCGCTTGACCATCGCCGTCGTCGAGGAGCAGGTGCCCAGCCTGGCCGATCGGGGGGACGAGGACGCGATCGAGGACGCTGTACTCCGGTTCTCCCGGGAGATCGCGTTTGCCGCGGCCCGGGTCTACGCGACTGCGGCCGAGACCAGAGGCGCCTGGGATGCGCGCCTGGAAGCCCTGGTCATCGATGAACTGGTCCGTGGGGTCGGCTCCGGGGTGGGCGATGGCGCCGAGCGGTCGCCGGTCAGCCAGCTCGCCGCGCTGGGCTGGCGCGGCGAGGGTGCGGTCACCGCCGTGGCCGGCTCGCCGCCGTCCGGTCGGAGGCCTGCCGACGCCATCGATGCCGTTCACCGGGCCGCCCGACGGGCAGGGTTCGACGTTTTGGCCGGTGTCCACGGTGGCCGATTGCTGGTCATCCTCGGCGGTGTGAGCGACCCGCAGGCCGCTGTTGCCTCCGTCCTGAACGAATTCGGCGAGGGGCCGGTCGTCACCGGCGGCACCGCACCCCAGATGTCCGGCGCAGCGGCGGTCACCGCGATCGCACTGAGCGCGCTGCGCGCCGTGGTCGGCTGGCCGGCCGCGCCGAGGCCCACCTCGGCCGATGATCTACTGGCCGAACGCGCTATCGCCGGCGACCCGCTGGCCCGCTCCCAGCTGATCGCGACCGTCTACCAGCCCTTGGCGGATGCGGGAAACGTGCTGTTGGAGACCGTCGTCGGTTATCTGGAGAGCGGACGGGCTCTGGAAGCGACGGCCCGGTCGCTGTTCGTACACACCAATACCGTGCGGTACCGGCTGCGCCGGGTCGCGGACCTGTGCGGCCAGGCTCCCACCGAAGCCCGCGGTGCCTTCATCTTGCAGGTGGCCCTTACCCTCGGACGGTTAGCCGAACATTCCCCCGAGGTTTCGGGCACGAATCAACCTGACCCTTTAGTGAATACCTCACAGTAAAATCGCTTACACGACCGTTGCAATCCAAGCTGATTAGAGGTTTGCTACAAACAACCTCATCGAAGACTGTGCGTGCCGTGATCGCCGCGGGCAGTCACCACAGGGCAACGTTCAGGGGGTGATCGCCATCCTCGCTCCCGGTCAGGGATCTCAGACCCCAGGCATGCTCAGCCCCTGGCTCGACCTGGACGGCGTGCCGGAACAGATCGCCGCCTTTTCCGAACTGGCCGGTCTCGACCTGCTGCGGTTGGGTACCACCGCCGACGCGGAGGAGATCAGGGACACCGCAGTCACCCAGCCGCTCATCGTGGCCCTCGGCCTGATCGCCGCCTCGCAGTTGAAGTTCGGCGAGATCGTGACCGCCGGCCACAGCATCGGCGAGGTCACCGCCGCCTCGGTCGCCGGCAGCCTCACCGCGCCGGATGCCATCTCCTTCGCGGCTCGCCGTGGCGCGGAGATGGCCGCCGCCTGTGCGATCACCCCCAGTTCGATGGCCGCCCTGCTCGGTGGGGATCCGGACGAGGTCGTCGCCGCCATCAACGCCGCCGGCCTGACGCCGGCCAACCGCAACGGAGCCGGCCAGATCGTCGCCGCCGGATCGGCCGGGGCAATCGCCAAGCTCATCGACAACCCGCCGGCCGGCGTCCGGGTTCGTCCGCTGCAGGTCGCCGGCGCATTCCACACCAGCTATATGGCCTCCGCCGAGAAGCGCCTGCGCGACGTGGCCGCCCAGTTCACGCCGGCCGATCCCAGCGAGATCCTGCTGTCCAACGCAGATGGAACGGCCATCTCCGACGGGCGCACGGTGCTGGCCCGATTGGTCGCTCAGGTCACCCGTCCGGTGCGATGGGACCTGTGCCTGAGCACCCTGCGCGCCTTGGAGATCGGTGCGGCCATCGAGCTTCCGCCGGCGGGCACCCTGACCGGGATCGCCAAACGGGAACTGGCCGGCGTCGAACTGATAGCGGTCAAGTCACCCGAGGACCTGGCCAAGGCGCAGTCGGTGATCGACGGCCGAGCCCAACACGGCCAGCGCCAGCACACCCCGGATGTGCGGGTCGTGATCACGCCGACCAAGGGCATCTTCACCCGCAGTCACGGCCTGGACGAAGGCGAGGCGATCGTCGCCGGCACCCGGATCGGCACCATTCGCACCAACCGCGACGAGTTTGCCGTGGTCGCCCCCGCCTCGGGCGTCCTGGCCGAATGGCTCAAGTACGACGGTGACATCGTGGGTGCCGGGCTGCCGGTCGCCCGCCTTTCCACCGGATCGGAGGGCTGAGAATGACCACGTTGAGCACGGCGCCCCGTCCCGCCGGCAGCCGGGTCGCCGGTTTCGGGCACTATCAGCCACCCACGGTCGTGACCAACGCCGACATCATCGCCCGCGGAGTCGAGACCAACGACGAGTGGATCCAGAGTCGCGTCGGCATCGCCGAACGACGGTTTGCCATGGACGAGACGATGTTGGACATGGCCGAGGCCGCGTCCAGCAAGGCTCTCGCCAATTCCGGCATCGCCGCGACTGATATCGACCTGGTGATTCTGGCGACCTGCACGAGCGAGCAGCAGGTGCCGGGCGGTGCCGCCACCCTGGCCAGCCGGCTCGGCATCGCGGCCCCCGGGGCCTACGACCTCAATGCGGCCTGCGCCGGATTCGTCTACGGACTGACGTCGGCCTCGAATGCGATCATCGCCGGGCAGGCCCGCAACGTCCTGGTGGTCGGCTCGGAGAAGCTGACCGACTATGTGGATCTGTTCGACCGCAGCACCGGCATCATCTTCGCCGACGGAGCCGGCGCCGCCGTGGTCACGGTCAGCGACAGTGCACGCATCGGCCCGGTGGTGTGGGGTTCGGACGGGGACAACGCCGACGCCATCGTCACCGATCCGGTGTCGGTCACCCTTCGGCAGGAGGGCCAAACCGTGTTCCGCTGGGCAACCTCGACCATGGGCGACGTGTCAGCTCGGGCCTGCGCCGCCGCCGGTATCGAGCCCAGCGACCTCGCCGGCTTCGTTCCGCACCAGGCCAATCTTCGAATCATCGACCTGGTCGCCAAGAAGCTCGGGGCGGCCAATGCGGTGGTGGCTCGCGACATAGTGACGTCGGGCAACACCTCCTCTGCCTCCATTCCGTTGGCCTTGTCGAAGATGCTCGAACGCGGCGAGATCGGCAGCGGAACGCCGGTCCTGCTGGTTGGTTTCGGCGCGGGCCTGACCTACGCCGCGCAGGTGATCCTGGCTCCCTAGGGAACGCGGCCGGGCATGATCAGCCGCGGACGGCTGCTGACCGGAGCTCCGAGGCGGCGCCGTTCCCCCGCCGCCGTCCAGGGCCAGCACCGACTGGCGAGATCCTGGGCGGCGGGTAACACCGCACGACGTCCGACCCAGCCGGGCCCGGACGAACGCCTGAGGACGATCGAGTCCGATGCAGAGAGGTAGAGCGCAGTGGCATCAACCGAAGAGATCCTGGCCGGCCTTGCCGAAATCCTGAACGAGGTCGCCGACGTGGCCCCCGAAGACGTGAGCGTCGAGAAGTCGTTCACCGACGATCTGGATGTCGACTCGCTGTCCATGGTCGAGGTTGCCATGGCCGCGGAGGAGAAGTTCGGCGTCAAGATCCCCGATGAGGAACTGCCGAAGCTCAAGACCGTGGGCGACGCCGTCTCCTACATCGAGTCCAACCACAGCTAGCCAACTCCCGCCGGTCGGACCGACCGAGCCCGAACGCACCGCCCAGCCCCCGAGCGCAGAGGAAGCGAGCTATGACCGAGACCGTGCCAAGCACCAACGACCCAGTGGTGGTGACCGGACTCGGCGCGACCACTCCGCTCGGGGGCGACGTGGCGACATTCTGGACAAACTTGCTGGCCGGCAGGTCCGGTGTCGCCAAGCTCACCGAAGAATGGGCCGAGCCGCTCGCCGTCCGGATCGGTGCGCGGATGTCGGTCGACCCGGCTACTGTCCTGCCCCGGGTTCAGGCCCGTCGGCTGGACCGGGCCGAGCAGGCGGCTATCGTGGCCGCCGACCAAGCCTGGGAGGACGCCGGTTTCAAGGGCACCAGTGAAGAGAACGGCCTGGACCCGGCCCGGGTCGCGGTCGTCATCGGAACCGGCATCGGTGGTGTCACCAGCCTCATGGACCAGCACGACATCATCCTGGCCAAGGGGCCGTCAAAGGTCTCCCCCCTGCTGATCCCGATGAACATGCCGAACGGTCCGGCCGCCTACGTCGGCCTGCGGGTCGGCGCGCGCGCCGGTGTGCACACCCCGGTCAGCGCATGCGCCTCCGGCGCCGAGGCGATTGCTTACGGGCTTGACCTCATCCAGCTCGATCGCGCCGACATCGTCGTCGTCGGCGGCACCGAAGCTTGCATGCACCCGCTGACGATCTCCGGGTTCGCCCAGATGCGCGCGATGTCGACGCGCAACGACGAACCGGAGCGGGCGTCTCGTCCCTACGACAAGAACCGAGACGGCTTCGTCCTCGGCGAAGGCGCCGGGGTGCTCGTCCTGGAACGGCTGTCGCACGCCCAGGCCCGCGGTCACCAGCCCTATGCGGTCCTCGGCGGCGCCGCCATGACGGCGGATTCGCACGACATCGTCCAGCCCGACCCGGAGGGTAGCGGCCAGGCCCGCGCAGCCAAGACCGCTATCGAGCGTTCGGGAATCGCGTTCTCCGACGTCGTACACGTCAATGCCCACGCCACCTCTACGCCGGCCGGCGATATGGCCGAGGCCTACTGGATCGCTGACCTGCTCGGTGAGCAGACGATCGTCAGCGGAACCAAGTCGATGACAGGTCATCTGCTCGGTGCCGCTGGTGCCATCGAGTCCATCGCAACCGTGCTCAGCGTCCAGAACGACGTGATCCCACCGACGATCAATCTCGACGATGCCGAGGACGGCCTGTCGGTGGACGTTCCGCGGGAGGCCCGCAAGGCCACCGTCACGGCCGCGCTCAACGATTCCTTCGGTTTCGGCGGCCACAACGCGGCGCTGCTGTTCCACAAGCTCTGATCTCTGCTCCGCTTTCGCGCCAATTTGCTCAGGAGGATCGATATGACCGCGGTTACCGCTCAGGCTGTCGAAATAGCACAGATCGATCCGCGTGACGTCGAGGTGCGTCTGAACCTCCTGCTGGACCCCGGAAGCCTGGTCCCGTTGCACCCTCGCGACGACTCCGGGCTGTACGCAGTGCGCGGCATGGTCAATGGTTCGCCGGTGGTGGCCTTCTGCACCGACGCGCTCAAGATGGGCGGCGCGATGGGCTCGGAGGGTTGCAAGCACATCGTCACCGCCTACGATCTGGCGCTGCGCGAACGCCTGCCGGTCATCGGCATCTGGCATTCCGGCGGCGCCCGGCTGGCCGAAGGCGTTGAAGCCCTCGATGCTGTCGGGCTGGTGTTCCAGGCGATGATCCGGGCGTCCGGCCGCGTTCCGCAGATCTCCATCGTCCTCGGCCCAGCGGCCGGCGGCGCAGCCTATGGCCCAGCCCTGACCGACCTGGTGATCATGTCCAACGCCGGGCGCGTCTTCGTGACCGGCCCGGACGTCGTGCGCAGCGTCACCGGGGAGAACGTCGACATGGAATCGCTGGGCGGCCCGGATACCCACGGCCGGCGCAGCGGCGTGGTGCACGTGATCACCGCGGACGACGCCTCAGCGCTGAGCGAGGGTCGCCGGCTCACCGACCTGCTGGCCGCACAGGGTTCCTTCGACCTCGCCTCCTTGGGCGCCGATCCGGACCTCGGCGCATTGCTGCCCGAGAACCGTAAGCGCGCCTATGACGTCCACCCGCTGGTCAGCGGACTGCTCGACGGGAACACCTTCTTCGAGTTGCATGCCAAGTGGGCGCCGAACATCGTGACCGGACTCGGGCGGCTGGCCGGGCGGACGGTGGGCGTAATTGCCAACAACCCGTTGCGCCTCGGTGGTTGCCTGGACTCCCCCAGTGCCGAGAAGGCCGCCCGGTTCGTGCGGATGTGCGATGCGTTCGGCGTGCCGTTGGTCGTTCTGGTGGACGTCCCGGGCTATCTACCCGGCGTCGGCCAGGAATGGGACGGCGTCGTGCGGCGAGGTGCAAAGTTGCTGCACGCGTTCGGTGAGGCGGTGGTTCCCAGGTTGACCCTGGTTACCCGAAAGGCCTATGGCGGCGCGTACATCGCCATGAACGCCCGGTCCCTCGGATCGAACGTGGTGTGGGCATGGCCCGGGGCTGAGGTGGCCGTGATGGGCGCCACCGCCGCGGTGGGCATTCTGCACCGCAAGAAGCTCGCGGCGGCGCCTCCCGGGGAACGGGAGGCCTTGCACGCCCAGCTGGCCGCCGCGCACGAGCGGATCGCCGGCGGCGTGGCTCGCGCCGCGGAGATCGGCGTTGTCGACGAGGTCATCGAGCCGGCCGTCACGCGCTCCCGGGTGGCCGCGGCGCTGGCCGCGATTCCGCCGGCTCGCGGGGCGCACGGCAACATTCCGCTCTGACGGACGGCGCTCGGCTCTCGACCTCGGGCTGACGGACTGCGCTGGCGGACGGAACTCGCTCAGACCACCTTGTGGAACAGCGTCACCGGCGAGTTGTCGCCGGCGTTGCGGTACGGCTCGAGTTCGGCGTCCCACGAGGAGCCGAGCAGTTCGTGCAGGCCGTGGGCGAATTCCTCGGTGGATCGGGCGCGGGTCAGCAACCCCCGTAGCCGCTCCTCACCAACCACCACATCACCGTTTGCCGACACCGTCGTACGGTGGAACCCGCGGCCGGGCACGTAGGCAAGCCGTTCACCGTCAGTGGCTGCGGTGCCCTCTTCGGTGATCTCGAATCTCAGCATGGGCCAGGCTCGCAAGGAGCCGGCGAGCTTGGCTCCCATGCCTATCGGGCCGACCCAGGTGGCCTCGGCGCGCAGCTGCCCCGGGGAGGCGGGTTGAGCGGTCCACTCCAGCCGGCAGGGTCGACCGAGCACACCGGCCAGTGCCCACTCCACGTGGGGGCCGATGGCAGAAGGGCATGCGTGGATGAACACCACGCCCTTCGTGGATGACGCCAATTGAGCAGCAGACACCGCGCACCTCCGCAATTCGACGGCAACGTCTTCCCCAAGCGCTGCCGCGTCGACTCTCGCGGTGATACGTACGTGAATATTGTGACCTATGAGCCACCTGAACGCTAGTCGGCGGCTCAGCCACCGCTCTTGCGACGGAATTGGCGCTTAGCACCGGCCCGGTTGTGCGCCTCGTGGATCTTGGAGCCGGCCGGGCCGCTGCCGCCTACCCCGTCGGCCTGTTGACCCTGCTTACGAGCGAGCGCCTCTCGGAACCTGGCCTTCACGTCCTCGGCCGGCGCCGGGGCGGCCTCCGGCGGCTGGGTCTGCGCTGCTGCTTCTTGCTTCTCGTCCGCTGCCATGACTCCACCCTCGCACGAAGCACCGGCGAGCGCCAAAGCATTGTCCCGCTCCGGTTGTGTGCGCCCTATCATCTGCTCAGGCCCGAGCAGCTGGGGAGTGGCCCGGACTAGCGAAGGGCATCGCAGTGACCGCAATCGTTGACGATCATGTCCTGACG
The DNA here is from genome assembly GCA_030840445.1 of Pseudonocardiales bacterium. Lineage (GTDB taxonomy): Bacteria > Actinomycetota > Actinomycetes > Mycobacteriales > Jatrophihabitantaceae > Jatrophihabitans_A. The sequence goes on from JAVEEN010000371.1 coordinate 7,949, forward strand.
CTGGCTTGTGACGATCGAGTCGGCATCGTGCACGCCGTAACCGGTTACCTGGCGCGGGCCGAATGCAACATCGTCGACAGCCAGCAGTTCGGGGATCCCGCCACCAGGCGGTTCTTCATGCGGGTGCATTTCACCAGCCGAAGCGGGACTGCCGTCACCGTGCTTCGGTCGGAATTCCGGCCGGTGGCCACCTCCTTCGGCATGGATTGGCAGATTTGTCCTGCGCCCCAGCCATGCCGGACGTTGGTGATGGTCTCGAAGTTCGGCCATTGCCTCAACGATCTGCTGTATCGATCGCAGACCGGGGCACTGCCCACGACCATCTGCGCGGTGGTGTCCAACCACACAGATTTCGAGCCGATGGCCCGCGCCCACGGGGTGAGCTTCCACCACCTGCCCGTGACCGCGCAGAACCGTACCGAGCAGGAGGACGCCCTGCTGGCTCTGGTCCGGAGGTACGAGGTTGATCTGGTGGTGCTGGCTCGCTACATGCAAGTGCTCTCCGATCGCGTCTGCCGCGAGCTGGACGGGCGCCTGATCAACATCCACCATTCGTTCCTACCCAGCTTTCGGGGTGCCCGTCCGTACCAACAGGCGTACGACCGCGGGGTGAAGCTGATCGGAGCCACCGCTCATTACGTCACAGCGACCCTGGACGAGGGGCCGATCATCGAGCAGGAGGTGGCCCGGGTAGACCATGCCCAGTCGGTTGAGCGGCTGGTCGCGGTCGGTCGGGACGTCGAATCGGTCACCCTCGCCCGGGCCGTGCTGGCGCACGCCGAGCATCGGGTGTTGCGGAACGGAACGAAGACCGTGGTCTTCCGCTGAGCAGCCCCGGCGACGTTGAGCAGCCCAGCGTCCGAACTCGGAGACGGGCCACTTTGGGGACGCAGCTCTCTGTCTAGACCTTTTAGCGGTCTGCGTGATCCAATGTCAGCCAGGCACCCCACCGATCACGCGATCCCACGAGCACCCGATCCCGCGAGCACCCGATGCTTCGTGCACGCAGCGGCGAAAGGCCGGCAGCGCACCTATGCAGCTCCCCGACGGGCAGGCAGCCGATCCGCAGGCCGGTGATCGGAAACTGCCCGAGCGCGCCCGGGTGGTCATCATCGGCGGCGGCGTCGTCGGGGCGTCGGTCGCTTACCACCTGGCCACCATGGGCCAACTGGACGTGCTGTTGCTGGAGCAGGGACAGCTGTCCGGCGGCACCACCTGGCACGCAGCGGGTCTGGTCGGCCAACTTCGCGCAACGGAGAGCGGCACCCGACTGGTGCAGTACTCCACCGACTTGTACGCCCGACTCGAGCGGGAGGTGGGACTGGGCACCGGGTACAAGCGCTGTGGTGGCGTGACCGTGGCGCGGAGCGCGGACCGCATGATCCAGTTGCAGCGCACGGCGGCCACCGCACAGGCATACGGCCTCGACTGCGAGATCATCAGTCCCGCTCAGGCCGCCGAGCGCTATCCGTTGTTGCGTTCCGATGACCTGCTCGGCGCATTGTGGTTGCCCGGAGACGCCACGGCGAACCCGACCGACCTCACTGCTGCGCTCGCCCGCGGGGCGAGGCTGGCCGGTGTGCGCATCCTCGAGCGTGCGCGGGTGATCGGCATCGAGACCCGCGAGGACCAGCACAGCCGTCCGGTCGTCCGCGGTGTGACCGTTGAATTCGCCGGTGACATCAGGCAGATCGAGACGGAGATCGTCATCAACTGCGCGGGTCAATGGGCCAAGGCCGTCGGCGCGCTCTGCTCGGTCACGGTGCCGCTGCACTCAGCCGAGCACTTCTATGTGGTTACCGATCAGATCGACGGGGTACACCGTGATCTGCCCATCCTGCGCGACCCGGACGGGTACACCTACTTCAAGGAGGAGGTAGGCGGGCTGGTCGTCGGTGGCTTCGAGCCTCAGGCCAAACCCTGGGTCTCGCCCGATCAATTGCCGTACCCATTCGAATTTCAACTGCTCGAGGAGGACTGGGAGCACTTCTCTTTGCTGATGGACAGCGCCATGCATCGGATTCCGGTACTGCAGGACACCGGTATCAAGAAGTTCTACAACGGACCGGAGAGTTTCACCCCGGACAACCAGTTCATCCTCGGTGAGGCTCCGGAGGTGGGCAACTTCTTCGTGGCAGCCGGGTTCAACTCGGTCGGGATCGCCTCCGCCGGCGGTGCCGGGCGCGCGCTCGCCGAATGGGTCGTCAACGGCAGCCCGACCTCGGACCTGACCAGCGTCGACATCCGCCGATTCGCACCCTTCCATGGCAACGTGCAGTGGTTGCACGACCGGGTCGGCGAGGTTCTCGGCCTCCATTACGCCGTGCCTTGGCCAAATCGCGAACTGGAGTCCGGCCGGCCGTTCCGGCGGTCTCCGGTGCATTCAGAACTCCGCGCGCGGGGCGCCTCGTTCGGCTCGAAGATGGGCTGGGAGCGGCCCAACTTCTTTGTCCATGCCGGTTCGGTGGACGCCGGTTCGGTCGATGCCGGTTCGGTGGATGCCGGTTCGGTGGATGCCGGTTCGGCGCGCGGCGAACCCGCCATCTCCTACGGATGGGGTCGGCAGAACTGGCATGACTGGTCCCATCGCGAGCAGCTCGCCACGCGCAACGCGGTAGCGCTGTTCGACCAGACCTCGTTCGGAAAGTTGCTCATCGTCGGTTCCGACGCCGAGCGCACGTTGCAATGGGTGTGTGCGGCCGATGTGTCGGTGGCTGTCGGTCGCACGGTCTACACCGGGCTGTTGAACGAGCGTGGCGGCTACGAAGCCGACGTGACCGTCACCCGAACCGGCCGCCAGGAGTACTTGCTGATCACCGGCGCGGCGTCGGTGATCCATGACCTCGATCACCTCCGCCGCAACTTTCCCATCGACGCTCGGGTCAGCGTGGTGGACGTGACGTCGAGCTATGCGGTCTTCGGCGTGATGGGGCCGAATGCCCGGCTGCTGTTGCAGAAATTGAGCCGCACGGACCTGAGCGACCACGCCTTCGGCTTCGCCACCAGCCAGGAGATCGACCTCGGACACTGCACGGTCCGCGCGACCCGCATCACCTACGTCGGAGAGCTCGGCTGGGAACTCTACGTCCCATCGGAATTCGCAGTGGGCGTCTATCACCTGCTGAGCCGCGCGGGTCGCGAGTTCGGACTCGTGAACGCCGGTTACTACGCGCTGAACGGCCTGCGTATGGAGAAGGGTTACCGGGCGTTCGGCAGCGATATCACGCCCGACTCCAATCCGGTCGAAGCCGGCCTTCGGTTCGCTACGAAGCTGGATACCGACATCGACTTCCTGGGCCGGGCCGCCCTCGAGCGCGCGGTGAGGGGCGGTGTCAGGCGGCGACTGACCTCACTCGTGGTGGATGACCCGAGCGTCACGATGTGGGGCGGTGAGCCGTTGCTACACAACGGGGCGGCGGTCGGCCAGGTGACCTCGGCTGGATGGGGCGCGAGCATCGGTAGCTGTGTCGGGTTGGCTTACCGCTGGCGAACCGATGGCGAGGCCGTCACCGCGGCCGACCTCAACGGCTCGGACTACCAGGTGAACGTGGGTGGAACGGTTAGTTCGGTGACACTGTCCCAGCAGGCCCCGTACGATCCGAAATCGCTACGAACCAAGTCATAAACGGGGCTCCAACTGGTTGCCGAGCACAACCTGTGTGATTATGCAGGATGTGGAGCCCACACAGAGCGTGACCAATCTCAAGCGCTCCGTGCTTGAACGCGTCCTGGACGTCGTTCGGAAGCTGGGAACCACCCGCGATCTTCAGGAGACCCTCGACCTGATCGCCCAGTCGATAGTCGATGTGCTCGACTTCGGCGCCGCGGCGATAAACGTCACCGGCCCGGGCGATGAGCTGCGCGTCGCCGCGGTGGCCGGGCCCCCGGAGGCACAGCAACTTCTCGGTGAGACCGGCGAGCTGAGGTTCTGGCTCGAGGTGCTGGATGCCGCCGAGCCGTGGGGCAACCTCCGGTTCCTCAGCCATACCGCCGATCAACAGACCTGGCAGGGTATCTCGTTCTGGACGCCGCCGATTCCGCCGAGTCCGGATCCGGACTCCTGGCATTCCGAAGACTCGCTACTGGCGCCGATGTGGGACTCCACCGGCCGACTGCTGGGCGTCCTGAGCGTGGACCAGCCGGCGAGCGGCAAGCTGCCCGACGTTGACCAGCGGACGATCCTGGAACTTTTCGCCGCACAGGCCGCGATCGCCATCACCGACTCCAGGGCCCGGGAGGTTTCGGAGGATCTCCGCCGGGATGCCGAGCGTCGGTGGCAACTGGCCTTCGAGCGAGCTCCGACCGGAGCCGCCATCGTGGACAGTGATGGCTGCGTGGTGCAGGCCAACGACACGCTGGTCGCCATGCTCGGCTACTCCCGCGAGCAACTGGTGGGCAAGCCGGTCCTCGACATCACCCATCCCGGTGATGTCGACAAGAACGTCGGCCTGTTCCAGGAGGTGTTGGCCGGTAGGAGCGATTCCTACGAGATGGAAAAGCGGTTCGTGCATGCCGACGGGCACACCGTGTGGGTCACGCTGCACGTCGGGGTGATCCGCGACGAGAGCGGGGGCATCCGCAGCATCATCAGCCAGCTCGCCGACATAACCGATCGCAAGCACGCCGAGGCCGAACTCGCGCGCCGGATGAGTCACGATCCGCTGACCGCGCTGCCCAACCGCTCACAGCTCGAAGAACGCCTCAACTACTACCTCCACCGAAACGTCCCCGCCGGCGTGCTGTTCTTCGACCTCGATCGATTCAAGACCGTCAACGACAGTCTGGGCCACGAGGCCGGTGATGAACTGCTTGTTGCCGTGACCGCAATCCTGACCGAAGCGGTACCGGACAGCTGCCTGCTCGGGAGGATCGGTGGCG
>JAVEEN010000372.1 GCA_030840445.1 Pseudonocardiales bacterium
AAGCGCGGACGGAAAGCTGGTGTGCAGCCACGACGCTGACCTGTTCCGGGTAGCCGGCACCCCGATGCCGGTGAGCTCCAGCACCGCCGCCGCTCTGCGCAGAGTGCTATTGCCGGGCGGACATACTCTCGCCCTGCTGGAGGAGCTGCTGAGTGCCGTCGCGGGTTACGGGCGGCGCCGGGTCGTGGTGGAGGCCAAGGCGTGTCCGGACCCCGCCGCTGCGCGGGAGGTGGCGGGCACATTGCTGGAAGTGCTCGGTGGTTTCGCCGCCGATCTGGACATCACCGTGTCCTCCTTCGACCCGGTCCTGCTCGGGATGGTCAGGACGGGCCTGGCCGACGTCGAGGTCGGCACGGCGTTGCTCGGTTCCTCCTTCGAGGGGGCGGCGAACCTATTGCGTCACGCCCTGGACGCTGGCCATGACGAAATCCATCCCAACCTGTTCAGTTTGCTGCGGTCACCGAATGTGGCCGAGGCCGCTCGCACACTGGGCGTCGGAGTGACCTGCTGGACCGTCAACCGGGCGCGGCACGTCGCTCGCCTGGCCGACCTGGGCGTTGAGGCCCTGATCACCGATGATGCACCGGGCGTGCGGGCGGCGTTGCGTTACCGGCCGAGGTTTGCGATCGGGCCGTCCGCTCAGCCGGGTGGCGTTGGCACTGAGGTGGCAATGCGCTGAAATTCCAGGTCTTGCCGGGTTCGCTGATCAGCCGTCATGATGGCTTCGGTGCTGGGAGCCGAGTCGGTCCGCGAGGGAGGCGGGCGGACCCGGAAAGCGGCAGTCACTGAGTTGCGCAGCAGAGGGGGCCGCCGATGACAGGCGGGAGCGCTCCCGGGGCGCCAGTGCAAGCTGCGATCGAGGACCACGGGATAATCGGGGATCTGCATACCGCGGCGCTGGTCGCGACAAACGGTGACATCGACTGGCTGTGCTTGCCGCGCTTCGACTCGCCGTCGGTGTTCGCCGCACTCCTGGACGGCGATTGCGGCGGCCGGTTCACGCTTCGCTGCCTGGGCTCGAGCCGCACCCGGCAGATGTACCTGCCCGATTCCAACGTGCTGCTGACCCGATTCCTCGGTGAGCAATCCGTCGGCGAGGTGCTGGACTTCATGGTTCCTCATGAGCACGGCGCCGCTCATCAGGGCGCGCATCAGTTGATCCGGCAGGTGACAGCCGTGCGTGGCCGGGTCACGGTCGAGATCCGCTGCGCGCCGGCCTTCGACTACGCACGGGCCCGCACCGAGGCCGATCTGGTCGAGGGCGCCGGTGTCTTCTTCTCGTCGACAGCGGGGCACCTGGTGCTGCGTTCCACCGTCCCGCTCGAACTGGACGCCGCGGCGGCAGTCGGGCGCCGGGTGCTCGAGGAGGGTCAGAGCCTGGCGCTTGCCCTGTCGCGTGAAGGTTCTCCGAGGGCGTTGGACATGGCAGAGGTCGCGACGCTGCTGGCCCAGACCCTGTCCTATTGGCAGCGGTGGATCGGTCGCTGCCGTTATCGCGGCCGTTATCGGGAAATGGTCGAACGGTCGGCTTTGGCCTTGAAGTTGCTCGTACATGAGCCGACCGGTGCCCTGGTCGCTGCTCCGACGACCTCGTTGCCAGAAGCTGTCGGCGGCCAACGCAATTGGGATTACCGGTTCACCTGGGTCCGCGACGCGGCGTTTTCCGTCTACGCATTGATGCGTCTGGGCTTCTTCGAGGAGGCGGGCGCGTTCATGACGTGGCTGCAGGCGCGGTGCACCGAAACGCCCGACGGTACCGGTCTGGCAGTGTTGTACGCCCTGGATGGTGCTGCCCCCGAACCGGAATGCGTCCTGGAGCACCTATCCGGCTACCGCGGCTCACGGCCGGTACGGATCGGAAATGGGGCCGCGCAGCAGTTGCAGCTGGACATTCACGGCGAGTTGATGGATTCGGTGTATCTGTTCAACAAGCGGGCCGAACCCATTTCCTACGATCTGTGGGTAGCGCTCTGCCGTCAGTTGGACTGGCTCGACAAGCACTGGGAGGAACCGGACCACGGGGTGTGGGAGGTCCGCGGTCCGACCCGGCGGTTCACGTACTCGACGCTCATGACGTGGGTTGCGTTCGAGCGGGCCACCAGGATCGCGCAGCAGCGAGGCCTGCCGGCGCCGCTGGCGGACTGGCGCGCTGCGGCCGACCGGGCGTACCTGCACGTGCAGCGCGAATGCTGGAGCCCGCAGCGCAGCGCCTTCGTCCAATACCCGGACAGCCTCAGTTTGGATGCCAGCGCGTTGGTCATGCCGTTGGTGAAATTCCTCGGACCGCGTGACCCGCGCTTCCTTGCAACCCTGGACCGCATCGAAGCCGAACTGGTCACCGACAGTCTCGTACACCGGTATAAGACCGACGGCACCGACGGCTTCAGCGACCCCGAGGGAACCTTTACGCTGTGCTCGTTCTGGTACGTCGAAGCGCTTACCCGGGCCGGCAGGCTCAGCCAAGCCCGACACACCTTCGAGAAGATGCTCACCTACGCCAACCATCTGGGCCTTTACGGCGAGGAAATCGGAGCATCGGGCGAGGCTTTGGGCAACTTCCCGCAGGCCTTCACGCACCTCGCGCTCATCAGCGCCGCGGTGAACCTGGACCGTGCCTTGACCGGCCGCGAACCTGAGCATGATGAGCATCCCCACTGAAGGCAGGCAAGAACGCATGAACTCCGAGGCCGGCACGGTCGAGCCCACCGCCGGGCCGAACAGCGATCCGGTCCTGGTTGAAGTCCATCCCGGTGCCGGGGTCATCGACCGGCACGAGAACGTGCTGCTTGTCATCCCGGTGGTCGGGACGCACCAATGGCCCCAGGTCAAGGAACTGCTGGAGCTCTGGCACCGTCCGGGCGCCCACATCCCGAACGCGCAGGAACGCACTGCGGATGCGTTGCTGACGGCGGCCGAAGCCGGGGGGCTGCCCGGGCTGGTGCTGCTTCATGGGCTTGACGGCGACGTCGACGTGCGGGCCTACGGTGACGTCGAGGTGACCCTCGATGGGTCGGATCAGCGATCGTTCTCAGGGACCGACGCCCGACCCTGGGTTGCCCGTCGGGTCCCAGGGTCGGTGAGCATCCTGCGGGTATTGGCCGGGGGAGCGGCAGGCAGCACGACTCCGGGACCGAGCCCATTCCATCTAGAGGGCGGAACCGTTCCGGGCAGCGGTGTCACCCTGCATCGCGCTGGCCTGCCGCCGCCGCTGAGTGGGGCTCCGCAGGCCACCGTTGCCCGAAAGGCCGTGACCTTTGAGAGTGTCCTGCTCACCGACGTTGCGGAGCAGCGCCCGCCACGCAGGCCTGCACTGCCGCTGGAGGATCCCGCCGACCTGCTCGACGTCGCACCGGAAGGGGAAACCCCGGAGTTTGTTGACGGCGTGGAATGTCCTATGGGCCATTTCAACGACCCGGCCTCGACGAACTGCGTCACCTGCGGCACGGCATTGGAATGGCTACCCGGACGGACCGTACGGCGTCCACGTCCGCCGTTGGGTGTGCTGGTGACCGACACCGGTTCGGTGTTCGCGCTCACCGGCGGCTACGTGATCGGACGAGCTCCCGAACGTGACCAAGCCGTACTGTCCGGGCGCGCGAAAGCCCTGGTGTTGCATGACGTCGGGCAGAGCGTGTCGCGAGTGCACGCCCAACTCGACGTTTCCGGCTGGCGGGTGTTCGTCACCGACCGGGGCTCGGCCAATGGGACATTCATCAGTCGCGCTGCACAGGGCGCCCCCTGGGAACGGGTCCGTGACAACCCGCCAACTGTCTTCACGCCGGGCGCCCGGCTGCGGATCGGCGGCCGGCAGGTGCTGTTCGAAACCTATCGCGAGGAGGCCGCGGGCCGGGTCGGGAGATTGTGATGGACGGTATCGCTGACTACGTCTTCTTGCGCCAGTTGGGCCAGGGGCCGCACGGACGGGTGCAGCTGGCTCGCACGCCTGCTCGGCTAGCGGTCGACGATGAGCACGTCGCAGTCAAGGTAATCGGCGGGGCCACGTCGAAGGACGCCTTCTATCGGGTGGCGCAGGAACTGGGCTCGATTGCGGCGCTGCGCTGCGAGCTCCTGGCCCGAGTCTTCGACGTGGGCTTGCATGAGGGCACGGCGTACATCGCAATGCGTTACTACCCGCGGGGCAGTCTCGTCGAACCCGGGATGCAGCTGTCGCGCCGGCAACGGCTGGTCGCGGTCGCGCGCGCCGCGCGTGCCGCGCATGAATTGCACGAGGCGGGCACCGTGCACCGGGCGATCAAGCTGAGCAACGTGCTGCTGGATGACGCCGGCGGCTGCCTGTCCGATCCGGGTACGGCGCAGCTGCTGAAGCCGGGACTTACCGTCACGGGCCTGGGTCCGAGCAGCGACATGGGAGCGCGCAGCGAACTGGAGTACGTCGATCCGTGGCTGCTGCGAGGCCGCCATGTCGGCCGCAGCAGCGATATCTGGTCCCTGGGGGTAACTCTGCATGCTGCCCTGACCGGGCATGGGCTGTACCCGAGGATGCCATCGACAGATCCACTCGTTGCCGTCCGGCTGCATGTGAAAGCCACTCCGGAACTGGACCCCGACCTGGTCGCCGAGGAGCGGGCGGTTATCGGCCGCGCTTTGCATCCGGAGCGTTCCCGGCGATACCGAACCGCTGCCGAGCTAGCTGAGGACATCGAGGCACTGGCGCACGGCGGATGAGGGTTTCGGATTGCTGGTCCGCCGATCAATCCACCCGCTGGTGGCAGACGGCCTCGACGTTGTTGCCGTCCGGATCCCTGACGAATACCGCGTAATAGCCGGGGTGGTATTCAGGCCACTCCCGGGGCGTGTGCAGGATCTCTCGACCCAACTGCACGGCGACCCGGTGAACCGCGTCGACGACGTCGCGGCTCTCGGCAACGAACGCGATATGCGTCTGCCGACCACCGGGATCGGTCGCCTTGCCGATCCAGTACGACGGGACACCCCCATCGGGACCGAAGCCGACCACGTCGCCGAAGTCGACGAGCGCACCGACGCCGAGCGGCCGGAGGAATGCCGTGTACCAGTCAAGAGCCGCCTCCATGTCATCCACCTGGAGGCTGATGTGATCGATCATGGCCCTACCCTGCCAGCGGACTGGATCAGTTGTCACCTGGCGCCTGGCGGGGCCAGCCAGCGGTCAGTTGCTCATGCAGGTCAGGCGTGTGCTCAACGGACTCCGATAGCACGTCCGGATGTGGACGCACTCGACACCGGGTGTCCCATGTTCGCGGCTGCTATCGGAGTGGTCGCCCCGCCATAGTTTGCGGCGCCGATCCCTACGACGGCGCTGAGAGTCGCCCCGGTGGCCAACGCCCACAGGCCCGCCCGGACCGAACGCCGTCGATGCGTTCTCGCCGGCAAGGTCTCGGTCACCGTCGGACTCTTGACAGCCCACCTCTGCACGCTGGCGGCGCTCACGGCCACAAGGAAAAGTGGTGTCCCGCCGATGATGAACAAGTCCGCGACGTTGTAGTAGTGCGGACCGATCGGAATGAAATCGACGACTCCGCGCACGCTGCCCGGGGCTGTCCAGTAGTGCGCGACGAGGCGGTCCAGCAGATTGCTGCCCCATCCACCGACCATCAAGGATCCCGTGATTATCACCGTCACCGAGTTCCGACGGCGAAGGAGGATCGAAACAGCGACGCATAACAATCCGAAGCTCAGCAGGTCGAGCAGCGCACCCGTGACGGGATCGGCATACCACCCATTGACAGTTGTCCCGACGAGGATGTCGCCACCGTCGTTGATGCGGGCGTCAGCTACGTGTCGCCAGCCCCACCATTTGAAGCCCTGATCGAGGACAACGATCCCGGCCATCAACGCGAGCAGGATGAAACGACGTCCGAGCCTGT
>JAVEEN010000377.1 GCA_030840445.1 Pseudonocardiales bacterium
CGGTAGCTCTCCATCAGGTCGGGATCGGTGATCACCGTCGTTTCCGGCAGATCGGCGATCAGCTCCTGGATCGAGGTGACGGTGGGTACCGGTTCAGGCCGTGCACTGGTCATACCTGCGATTGTGCACTCAGGTCGTTGATCGGTCTGGCGAGACTGTGCCGGAGACTGTGCCGTCGGGAAAACCTCCCCAGCACAATGACCTTGCGCTGCCCGGCAGACTGTCCTTCGTGGGATACATCGACGTGCAGTCCGTCCGGCATCAGCTGTCCGACGGTCGAATGCTGCTCGACGACATAAGCTTCCGGATCGGCGAGGGTGCCAAGGCGGCTCTGATCGGTGCCAACGGTGCCGGTAAGACGACCTTGCTGCGACTCATCGCGGGCGATCTCATGCCCCAGGCGGGGGCGATCGCGCGCTCCGGCGGGCTGGGGGTGATGCGGCAGTTCATCGGATCGGTCCGGGATGCCACGACGGTCCAGGACTTCCTGATCGGACTGTCCGATCCCGCCATCGGCACCGCATGGTCGGAGCTGGCCGAGGCTGAGCTGGCCATGATGGAGACCGACGACGAGAAGACTCAGATGCGCTACGCCCATGCGCTGACCGCATGGGGAGACGCCGGTGGTTATGACGCCGAGGTCGGGATGGACACGGTCACGGTGGCTGCGCTCGGGATGGCCTTCGACGGCTGCAAATACCGGGAGCTCTCGACTCTGTCCGGCGGTGAGCAGAAGCGGCTTGCCCTGGAAGCGCTGTTGCGAGGGCCGGCCGAGGTGTTGTTGCTCGATGAGCCGGACAACTACCTCGACGTCCCCGGCAAGATGTGGTTGGAACAGCAACTGAAGCAGACGCTGAAGACGGTGCTGTTCGTCAGCCACGACCGCGAACTGCTGGCTGAGGTGGCCGACCGGGTGGTGACGGTCGAGGGCGGAACTGCATGGGTGCACGGTGGCGGTTTCGCCTCCTATCACGAGGCTCGACGGAACCGGCACGACCGGATGGCCGAGGTCCGGCGCCGCTGGGACGAGGAGCATGCCCGGCTGATCGAACTGGTCCGCACCCTGCAGCAACAGGCCAAGATCTCGCCGGACATGGCGTCGCGCTACCGCGCGATGCAGACCAGATTGGCCAAGTTCGAAGCCGAGGGGCCACCGCCGGACCGCCCGGAAGATCAGAACGTCACCATGCGACTGCGCGGCGGACGGACCGGCATTCGTGCTGTGACGGCGGAGGATCTGGAGCTGTCCGGTCTGATGAAGCCGTTTTCCATCGAGGTCTTCTACGGCGAACGCCTGGCAGTGCTGGGCTCCAACGGCGCGGGCAAGTCACACTTCCTCCGACTGCTCGGCGGGGAGGCGGTACGCCATATCGGCGAATGGCGGCTTGGGGCTCGGGTGGTTCCTGGACTCTTCGCCCAGACCCACACCCACCCGGAGTGGGTGAACCGAACCCTGGTGGATCTGCTGTGGCATGGCGAGCCCGGCCGCCCAGGAGTCGATCGGGGCCGCGCCATGGGTGCCTTGCGCCGCTACGAACTCAATCAGCAGGCCGATCAGACATTCGGAACATTGTCCGGTGGCCAACAAGCCAGGTTCCAGATCCTGCTGCTGGAACTGTCCGGAGCCACCCTGCTGCTGCTCGACGAGCCGACCGACAACCTCGATGTGCTCTCGGCCGAGGCGCTGGAGGACGCGTTGGAGTCCTTCGACGGCACGGTCATCTCGGTGACCCATGACCGCTGGTTCGCTCGCCGGTTCGACCGCTTCCTGATATTCGGGGCGGACGGCCAGGTGGTCGAATCCTCCGAACCGGTCTTCGACTCTGCGCGGGTCGCCCGTCCGCGCTGATGGCTGGCCCTGCGTCCGGTGCCGCGCGGATTTGGTCGACAGCCGGGGTCGCCGGTATTGTTACCCGCTGGTGTGCTGTGCGAGTTCGCTCGCAGCTTGCGGTACGCCGACGGCCATGTCTCAGGGTTGTCGCCGAAATCCCTCGGCGGAACCGTGGGAGCGGTGCGACAGACACCGTGAAGACCGATTGGAAAGAGCGACTTCTTGTCTACCTACACCCCGAAGCCCGGCGAAGTGACGCGCGAATGGCATGTCATCGACGCCAACGACATCGTGCTCGGCCGGCTCGCCAGCCAGGCTGCCACCTTGCTACGTGGCAAGCACAAGCCGCAGTTCGCGCTGCATGTCGACACCGGTGACTTCGTCATCGTCGTCAATGCCGACAAGGTCGCGGTGTCCGCGTCCAAGCTCGGCGAGTTCCGGTACCGCCACTCGGGTTACCCGGGCGGTCTGTCCAAGCGCACGGTCGGTGAGCTGCTGGAGACCAAGCCCGAGCGCCTGGTCGAGCTCGCCGTCAAGGGAATGCTCCCGAAGACCACCTTGGGTCGGGCCCAGCTGAAGAAGCTCAAGGTCTATGCCGGCCCGGATCACCCCCACGCCGCGCAGAGCCCGAAGCCCTACCAGATCAAGCAGGTCGCGCAGTAAGCCCGCGGGCGCTGCGCTGATCGCTTCGTCATATCGGTTACTAGGAGACATTGACTCATGACTACACCTGTTGTTGTCCCGGTCGTCGGCCGGCGCAAAGAGGCCATCGTCCGGGTACGGCTGATACCCGGCACCGGCCAGTTCAAGCTGAACGGGCGCACGATCGAGAACTACTTCCCCAACAAGGTCCACCAGCAGCTCATCAAGGAGCCGTTCGTGACCCTGGAGAAGGTCGATCAGTACGACGTCATCGCCAGCCTCATCGGCGGCGGCATCACCGGCCAGGCCGGTGCGCTGCGGCTGGCCATCTCCCGCGCGCTCATCGGCATCGAGCCTGATGACCGCCCGGCCCTGAAGAAGGCCGGCTTCCTGACCCGGGACTCCCGGATCAAGGAGCGTAAGAAGTACGGTCTGAAGAAGGCCCGTAAGGCCCCCCAGTACTCCAAGCGCTAACCCGGTGGGCCGTTATTTCGGCACCGACGGAGTTCGCGGAGTCGCGAATGCTGACCTGACACCCGAGCTGGCACTGGCCGTAGCCAGCGCCGCCGCTCGGGTGTTGGCGTCTCACGCCTCTTCCCGTGACCACCACCGTCCGGTCGCCGTGGTCGGAAGGGACCCCAGGGTCTCCAGCGCCATGCTGGAGGCTGCGGTGGTGGCCGGGCTGACCTCGGCCGGCGCGGATGTCAAGCTGGTGGGCGTGCTCCCGACGCCAGCGGTGGCATACCTGACCGGGGTGTACGGCGCCGATGTGGGCGTGATGCTGTCGGCCAGCCACAATCCGATGCCGGACAACGGGGTGAAGCTCTTCGCCCGCGGCGGGAAGAAGCTTCCCGACGACATCGAGGCCGAGATCGAGGACGAGCTGGACCGCGGCTGGACCACTGCCCGCCCGGTCGGCGCCTCGGTGGGACGGGTGACCGTCCAGGACGACGGCGCCGAGCAGTACATCAAGCACCTGCTGGCCGCCGCGCCGACCGATCTGTCCGGGCTGAAGATCGTCGTGGACTGTGCCAACGGTGCGGCCTCCGGTGTCGCCGAGAGGCTGTTCGACCGGGCCGGCGCGCACGTGGTGACGGTGGCTGCCGAACCTGACGGACTCAATATCAACGACGGGGTGGGCTCGACCCATATCGACGCGCTCGCCGCTTACGTGGCTGAGCATGCCGGCGATCTCGGCATTGCGCTCGACGGCGACGCCGACCGGTGTCTCGCGGTCGACGCCAACGGGTCGGTGGTGGACGGTGACCAGATCCTGGCCATCTGTGCCCGGGCGCTGAAGGATCAGGGTGCGCTCATCGACGACACCGTCGTGGTGACCGTAATGAGCAATCTCGGCTTCCACCACGCCATGCGGGCCGAGGGGATCAACGTCCTCACGACGGCGGTGGGGGACCGCTACGTCCTGGAAGCCCTGACCGACAAGGGTCTCAGCCTCGGCGGCGAACAATCCGGACACGTTATCTTCACCGACGCCGCGACCACCGGAGACGGCCTGCTGACCGCGCTGCGGCTGGCGTCGTGCCTGGCTGCTTCGGGTGGTCCACTGGCCGACCTGGCGTCCATGGTGAACCGGCTTCCGCAGGTACTGGTCAACGTGAAAGTGTCGGACAAGGCGACGGTGGCCGGTTCGGACCAGGTCGCCTCAGCGGTCGCCCAGGCCGAGGCGGAGCTGGGTGACTCCGGACGGATTCTGCTGCGCCCTTCGGGAACGGAGCAGCTCGTCCGGGTGATGGTCGAAGCCACCACCCAGGATCATGCCGATCAGATAGCTCATCGCGTCGCGGACGTGGTTCGCTCCGTCTGATCCGGCATCCTGATCCGGCGTTCGAGACTGTCGGTGGGCTGAGAGCTACCCGGCAATCTCGCTGAGCCGGGAACGGTCGGCAAGGTGGGACCGTTCATCAAAGAGATGTCCGAAGCACAACCGCCATAGCGACGAAACGAAATCTGTGACCCCCCCTACCCAGTCGGAAGATGTCCGATCCAACGGTGAGCAGCCGCGGCGGCTGGGCATCTCCGTAACCCAGACCGTGGCGAGCGTGCTGGCCGCAGTGAGCGCCACCGTGGCCGCCTCCTTCTTCGGAGTTGCCGGCACGGTCATAGGTGCAGCGCTGGGCAGCTTGATCTCGGTAGTCGGCGGCGCGGTCTACAAGCACTCGATCGAGACCACCCGGCAACGGATCCGTGCAGCCGCGGTCGAGTCGGCGGTCGCGCAACGCTTCGGTCTGACCGAGCCGACCCGAGCGCTTGCCGAGGCACGCGAGGCTGACCCGCCGGCAGTGTCCGGGTGGCGGCCCTGGACCTGGTTGCGATCCCTAGGCCCGAAGCGGATCGCCCTTTCCGCAGCTGCGCTTTTCCTGGTGACACTCGGCGGCGTGACGGCGTTCGAAATGATCTCCGGACAGCCGATTTCGTCGACGGTTTCCAATTCGAACGGCAAGGGCACTTCGTTGTTCGGCGGCACCGAAAAGCAATCGACGCCCAGCCCGACGACGACCACTCCCTCGAGCTCCTCGGCTGCGGTGCCGTCCACCACGGCGCCGTCGGCATCAACCTCGTCGGCAGCTCCGACGGTCACCGCAACCACGTCTCAACCGCCGTCGGACACGGCGAGCCCTACCACGTCGACGAGCACCAGCCCGAGCGGCACCGCCAGCGCTGCCACCGGTCGGGCGAATTCCGCTGCGCCCGTTTCGAGCGGCGCCGCGCCGCTGTCGGAGTCAGGCAGCGCGGTGGCGGTGTCACCCGACTCGATGCCGCCTGCGGGCTGAATAAGGCAGGATCAGCTCATGACGTTGCCTACTCAACCGCTCAGTTCTCCGACGACGATCGAGCTACCGGACGGCCGCAGCCTCGAGGTCGAGGTCTCCGGACCAACAGATGGCACTCCGCTGATCTTTCATCACGGATCGCCCGGCTCGGCGTACCAGTTCCGGGCGATCCAGCGCGCCGCCCACACCCGCGAACTGCG
Source organism: Pseudonocardiales bacterium (assembly GCA_030840445.1). Classification (GTDB taxonomy): domain Bacteria; phylum Actinomycetota; class Actinomycetes; order Mycobacteriales; family Jatrophihabitantaceae; genus Jatrophihabitans_A. The sequence goes on from JAVEEN010000377.1 coordinate 5,466, forward strand.
GCTGGTGACCTTCTCCCGCGCCGGCTACGGCTCCTCGACGCGCCGACCGGGACGTAGCGTCGTCGACGTGGTTGACGATGTCGCGGCGGTCCTGGCCCACCTCGGCGCGGACCGTTGCCTTGCCGCCGGCTGGTCGGGAGGCGGCCCACACGCGTTGGCGACCGGCGCCCGGCTGGCCGAGCAGGTGGCCGGCGTGCTGGTGATCGCCGGAGTGGCACCCTATGACGCCGCCGACCTGGACTTCCTCCACGGCATGGGCCGGCAGAACGTCGAGGAATTCGGATCGGCCCTGCAGGGTGAGGCTGCCCTGCGGCCCAGCCTGCAAACCGAAGCCGAACAGTTGCGGGACACAGATGCCGCCGGAGTGATCGAGTCACTGAGCAGTTTGTTGCCCGATGTCGATCGCGCGGTGGTCACCGCCGAATTCGGCGAGGACCTGGTGGCCAGCTTCACCGGAGCCTTCCGTACCGGTGTGGACGGCTGGGTCGATGACGACTTGGCATTCATCCGGCCGTGGGGGTTCGCCCTCGACGAGGTCGCCGTGCCCACCTTCGTCTGGCAGGGCAGCGAAGACCTGATGGTGCCGTTTGCCCATGGACAGTGGCTTGCTCGCCACCTGCCGGCCGCGACCGCTCGTCTGCAACAGGGCGAGGGACACCTGTCGATAGCCGTGGGAGCACTGGATCGCATGTTCGACGACCTGATCTCGATCCGGTCGCTCTGAGTGGACCAGCCGGCTGTGCAGCGGGTTCTGCTCGAGGACCGGGCCGCGGCGCTGTCCCGGATCCGCGCCATGACCGGCGATATCGAGTCGATGGTGCTCGCATCGGCGGATGCCAATGCCGACGACGAGCATGACCCGGAAGGTTCGACGATCGCCTTCGAACGAGCACAGGCGTTGGCGTTGCTGGCGCAAGCCCGGGCTTCGCTCAAGGAGATCGAGCTCGCGCTGATCCGCCTGCGCGATGCCAGCTACGGGGTGTGCGAGATCTGTGGCAATCCGATCTCGCCGGAACGACTCGCGGCCAGGCCGGCGGCCCGCACCTGCATAGGGTGCGCCACCGCCGACCGCCGCCACTGATCGGGCTGTCTGGACCGTGGTGGCTGTCCGCTCCCGTATCCTTTGACCTTATGTGCGGCATCGTGGGGTATGTGGGTCCTAGGTCGGCGCTCGGGGTCGTGGTGGAGGGCCTGCGGCGCTTGGAATACCGCGGCTACGATTCGGCGGGCGTCGCGATCATCAGTGCTGAAGGTGCCATGCAGACCGCCAAGAAAGCGGGCCGCATCGAGAATCTGGACGCTGAACTGGCTGAGCTCACCATCAGCGGCAGCACCGGCATGGGGCACACCCGGTGGGCCACCCATGGCGCGCCGAACGACCGGAATGCCCACCCGCACTCCGACGTGACCGGCAGGGTCGCGGTAGTGCACAACGGGATCATCGAGAACTACGCCGAACTGCAGGCCGAACTGGAACAGTCCGGCGTGGAATTCAGCTCTGACACCGACAGCGAGACCGTGGCGCACCTCGTCGCGGCCGAATTGACCAAGACCGCGGCCAACGGCGGCGCCGATGATCTGGCCACCGCGGTTCGGACGATCTGCCGGCGGTTGCAGGGTGCGTTCACGCTGGTGCTGCTCGACCGCGACCACCCCGACTCGGTCGTCGCGGCCCGGCGTAATTCGCCCCTGGTGCTGGGTATCGGCGACGGTGAGACGTTCCTGGGCTCAGACGTGGCCGCGTTCATCGAGTTCACCAAGGAAGCGGTCGAACTGGGCCAGGACCAACTCGTCGAGATCACCCGCGAGGGCTACACGATCACCGACTTCTACGGCGCGCCCGTGGAGGGCAAGCGGTTCACCATCGACTGGGATCTCTCGGCCGCCGAGAAAGGTGGCTATGACTACTTCATGCTCAAGGAGATCCAGGAGCAGCCCACCGCGGTTGCCGACACCCTGCGGTCCCATTTCGTCGACGGCAAGATCGTGCTGGACGAGCAGCGACTCGATGCGGGAGTGCTGCGCGAGGTCGACAAGGTGTACGTGGTGGCCTGTGGTACGGCTTACCACGCCGGCCTTATCGCGAAGTACGCGATCGAGCACTGGACCCGGATCCCGGTGGAGATCGAGTTCGCATCGGAGTTCCGCTATCGCGATCCGGTGCTGAACCGGCAAACGCTGGTGGTGGCGATCAGCCAGTCCGGTGAGACCGCCGACACGCTGGAGGCAGTGCGCCACGCCAAGGATCAGCGTGCCACCGTGCTGGCCATCTGCAACACCAACGGTGCTCAGATCCCGCGGGAATCCGACGCTGTGCTCTATACCCACGCCGGTCCCGAGATCGGCGTCGCCGCGACCAAGACCTTCACGGCCCAGGTCGCGGCCGGTCTGATCGTGGGGCTCGCCCTGGCCCAGGCTCGTGGCACCAAGTACGGCGACGAGATCGCGGCCGAGTTCCGGGCCCTGGAATCCATGCCGGAGCACATCGCCAAGACCCTGGAGGGGATCGAGGATGTCCGGACGTTGGCGCGTGAGATCGCCGATTCCAAGGCGATCCTGTTTCTCGGGAGGCATGTCGGGTACCCGGTGGCCATGGAGGGCGCCCTCAAGCTCAAGGAACTCGCTTACATGCACGCGGAGGGCTTCCCGGCCGGGGAGCTCAAGCACGGGCCTATCGCGCTGGTCGAATCAGGCCTGCCGGTGGTCGTCGTGATGCCCTCGCCGATGGGACGACCGCTGCTGCACCAGAAGATGCTGTCCAACATCGCCGAGATCTCTGCTCGGGGCGCCCGAACCATCGTGATTGCCACCGAGGGTGATGAGCTCGCCGCCAAGCACGCCGCTCACCTGATCGAGGTGCCCGCGGTACCGACGTTGATGTCGCCCCTGGTCTCGACCATCCCGCTGCAGGTGCTGGCCGCCGAGATAGCGCAGACACGCGGCTACGACGTCGACAAGCCCCGCAACCTCGCCAAGTCGGTGACGGTGGAATAGGTTCGCAGCTGTGACATCTGAGGCCACCGAGTCCAACGTCGATGTGCTTATCGTGGGAGCCGGCCCGGTAGGCCTGTTCGGCGCTTATTACGCGGGAGTGCGCGGTCTGAGCACAGCAGTGCTGGACTCGTTACCCGAGCCCGGCGGCCAGATCACCGCGATGTATCCGGAGAAGGCCATCTTCGACGTGGCCGGTTTCCCGGCGATTCGCGGCCGCGAACTGGTCGCCAACCTCGTCGATCAGGCCGCTCCGTTCTCGCCGGGCTACCTACTCGGCCAGCAGGCCGTCGGCCTGGAGCGCGGCGGTGGCCTCGATGGCTTCCTGGTCACCACCTCTGAGGGCCGCCGGGTACGGGCCCGGTCCATCATCGTCACCGGTGGCATCGGCACGTTCACGCCCCGGCCGCTGCCCACCGGCGAGGAGCTGCTTGGACGCGGGGTGGTCCATTTCGTTCCCAAACCGCAGGAGTACGAGGGCCTGGACGTGGTCATCGTCGGTGGCGGCGACTCGGCGGTGGACTGGGCGCTGCTGCTGGAACCGATCGCCAAATCCGTCGCCGTGGTGCATCGGCGAGCCGCATTCCGCGCCCATCCACATTCGGTCGAGGTCATGCGGGACGCATCCGTCCAGGTCGTCACGGACGCCCAGGTGGCCGCGGTGCTCGGCGACCCGGTGACCGGGGTCGAGGTCGTCGTCGCGGACGAGTCACGCATCCTGCCCTGTGACCGGCTGGTCGCCGCTCTCGGCTTCATCGCGAACCTCGGACCACTTCTCGACTGGGGCCTGGACATCGCGCAGCGCCGCCACATCCTGGTCGACACCACGATGGCCTCATCGGTGCCCGGCGTGTACGCCGCCGGTGACATCTGCGAGTACCCGGGCAAGGTGCGGCTGATTGCCACCGGCTTCGGCGAGGTCGCGACCGCGGTGAACAACGCCGTGAAGTTCATGGACCCGCACGCATCGGTCTTTCCCGGTCATCTGTCCGATTACGCGCCGCCGGGCACCATCGGTTCACCCGGGACGCCGACCACAGTGGTCTCTTGATCGTCGGCGTGGGCATCGATGTCGTGCCGATCGAGCGCTTCGAGTCGGCCTCCCTGCGAACGGCCGCACTCATCGAGCGGCTGTTCACGGCGGCTGAACGGGTGACGCCGGCCGGTACCGATCGAACGCCGGAATCCCTCGCGGCCCGGTTCGCTGCCAAAGAGGCGCTGGCCAAGGCTCTCGGCGCGCCCGGCGGGATGAAATGGCACGATGCCGAAGTGGTCGTCGACGCAGTCGGCCGTCCGTCGTTGGAGATCCGGGGCACGGTGGCCGCCCGTGCCGCCGAGCTGGGTGTGAACTCGCTGCACGTGTCGTTGTCCCACGATGGGGGAATAGCCTCGGCCGTGGTCATCGCGGAGGGCTGAGCGAATGCAGAGCGCGTATTCGGTTGCGCAGATCCGCGCTGCAGAGGCCGCCGTGGTGGCGCGGGTGCCCGCGGGCTCGTTGATGGCGCGGGCGGCCCACGCGCTCGCCGTCCAGGCCTCGACCATGCTCGGATTCACCTACGGGGCAAAGGTGATACTGCTGGTCGGTGGTGGCGACAACGGCGGTGACGCCCTTTACGCGGGAGCCGAAATAGCCCGGCGGGGCGGCCAGGTGCGGGCCGTGCTGGCCAGCCCGGCCAGCACCCACGCCGACGCTCTGGACGACTTCAGGGCCGCTGGTGGAAAGGCGGTAGACGCCGCTGAACTCCGACCGGATATCGCCGTCGACCTGATCATCGACGGCATGGTCGGCATCGGGGCGTCCGGGCCGTTGCGTCCTCCGCTGCTACCGCTGGTGGCATGGGCCAATAGGTGCCACGCGCCGGTACTCGCCGTGGATCTGCCCTCCGGGGTGGATCCCGACACCGGTGCGGTGATCGGCCCGGCAATCTCGGCCGAGGTGACCCTGTGCTTCGGTGGGCTGAAGGTCGGCGTGCTCGTCGGGCCCGGGCGGTGGCACAGCGGATGCATCCGGCTGATCGACATCGGTATCAGTGGCGAGCTGGGCTATCCCGTCCTTCGAGCGCTGGATCCGGTCGATGTCCGCGAGCTGCTGCCGCGCCCGCGGCCGGAGGATGACAAATACAGCCGGGGCGTGGTGGGAGTCGTGGCCGGCTCGGGCGAATACCCGGGAGCCGCGCAGTTGGCCGTCGGCTCGGCCCGGCTCGGCGGGGTCGGCGCGGTTCGTTACGCGGGCCACGCCGCGAGCGAGGTCAGCCGCCAATGGTCCGACGTGCTGGTGACCGAAACGGTGTCCGGAGCCGGACGGGTGCAGGCCTGGGCGATCGGCCCCGGTCTCGGCAACACCGAGAGTGCCCGGCAAGCCCTCCGCCAGGTATTGCTGGCCGGCGTCCCGGTGCTCGTGGATGCCGACGGCCTGAACCTGCTGGCCGGCGAGGTCACACTGCGCGAGCTGATGGCGCGACGCACCGCACCCACCGTGCTGACCCCGCACGATCGGGAGTTCGCCCGGCTGTTCGGCGAGATCGGCGCCGACCGGGTCGGCGCGGCACGCCGAGCGGCCGCGGAGGTCGGTGCCGTCATCCTGCTCAAGGGTTTCGCCACCATCGTCGCCGAGCCCGGCGGCGAGTGTTATGTGAACCCGACGGGTTCGCCCGTGCTGGCCACCGCCGGCAGTGGCGACGTGCTGTCGGGACTGATCGGATCACTGCTCGCGACCGGCCTGGAGCCGCTGCAGGCCGCCGCCCTCGGGGCCTACCTGCACGGTGCCGCCGGCGCGCTGGCGGCCGAACGAGGCCCGGTCACCGCGCCTGACCTGCTGGCCGCCCTGCGAGCGGTGATCGCCGACGCGGCCTGACCCGGGTGTTTGAGAGACTGGACGAATGCTGCGTTCTGAAGCCATCGTCGACCTGGCCGCCATTCGGGCCAACGTCGAGACGCTGAGATCCGGCACCGAGGCCGAGTTGATGGCCGTGGTCAAGGCGGACGGCTACGGCCACGGGCTGGTCCCGGCGGCCCGAGCGGCCGTGGCCGGCGGTGCGCGCTGGCTGGGCGTGGCAATGATCGAGGAGGCTCTGGCCCTGCGAGCGGCGGGCATCCGCGAGCCTGTGCTGGCCTGGCTCTGGACCCGGCAGGAGACCGACCTGCTGCGCCTGGCCGTCGATGCCGGGATCGACCTGACGGTGTCCTCGACCGCGGCGCTGGAAACGCTGCTGGCGACCGCCGCCGACTCGGCGACCACAGCGAGGCTCCATCTCAAGATCGACACCGGGCTGTCGCGCAACGGAGCGACCCCGTCGGACTGGCCGGCACTGGTGACGGCGGCCGGTCGCGCTGCCGCGGAGGGAACCGTCGACATCATCGGTATCTGGAGTCACCTGGTGTCCGCCGACGTGCCAGGTCATCCGACCACGAAGAGCCAGATCGAGGTGTTTACCGAGGCGCTTGATATCGCGGCGGCCCTGGGCGTACGGCCACAGGTCCGGCACCTGGCGAATTCGGCCGCCACCGTTACCGAACCCGCAGCCCATTTCGACCTGGTCCGCACCGGGGTGGCCATCTACGGGTTGTCGCCCGTCCCCGAACGAGGCGACTTCGGGCTGGTGCCGGCGATGACGCTGCGCAGCCACCTGGCCAACGTCAAACGTGTCCCGGTCGGCACCGGGGTCAGCTACGGACACCACTACCTCACCGACACCGACACCACCCTGGCGCTGGTGCCGCTCGGCTACGCCGATGGCATCGCCCGCAACGCGACCAATGTCGGGCCGGTCTCCATCGGTGGCCGGCGCTACCGGATCAGTGGCCGGGTAGCGATGGACCAGTTCGTGGTCGATGTCGGCAACGCCGCGGTGTCCGAAGGCGACGAGGTGATCCTGTTCGGTCCCGGCACGGCGGGCGAGCCGACCGCCCAGGATTGGGCCGACGCCCTGGACACGATCCACTTCGAGATCGTCACTCGGATCGGCGCTCGGGTGCCGAGAACCTATTTGGGCCTGGACCAGGCCTCGGCGGCGGACTCGAAGCCGGAAAGTACCCGATGAAGCTCAGGGTTCCCGCGATCGTCGGTGGCGCGGTCGGCGTAGTGGCCGCCGTGGCCGCGGCCGGCGTGGTGCACGAGCGGCGTGAGATCGGTCGCGAGCGCTCCCAGATCAACCCCAGATCGGCCGCCAAACTCGGGGCGCTACCGATCGACCGGCAGTCACGGGTGGTGGCCGAGGACGGCGTCAGCCTGCACGTCGAGGAAGTGGGCCCGGTCGACGCGCCCCTCACCGTGGTCTTCGTGCACGGTTTCACCCTCAACCTGGCCTCCTTCCATTTTCAACGCCTGGCGCTCACCGAGGCCCTCGGTGATGAGATCCGGCTGGTTTTCTACGACCAGCGCTCGCACGGCCGTTCGGACAAGTCGGCAGCTGCGGCGTGCACCATCGAACAGCTCGGCCGTGACCTGGCAGCGGTGATCGAGGCGCACGTACCCGCCGGACCGGTGGTCCTCATCGGGCATTCGATGGGTGGTATGTCCATCATGTCCTTCGCCGATCAGTATCCGGAGCTGTTCCACCGAAAGATCGGACGGATCGGCGCGGTGGCGCTGATCAACACCTCGTCCGGCAATCTCAAGAACGTCACCCTCGGGTTGCCGGCTTTCGTCAACCGTTGGCGCGGGCCGGTGCTGCCGCTGGTGTTGCGGCGCGCCGCCAAGAACGTACAGCTGGTCGAGGCCGGTCGCGCCCTGGGCAAGGATCTGGCCTGGATCATCACCAAGCGGCTGAGTTTCGCCTCCGACGACGTGGACCCGGCGGTGATCGCGTTCTGCACCACGATGATCGCCGCCACGCCGGTCGATGTCGTCTCGGACTTCTACGCCACCCTGATGGACCACGACGGCACCCAAGGGCTGATGAACCTGATCGACTCACAGGTGCTCGTCTTCGGGGCCGAGGAAGATGCGCTGACGCCGCTGTCCCACGCCGAGGCGATCGCGGCCGCGTTGCCCGGAGCTGAGCTGATAACCGTCCCGAATGCCGGCCACCTGCTGATGTTGGAGTATCCCGAGGTGGTCAATCCTCCGCTGCTGGAGCTGATCAGGCAGGTGCGCTCAGGTACCGTGCCGACGCGGAGCTGGGCGCGACGAGCCAGCCGGCGCTCGGCGAGCTGAGCGCGAGCTGAACGCTGTGATCGAGCTGGCCACTCCGGCGGATACCCATGCCTTCGGCCGGGGACTTGCTGAGCTGCTTCGGGCCGGCGACCTGCTGGTACTCACCGGACCCCTGGGTGCCGGCAAGACGGCACTGACCCAGGGCATCGGTGCTGGGTTGGGGGTCCGCGGCCCCGTGGTGTCGCCGACCTTCGTGATCGCCCGGGTCCATCGCGGCGGCCGCCTGCCGCTGGTGCACGTCGATGCGTACCGGCTCGGCTCGCTCGATGAGGTCGATGATCTGGACCTCGATGTCGAGGTCACTGATTCGGTCACCGTGGTCGAGTGGGGAGCCGGGCTGGTCGATCGGTTGAGCGAGTCCCGGCTTGAGGTCTCCATCTCCCGCCGCGAGGACACCGAGGTCCGCCAGATCTTCCTGCAACCGATCGGCGGTGACTGGGCCGAACGGCTCGCGGCGCTCTGACTAAGCTCGATCCTCGTGCTGGCTCTGGTGATCGACACGTCCTCGGCCGCGGTGACCGCCGGCGTCGTCGACGGTGCGCTCGACAGTGCACAGGGTGGCCCGCGGGTGCTATCCGAGCAGGTCATCGTGAACGCGCGCGGCCACGGCGAATGGCTGGCCCCCTTGATCCGGCAAGCGTTGGCCGAGGCGGGCGCGGGAATGGCTGACTTGACCGCGGTCATCGCCGGCGTCGGCCCGGGCCCGTTCACCGGCCTGCGGGTCGGGCTGGTCACCGCGGCCGCGATCAGCGACGCTCGGGGCATACCGGCCTATGACGTCTGTTCACTCGATGCGATTGCGGCCGGAATTGTCGAGCCCCGCCGGCTGCTGGTGGCCACCGATGCCCGGCGCCGCGAGGTGTATTGGGCCCGTTACGTCGCCGGCCGGCGAGTCGGCGGGCCGGCCGTGGCCAAACCCGCCGACCTGCCCGGCGAGGCCGAGGAACTGGCGGACGCCATGGTGGGAGCCGGTGCCCGCCTGTACGCCGACCTCCTCGGACTGCCGCTGCTCGACGAGGACGGCCACGATTATCCCGCTGTCCGGGGACTCGGCCTGCTGGCCGCCGAACGTGTCCGCTCCGGCGCGCCGACCGAGCCGCTCACCCCGCTGTACCTGCGCCGTCCCGATGCCGTCGAACCGGTGGCGAGCAAAACGGTGAGCCAGTGATGGACGTTAGCCTGCGGCCGATGACGGTGGCCGATCTCGATGCCCTGCTGCCCTACGAGCAGATCCTGTTCGGTGCGGAGTCCTGGTCGCGCCGCTCCTATCTGGACGAGCTGGCAGACACCGAACTGCGGACCTACCTGGTGGCCGAATCCGTCGACGCGTCCGGGCGGGCCGAGTTGCTCGGTGACGCCGGACTGATGACCATCGGTGAGACCGCGCAGATCCTCACTGTCGGCGTGTTACCAGCGGCCCGCCGGCGGGGCGTCGGGCGTTTGCTGGTGCGAGCACTGGTCGCCGAAGCCCGCCGACGAAAGGCCGAGGAGGTGCTGCTGGAGGTGCGTATCGACAATGAACCGGCCCGTTTCCTCTATGAAGGCGAGGGATTCGAGGTTCTGGGGACGCGACGCGGCTATTACGAACAAGGCCGGGTGGACGCGCTGACCATGCGACTGGCGCTGGAGCGATGAGCCCGATGGCCTCCGAAGCACTGGTCCTGGGAATCGAAACATCTTGCGACGAAACGGGAATCGGCATCGTACGGGGCAGCACACTGCTCGCCGACGCAGTCGCCTCGAGTGTGGCCGAACACGCCCGCTACGGCGGAGTGGTGCCGGAGGTCGCGAGTCGAGCCCACCTGCAAGCGATGGTTCCGACCGTGCACCGCGCGTGCGAGCAGGCCGGTGTGCAACTTTGCGATGTCGATGCCATTGCAGTGACCGCGGGGCCCGGGCTGGCGGGTGCCCTGCTGGTCGGGGTCGCCGCCGCGAAGGCCTACGCCCTGGCCTTGGACAAGCCGCTGTACGGCGTCAACCACCTCTCCGCCCACGTGGCGGTCGACCTGCTCGAGAACGGCCCGCTCGAGGAGGCATGCGTCGCGCTACTCGTCTCCGGTGGGCATTCCTCCATCCTGCGGGTGCCCCGGGTCGGTGGCCTGGAACTGACCGAGCTCGGCGCGACTCTCGACGACGCGGCGGGCGAGGCCTTCGACAAGGTGGCACGGCTGCTCGGCCTCGGATTTCCGGGCGGCCCGCTCATCGACCGGGCCGCGCGCGACGGTGACCCCGCCTCGATCGCTTTCCCGCGGGGCCTCAGCGGCGCGAGCGACCCGGCGTTCGCGTTCTCCTTCTCCGGCCTCAAAACGGCGGTGGCTCGATGGGTCGAAGCCAGGCAGCGGGCTGGCGAACCAGTGCCGGTGAATGACGTGGCGGCGTCGTTTCAGGAGGCGGTCGTCGATGTGTTGACGACCAAGGCGGTCCGAGCCGCGCGCGAGCAGGGCATCGACCACCTGCTGCTCGGCGGTGGGGTGGCGGCGAACTCGCGGCTCCGCGAGCTGGCGGCCGAGCGCTGTGCCCGGGCGGGAATCCGGCTGCGGGTGCCACGGCCCGGCCTCTGCACCGACAACGGGGCGATGGTGGCGGCGCTGGGCGCTCAATTGGTTCAGAACGGCGCGCCGCCGTCGGCCCTGGACATTCCGGCCGACTCGTCCATGCCCATTGCCGACGTGCTGATGTGATGGCAGTGAGTACCACCATGTGGGAGGTCGTGGCCGCCGAGGGGCAGGTCGAGCACCTGCTGGAGTGGGTCCGGCAGCGCCTCGCGCCGTCAGCCCAGCTCTATCGCAGCGCCGACGGCCAGGAGCGGGTCGTGGTGATCGATCCGACTGGCCAGGCCCGCGTTGCGCTGGCCGACTGCCCGGAGTCGCTGCTGCAACGGCCGCCGCACGCCTGGGACTTCGACCGGCTCTGATCAACCGCCGCCGAACTGGTGCAACATTGATTGCGATCCGGAGCGTCTAATGGGTGTGGTGGGCACCCTTGATGTGGACAGCGATCTGGCGGCGAGCCCGTCCGGACGCAACGAGCGCTTCGCCGCGTTCGTCCGGACCCGCACCGACACCCTCATGAAGACTGCCTTCCTGCTTACCCGAAACGGGCCGGACGCCGAGGAACTTGTGCAGGACAATCTGGTCTGGCTCTATCCCCGGTGGGCCCAGGTCGAAGCGGCGGAACATCAGCTCGCCTACGTCCGCAAGGCGATGGTGAACCGGTTCCTGGCCGGTAAACGGAAGATGTCAGCCACCGAAGTGCATTTCGACGAGTCCTTCGACGGTTTCGCCGAAGTGCTCCCGCCGGGCCGTGACGAGACGGCCGAGGTGGACGCGCGGGATCAGATGTGGCGCGAACTTGGCGTGCTGTCCGAACGACAGCGGGCGGCGATCGTGCTGCGCTTCTTCCACGACCTTCCCGACGCCGAGGTCGCCGAGGCGTTGGACTGCCGGGTCGGCACGGTGCGCAGTTTGATCAGCCGGGCGCTGAACACGTTGCGCACCACCGGGAACTTCGCCGATGATGCTGTCGGTTCGTACTACCTGAGGAACGTCACATGACCACCAACCGGAGCCTCACCGAGGAATTGCAGTCGGTGCTGCGAGCACACTCCCTCGACGCGCCGGAGCCGTCCGCAGCCATCGACGACATCCTGGCCCGCACCATCGAGGCGGATTCGTCGGATGAGCAGCCGGCGCCTCGGTCCCGGCCGAGAGTGCTGGGACTGCCGTTGCGCCCTGCCATCGTGGGCGTCGCGGCTTCGGTGGCGATCGTGCTGGTCGGCGCTGCCGTGGTGAACACCGCTCGCCACAAAGGGTCCACCGCAAGCACCGCGTCGTTGTCCGAAGGAAGCGCGGCCGCCACCCAACAGAACCGGGTCGGGGCCGCTGACAAGAACTCGTCGGGCGACTCGGCGGCCCCCAGCGCCGCTGCCGAGTGTGCCCGTCCCTCGGATCGCGTCTCGGCCTCCACCGTGGGCCCACTGACAGTGCCACAGACCGGCGCCCGGTTGAGCGTGGTCGTCACGACCTGTACCGATGCCAGCGGTGTGGCGACCGGGTCGCAGGTCGATGTGGTGAGTCAGACGGGTTCGTCGCTCGCCACGCTCGTTGACCGGACTCGCGCGATCCAGGCCGACTTCGTGATCGTCGAAGGCACCAGGATCACGGTGCGGGGATACTCGGCGCGGCTCGGTGGGGCCTTCGACTATCCGTTCACGATGTCCCCCGACGGCACGGCCTTCACCGCTGGGCCGACGCAGCGGTACGCGGCGAACTGCGTCGCCGACAACGTCCGGGTGAGTATCAAGAACGGTCCGATCCGCGATCGGACGCAGCTGGTCCAGGTGGTCAACACCGATATTTACCCCTGCGCGCTGGCCGGGTATCCGACTGTGACCGCGCTGAGCGGGTCGACCACCCGGGCCGTCGCTGCGGCCACCATTGCAGGCCCCTCAGGAGGTGTCTCCGGTTCAGTGGCACCGGTGGTGGTGTTGACTCCTGGCGCGGTGGCGACTGCCCTGGTCGAGTTGGACACCCAAACGGACGGCACCGGGGTGTGCCCGGCGAGCGACCGGGTGCGGGTGTCGGTCGGTGCGCCGGCCCGCACGGTGACGATTCCGGTGAAGCTTCCGGTGTGCGGGCTGCAGGTCCATCCACTGGTTCCCGGCGAAACCGGCAGCAACTAGAGACGCGGGCCCGATCAACTGGGCGCGGGCCGAATCCGGCCTGGTGGCGTTCAATGGTCCGGTGCGGACGAAGCTGGTTGCGGTCACCGGAGTGGGCCTGCTGCTGCTCGGTGCCGCGGTGGTGAATTCCCGGCGGGCCGAACATCAGCGGTCCCGAAACCACGCGCTGCCGGCACCGTCGTTCCCGGCGCCGGTTCCGCTGCGGACTCCCAACATCTACGGGCTGAACTGTGACGACTGGCCCGGCCAGGGAACGTCCGAAGAAGCCAATACGCCGCTGAGTGCGCCCGGCCACCAGGACCTGGCAGTCGTCTCGGTGCGCTGTACGGATTCCTCCGGGGAACGGCATCCGAGCCTGGTGCACGTCATCGACCTCGACGACGACCGCCGGATCGTCGCCACCCTGATCCGGCCGCAGCAGTATCTGCACGTGCTCTCGGTCCGGGTCAGCGGGTCGGTCATCACCGTGACCGCGTCCGAGGCGGCGCGGGTTGCCGACGGCGACCAGAAGGCCGCTTCGGATCTTGGCAGCGTGTTCGCCCGTACGTTCACCGCGGGGCAGGGCGCCCACTTCACCGAATCGGATCCGACGCGGTTGGCCTTTGCCTGCAGCCCGAGCGATCTGCGATTGGCCGTGGCCGCCATCGGACCGCCTACCGCGGGCCAGGGAAGCGTGCCGCCGGCCACCGCGACGTTGTCCCTGACCAACGTTTCGGATCGGGCCTGCGCGGTCGAGGGCTACCCATCCGTGGCGGGGGTGTCCGCCGGTGGTGACCTGGTCACCGCGCACACCGAACTCACCGGTCCGAGCGGTCGCGGTGTTCAGGACAGTACCGCGCCGCCGGTCGTGGTGCTCGATCCCGGCCATACCGCGAGCGCCGCAATTGACTCGGCGGATGAGACGCCCGCCGGCGGGCCGACCCTGTGCACGACCCTGGTCGCAGTCCGGATCGGGCTGCCCACCGGGGAGCCGGTCGGCCGGCGTCCGATCAACCTGCGCGTGTGCGATTTCCAGGTGCATCCGCTCGTCC
>JAVEEN010000380.1 GCA_030840445.1 Pseudonocardiales bacterium
GGCCACCGACGAGCCGGTCCGCGATCGTGAGCTGTCCAAAGCCGGCGCGGACTGACCCTCCGCACCGTAGATTCGCTGACCCCCTCAGCGGATCCCCCGGGCCGGCCGGCAGGCGAGCACATGTTCACCTGCCGGTCGGCTTCCTATTGCCGGATCAGTCGGCACTCAGGAACAAGGCGTCTCGAGGACAGCCCAGCACGGCTCGCGTCGCTGCGCGACGGTCGGCCGATGTCAACTCCCGCTCCGTGATCACTGGAAACCCCCAGGAGTCCAGGGTGATCGATGCCGGCGCGAGGTGTGCACAAAGTCCAACGCCCTCACAGGCCGTTGGATCGATCCGAAGGAACCGGCCACGTCTACTCAACTGCACACGCTCCGCGCTGTAGATGAGCGGTTAGGTCACGTTCGAACACGTCCAGTGCGCTGGCGATCATCCCGACTGCCCCATCCGGATGGTGACAAGCACCCCGACCGGCGATCTCGGCGCGGTGCCGATGCAACTGGGCCAGCTGCTGCGGGCGAGCCTGGCCCACGAGCAGGGCGCCCAGCGTGTCAGCCAGGGCACGCAAGCCGTATAGACAGGGACCACATTGGGCAGCGCTGCTTCTGGCGAGATAATCAGCGATCTCAGCGGTGAGCCGTAGCCCGCACTGATCCGGCCGAATGGGCCGGAGCACGCCGGCGCCGAGCATGGCATGGTGGCGGGCCAGACCGGTTGGATCGAGAGTGGCGGCAACCGCGGCCGCCCCATCCAGCCAGCGACCGCCGTAGCCGCCGATCAGCACGGCGCCGGGGGGGCCGCAGAATCCCGCCGTGGCCAGGGCGTCGGTGAGCAATCCGCCGCGCTCCATCTCGACGACCGTGCGGGCCTGTTCCGTCGCGATGGTCACCAGCACTGAATCAGGCACGATCCTTCTGGCAATCAACCCGATCCGCGCTAGCGTCTCGACGTTGTGGATGAGGGTCGGCTGACCGTGCACGCCCGACATCGTGGTCGGCCGTCGGCGGAACTGCGGCAATGCCGGGCCTCCGGACAGTGCCCTGACTACCGCACTGGATTCACCGCTGAGATAGTGATCCGGTGCCAATGCGATTCGTACGCCCGGCTCGTGGGTGTTCGCGGCCGCTCGCTCGGCCAGTGCCCTGGTCATGCTGCGCCTGGTGGCACGCGCAGACTCATGCAGCCAGAGCACGCACTCCCGCGCTCCGGTTGCCTGTGCGGCGCAGGCCATACCGTCGAGGACCAGATGTGGCCGCAACTGCATCAGCGCCGCGTCCTTCGCACTGAGCGGCTCACTCTCCGCGCCGTTGCCGACCAGGAACCCACCGCCCCCGGCGTCCTGATGACTTTGCCATTTCCTGGCAACCGGGAAATGGCCGCCACCGCATCCGGTTAGTCGCTCGGCTGCAATATCGGCCAGCAGCTCATCACCTGCCAGCCCGGTCGTCACCGGCCGCGTTCCCAGCCGTCCGAGGTGGGAGCGCAGGTCCTCGGACCCCGGCGCCTGGATCGGAACCTCCGTTCCGTCGCGGAACTGGACCAGCCCATCGAGCAATTGCACCGGGTCCGTGGACCCGTAACGGTCCTCCGGCGGTGGGACGACGTGCAGTCTGCCGGTCATGGCACCAGCGCCGTGCGGTGATCGCGGGCCGTCCGCGCCGAATATCGGCCCACGGCCAGCAGGATCACCAGGGCCCCGGTCACCAGGTACATCGGGACCAGCGCGGAACTATCCCCGCCGCCGAAGACGCCGTGCAGCCAGACGAGAATGAGCGAGATCCCGGACACCTTGTGAATCGGCCACCAGATCCCCAGCGCGAGGCGACCGGCCAGGCCGGCTGTGACTCCCGCGATCAGGCCGGACCAGAAGCCGACCAGACCGAGCGTGGTCGCGACCGGTCGGTACTCAGCGCCCATCGGCAGTAACGCGCCCGACCATCCGACACCGGCGTAGCGATCGGTGGCCAGGACCAGTACGTGCAGAGCCGTGAAGGCGACAGTGAAAGCGGCGAGGGAGATATGCAGGCGGATCCGGGTGCCGCTATTGGGTCGGGTGATGCGTACTCGCCACGGGTGCGATAGCACCAGGCCGAGCATGACCAGCGCCACGAGCAGGAGGTACGCCGTCACTCCTGCCGCGCGACCGACAATCCAGGGCGCCATGCGATTTCCGGCGAGTGAGGTGGCAATCCGACCCGCGATCGCCATCGTGACCGCCGCGCTCACCGCCGTGGCCAATACCAGCGCCAGTAGGCGAACGGATGGCCGGGCGCGCACCGACTTGCCCCGCGCCGTCACCCCGGCGGCCACACGAGATACTCGTCCATCGCTGCGCTCGTACCCAGCGTTGAGTCCTCACCGACCCAGAGAGCCGCACAGCCGGCTTCAGCAGCGGCCTCGCCGATACCAGCCAGGCCGAGGACGAACAGGCTCTTGCTCATGACCTCCGCGGTAGCCGGATCAGCATCGGCGACGGTCACCGAATGAAGGCCCCCAGCACTCGGACGACCGGTTCGGGGATCGATGATGTGGTGCACGTCGGTGGAACCGGCGCGCCAGCGGCGGACCCTGATCGATGTCGACGCACAGGCGAGGTCGGCCAGTCGGAGGACGGCAATCGGCCACTCGCCGCCGCCCGGGTGCTCGACGCCTACGGACCAACCCGAGTTCGTCGGGCCGAGGCCACCGAGCACACAGTCGCCCCCGGCCTCGATCAGGAACCATCGGCATCGACGGCGCACGCGATCAGCCGCCCAGCGCAAGGCCAGACCCTTTCCGATACCACCCAGGTCGATCGGATGCCGACCGATCCGAACGCAATGGCGTTGCTCATCGAAGGCCGGCGCCCACAACTCGTCGTAGCTTGCTGTACACCCGGTACCCGGTCCTGGGCTTTCGGTGAATTCGGGCGCCTGGTCGAAGGCGAAGGATCTGTCGTAGCCGATCGATTCGAGCGAACGCAGGATACGCGGATCGAACAGGCCGTCGGTGGCTCGGTAGGCGTCATAGGCATGATGAATCGCCTGGAAACATCGACTGGTTACCGCCGTCCAGGAGTCTGGAGCGGCATTCGCAAGCATCAATGAACTGTTCGGGTCAAACCGCGTGCAATCCTGTTCCACCTCTGCGAACACCGATTCGACGAGGTCGAACAGGTCGTCGGACCCGACTGTCGCGGCGGGCAACTTCACGTTGACATGCGAGGCCATCGAGTCGAATCGGTGGGCCGCAACCGGCTCGGCATCCGCTGCCGGCGTCGTGACAAGGCCCGCTGGCAGGCTCACCCCCCACCGCCGGAAGCGCCCGTCGTGGTCTGCACCGGAGGCGGTGGAGAGATGGTCGCCGGCGATTGCGTGACCACGACGGGCGTCTGCTGCGGTGCGGGGGACACCGCAGCGTTCTGGGCCGGAGACTGCGCTCCGGCTGCTGGCAGGTAACTCGGCGTGCCGGAGGGGCCCGCGGCCGGCGAGCCGCCGGACCCCACGGCGCCCGGCGCCGGCGATGCTGCCGGATGGCGGGAAGCGCTGGCGATCGCCGACACCTGAACCGATAGCGACTTCAAGCGCCGCTGCAGTTGCTGAAGCTGCCTTTCCTGACCCGCGAGTACGCCTGACATCAGACGCACGTCGGTCGACGCGCGAACTGAAGCGGCCGGCGAAGCCGGGCCGGCCGCCTGCGCGGCCGCGGTGCCACCAGGTCCGGCTGCGGTCGAGACCGTGGTGCTCGGCGGCGGGACATGTACCGCCCACGCCGTCACCGCCGCGAAGGCCGCAGCAGTACCGGGTGCCGCGAGCAGCACTACCGTCCATCGAGGTCGCCGACCGGAACCTTCAGCCACCGGCACTCCCGATTCCGTCGTCGTCGGAACGTGAAGGCGAGCCGGTGGGCCATGGCGAGGATGTCCTCGGACGGGGTGACGATTCCGAGGGGCTGGATGCTGATGGCGGTGCCGGCTCGGATGTCTTCGTCAGGCGTTGTGATGCGACTGGCGGCGTTGAAGGGGTGGGTGACGGTGACCGGGACGAAGCCGAACTCGGCGGAGCGAGCGAAGACCGTCCAGCGCCTGCAGTTGGGGCGACAGTGCCGGTACGAGGTCGAGACCGGGCAGCGGCAATCACCTTCTCGAGCGCTGCGATCCGCTGACGTAGGTCCGCGGCCTGAGCGGCCGAACCCGCGATCTTGCTGCGCAACCGGGCCAGCTCAGCGATATCCCGGCTCAACTGCGCTGCCGAGACTGCCGACTCGCCGCTCGGCTGGGCGGCCGCGACGACGAAGCCGTGCCGCGGTCGCGAAACCTCGGCCAGGACGATGACAGCTCCGACGAGCAGACCACTCGCCGACACGGCGGAAATGAGGGCCCGGTGACTGCGTCTCACCACTTACTCCTTCCAGTCGACGCTTGACCGCGCGATCGCATTCGGATGCGATGCGCCCCCTGATTTGCCCCGTTGCCTGCGTAATCGACGGGATGCCCGATTGGGTTACCCGTGGCGGACGAATCACCAGAAACCATCCAACAATGGTGACGATGTCGTCATAGGCCTTGTCTGGCTCTGTATGTGACCGATAGAAAACACACGCGGCGCCAAGCGGCGACCGAGCCCCAGACTCCGCGCACTCCACCAGGGCACGGGCCGATGCATCGCGAGCCCGGCAATGGGCGCTGAGGAAGGGAGCGTGGCCGCCGTTCTCGATCCCGAAGTGCTCTTGTCCGCGCAGGCCGGCGACGCGGCCGCGCTCAGTGCGGTCTACCGAGACTTGGCCCCGAGCGTCTTGGGATACCTGTCCGCACGGGGCGTCCCCGACGCTGAAGCGCAGGTCAGCGAGACCTTCCTCACCGTCCTGTCGAAGCTGCCCACGCTCACGGGAGGGGTGGAAGGGCTGCGCACCTTCACATTCTCAGTGGCTCATGCGCGCCTGGTCGACGACCGCCGCAGGCGGGCCCGCCGGCCCGAACAGGTGCCCTATGTCGCCGAGTGGGATGAGCGGACGTCGGTCTCAGCCGAGCAGCAGGCGCTCGAGCAAGACGGCGATGCGCGGGCCCGAAAGCTGCTGGCCACGCTGCCGCCCGATCAGGCCGAGGTACTCACGCTCCGCGTGCTGGCCGACCTTTCGATCGATCAGACGGCCATTGTGGTGGGGCGTAGCCCCGGTGCGGTCAAGCAACTGCAACGCAGGGCCTTGATGAGCCTGCGAGCCAGCATGGCTGCTCAGGGCGTAACCAAATGAGACGCCGCGACGATGACCTGTACGACATGTTCGAACCATCCGATCTGATGCCCGGGCCGACACCCGCACGGCCTGGTGCCTCGGTAGTCGCCGAGGCACTGCTCGATGAGTCGCTGGCCGGCGTGGAGCTGGATCCCGCGGATCGAGAAGAACTCCTGTCGTTTCTGCGGAGCCTGGAAGACATGGCGCGGCGGCCGGTCCCGAAGCCATCGGCGGAGCTCGCGTTCCTGTTGCCAATCGTCGGCTCACCGAACGGCCCTTCACCGACCGGCCCTCGCCTGAAACGTCGACGACTGATCGCGGGCGGACTCGTGACCGGTTCCGTACTGGCAGGCCTGTCCGGCGTGGCGGCGGCGAACGATCGACTGGCCGCTCCGGCACAGCGCGTGGTGTCGGGTGTCATGGCAGATCTGCGGCACCCGGGCCGATCGGGCTCGACGGGGCACCCGGCAGGGACGGTCCATCCCGCGACGAAGCTAGCTCCAGCGACAGCAACAACGCCGCCCCATACAGGACAATCGCCGGGATCTGAGTCACGGCCGAACGCACCGACGCCGCCCTCGCCGGGCAGCTTGCGGATGCCCGCGGCGCCTCCTGGCGAGTCGGTGCCGGCCGGCGACGATGGGGCCGAACCATCAGGTTTCGAGAAGCCGGAGCCGACGCAAAGTCCGGCGTTGCCCTCGGACGGCCCTTCCGCAACTCGACGTGGGGAACCCGCCGGACCGACTAGGCGCGAACCGAGCCCGGAACCGGGCGACTCCACCACTCCGTCGACACAGCACCCCGGCAGCGAAAGCACCTGAGCGAGAGCGCTCATTGCGGTGTTGGGCGTGCGGTGTTCGCGTGCGGTGTTGGGCGTGGGATGAGCCGTCGAGCGTCAGTGACGAATCCGGCCGGCTATTGCGTGGCCGCGGACGAATTGCGAGACGCCAGTTGAGTCAGTGGTGGAAGGGCCAGGTCCAGGCGACGGATACGACCTGCGTGATCGATCGCCGCCAGTCGACCGTCCGCGCCGATGGCGAACAACCAGCGACTGTCGGGTGACCAGAGCAGCGCTTGTTCGTCCGGCGCGGCGTCCAGCCCAAACTCGAGACGGCGGTCCTGGCCGGTCACCAGATCGAGCAGGTGCAAGGTCGGACCGTCGAAGGATTCCTGCCGAACCAGGGCAGCGGTAACCCCGTCAGGTGAAATGACCCCCCGCGTCATGTTCGGGTCGTCCTTGCGGCCGAGGGCGCGCCGCGCACCGCTCGCCCGGTCGATGACGAACGTGGCACATACATGACGGTCATCGCACTCCAGGGCGAGCCAGTTGCGCGGACCGACGGCTAGGAGTTTGCCTGTCGTGACGCGACGCACCCCGTCGGCCCGGGCGTCATACACGCCACCGGCGTCATCGAAGAGGACGTAGCCGGTGCCGTCCGAGCTGGCAGTCCCGGGATCCACCGGCAGGGACGTGTCAGTCAGTCGGCCGTCCAGACCGGCGAGCACCATGCCCGTGTCATGCGGTGAGCGCACCCATACGTGCTGCGCGTCCGGACCGGGGAGCACGGGTCCCGCCCGCATCGTGGCCGTCACCAAGCCACGCGCCGGCTGTCCGTCCGCGACGACATATCCGGCCACGAAGTCGAGCGGGCGCACAACGGCCCGATCTCGACCGACGACGAAAGACACCCCACCGGAGCTGTCCAACGGC
This sequence comes from Pseudonocardiales bacterium, assembly GCA_030840445.1. Taxonomy (GTDB): domain Bacteria; phylum Actinomycetota; class Actinomycetes; order Mycobacteriales; family Jatrophihabitantaceae; genus Jatrophihabitans_A. Next base: position 6,924 of record JAVEEN010000380.1, read on the forward strand.
GGAACGGCGGTCCGGGTGATCACGCCGGCCGCGAGCTGGATGCGCGCGACGACCCGAGGACCCCGTGCGAACAGCTCCCAGCCAGCCGTCACGCCCAGCAGCGGCCGTCCGAGAGTGGTGATCTTCGGCAGCCGGGAATCCGGTGGCGCGGGCATGCGAACTCCCGATGTCGAGGACGACGGCGCCGGCATCGATGCAGTCGGTGAGGCCGATGTTCCGCGGCCTTGATCGGACCGATCGGTTCGTAACTGTTGCGCCATTGCCACGATGGCGAGCAGAGCTATTGCGGCTGCGGCTGCGACATATCTGACCGGGGAAGGACCGCGGCCACCGGGCCGTGTTGGCAGCGCTGTCCGCGCTGGTGACGTTGACACCGCGAACCACTCGATCCTGCCACCGTCGAACTCGGCATCGTCGAACTCGGCACCGTCGGCCTCGGCGCCGTAGTCGGCGTCGAGGCCGTCCTCGGCGCCGGCATCGAAGGGGTCCTGATCGCTGCCGCCGACCATCAACCCAGTATCGGCGCAATCAGCGCCAATGGCTCCTTCGAGAGGCCGAACCGTTTCCCAGCGGGCCGGCTCACCGAGCAAAACTGTCGGCACTCACCGATACCCTCGACAGGCGATGCAACGCCGATGAAGGAGCCGTGTTGACCGTACCGAGCAGGCTGGTGCTGTTCGCCTCCTCGTACGCGCCCTTGCTGGCCCTGTTCGCGATTCTGGACTCGTTCGGACCCGGCTGGCCAACTCTTCTCTGCGCGTCCGCCGCCGTCGTGTCGGTGGTGGCGCTCGTGCTGGTCTGGACACTGGCCGGCCGGTCCGCGGCCAGCTGGCTGACGTTGGCCACCTCGCGCAATCACGACAAAGATGTGATGGCCTTCTTCGTCAGTTACGTAGTGCCGTTCGCCGCGGCGCAGGATGCGCACCCGCGCACCCGGATTGCGCTGGCAACGTTCGCAGTGATCATCGCGGCACTCTACGTTCGATCGGCCATCTTCTATACCCATCCCCTGCTGCTGCTTGCTGGTTACCACATCTACGAAGCGACCACCGACACCGAGGTCCCCGTCATTCTCATCACCCGGCGGCGCTACCTCCGCCAACGTGAGACGCTCTGGACGACCCGGATCGGCCCTTCGGTACATCGGGAAAGGAGGCGTCGAGGGTGACGGTCGATCCACGGTCTCTGACGGCCGAGGAGGCCATCGGCATGCTGCACAAGATGCCGGCACTGGCTACTCTCGGAATCACGTTTGCGGTAGTCGCGCCCGATCCGGTGGGCGGTCACCGGGCATATTCGCTGAACCTCAGCCGCACCGCCGCGGACGGGGTCGCCGAACTGGGCGAGAACACCCGAGTACGTGTTCAACGCAGCACCCTGATGACCTATGGCCCTGCTGTTCTGATCCCACCATCGCACTGCATGCACGTCCCCGAGCAGACCGCGGCCACCCTGGCTGCCATCCAGGCCGTTCTGAATACCGGCGACATCGACGATTTCGACGCCAAGGCCGGCTACGCCAAGGACGTCACAATGGCGGCGGCCCGCTTCTCCGCCGCCGACGGTATCGCGATCACGTTCTACCGGGTGGCCGACACGTTGCTCCAGTTCACCAAGAACAAGGTTTTCAGCCTCGTGCGGCGCGGCGGACAGTACGACCGCCTGCAGCCTGCGGACGTGCTGCTCATGCGGTCAGAGTTCGACGTCGTCGTCGTGGGAGGTCATGCGTTCTTCTTCCTCAAGCCCACCTTCGAGCGAGCCTTCGGATTCCTGGACGAACTGAGGAAGACCAGCGCCGCGACGTTCGACCGGGTGACCTCCGGCCTTCGCATCACAGGCATCGACGAACTGCGGGCCGCGTGCACCACGCAGCCACAGATGATGGCCAAGATGGCTTCCATCAGCCGCAGCATGAATGAGGATCCCGACTATGCGCGGGCTATGACAATGTCCAAGCTGCTCGAATACATCGAGTCAAACCCGGCCTTGAACATCAGGATCGAAGGCACCGGCAAGAACCGCTCTCTGGTCTTCGACCCCGCGCCGGCAACGAGGTTCCAGATCGTCAAGCTGCTGGACGACGACTACCTCCGATCCGTCCTGACCCAGCGCGACTACGAAGCAGGTTCGAAAGTCCGGGCCACCCGCCCCTGACCTCCTCAGCATCTAACGAGATGTCGCGACGCGCGCGCGAGTTATACCCGACTCAGTTCTGTGGTCGTCGTCGTGCCCAGATGGCCGTTGCGAGCCCCGGCCGGCCGGCCGGTGAAGTAGCCCTGCCGTTCTGCCGCAAAACGGCCATCGCCGCATTGATCGGGTCATAGTCCTCGACCGAAACGTGCGGCATCCGATGGCGCCCGAGCCACGCGAGCATCGCTATCGAAAGAGCCGACGTCACGACTTCGTGCTACCGATGGTGGTTGAATCCGCATGCGTGAATGGCTTGATGAGCCATCCAGTAGAGCCCTGACAGCGCGTTCAGACCAAGCAGGATGGACGGCAGGAGGCGGCGGGAGCCTAGCTCGCCTCGGCCCTTCGACGAACGCTGGCCCACCTTGGTCGTCTGGTCGGCATGCGATGACAGGGCGGAGCCGTGCAACGACGTCCTCGGCATCTGGCGAACCTGGCCTGTCGACATCCGTGGCGCGGTCATCGACAGCGGACACCACATGGCACAGCAAGCACCCGAGCGACTTGCCGGCGAACTCGCCGCTCTGCTCGCCCTGCGTTGACGGCAGGTCAGCATTGGCGATCCCAGTGGTCGTGTCTATTGACGAAAACCCGAGCCTGGAGGACTCTTGGCGACGAACTTGGGGATCACTGCAGCTGAACCGCAGGCCTGATCGGCACTTGGCCGAACATCGAGAATCACCAGTACGTCGGGCGTGCCCTGTGCGCGCACCTGTTTCAGCAGAATTCTGCTCGTCCCGTTCACAGGGAGACCCGATGGCCCTCACCGCCGACTGCGATCTCTACCTCGGCCTGCACGAGAACGGCATCAACCGCGTCTTCGATCACGTCAGACGCCAACGGCCGGCGTTGTTCAACTATGCAACCGCAGAGGTTGCCGGTAATCGCGAGTTGTGGTGCGCCGATGTCGTCTTCACGCCCGACGTGCTGAAACACAACAATCCGCTTTTCACTGTAATGAATCCGCTACCCGTCTTCGGCGCCGACGCACCTCCGGTCGGAATCGGCTTCTGTGCGCAGGTGACGAAGACCCGAGTCGACTTCCATCCCGGCAACGCCATCGCTCTGCCGGCTGAGATGCACCCGCCGCTGGCCGAGCAACATTTCTCGGTAGTGCTCAGGATCTGTGCGGCAATCGCCTGTCCAGATCCCAGGATCATCGATCGGATACCCTCCCCCGAGAGAGCCTTCGCCGGCAACCTGACCTACGACGCGCCGCGCGACAAGCCACCAAACCCGATCGTCCTTCCTGGTCGGACCAACTGCTTCTGTCTTGATGTCTTCGCGATCGGCCATGTCCAGCGGCAATTCATCTCCGGACGCGAGAGCCTGCTCGTCAAGGTCGACGAGGTCGACATCGTCGACCTGGCGCCACCGGGACTCAAGCAGAACCTTATCTGTTACCTCAAGACCTCCCTCAATGTCGTTCTGCGGGAGAAAATGGCGATCGCCTTGCAGACACTGATGTTCAGCTTCCCCTTGTTCGGTTTCGGCACGGTCAACCTCTTCCCGACGCCGAACCCACCGCTGCCGAACAACCCCGCCATCTCCGACGACGAACTCAAGGTCTTCATCACGATGAAAGTCATCTGAGGAGTTGCACCCATGAGCGATATCACGATCGCCGCGTCCGCGAATGCCTTCACCGAACTTTTCAACGATCTCCGCGACAAGTTCACCTTCATCCACGGTGACTCCGCGTCGTTTGCGGTATTCACCGCCAGCTATGCCGTGGCCCTGCACCTCGAGGGCGGGAGTATCGCTCTCAACAATGACAACACCGTCGAGGTGACCGATCTCGATGTCGTCTGGGACACCCTCAACCTGACCGTCTGCTTCGACCTACCCGGTTGGTGTCTCGGTGGCTTCTGCATCGTGCCCGATCCATGGAATGGCTGCCTGGTCAGTTTCCCCGGGTTCTGTGTCGGAGGTCCGATCTGCGCGCCGCTGGACCTGAGCGGACTGGTCTCCAAGATTGCGGATGTGAAGGCTCGACTGGTGCCCGCGTACTTCATCGACCCAGCCCGGCTGCCCGCCTGGTCGGACCTCGACGCGGAGATTGCTGGGCACCCGAACAAATGGCGGATCTTCGTCGACCCCGAATGGGTGCACGTGGACCCGATAGACCTTCCCGCCTCGCTGCCCAACCTCTTCGAGAGTGCTGTCAAGAAGGCGATCAACGACAACATTCCGTCCTGGGTACCCAATTGGGCCAAGGACATACTGTGGACGGTCCTCGGACCCATCCTCGACTTCGTCGCCGGCCTGCTGGGCATCGTCGGCGATATCGCGGACTTCCTGACCGGACTGCTGAGCGATGCCCTGCCGGGCGGGTTCGACCTGCTCGGACTGATCGAGACCGCCGTCGCTGACTATTTCGCCGCCGAGAATCCGATCTGGGAGTTCGAGGATCCCTATCCCCTGACCGACGGTGGCCCAGGGATGCACCCGATCCCGGTAAAGATCCCTCTTCGTGATCTGACCGCCTTGATCGACTCCAACGAGATGGTCGTCCGCGCGGACGTCGGAGCGTAGCCATGACTGCAATGTTCGATCGCCACCTCTTCACTCAGATCGGCTTGGACAGCGGCGCCCTGACCATGCTCGGCTCGATCGTGCACAGCTTCGGCGAGCCCGGCGAATACCGGGCCACCGTGCGATCGGGTCAGCTGCCGGAGGCCACCTTCTACATCTCGGTGGACAGAGCCTGCGCGGTCGCGCACGTGAACATCGACCTCGCCGGCTTGGTCAATCCCGACCCGGATACCAGCGGTTGCAAACCAACGGGCGACCGCCATTTTGTCGTGCATCCGAAGGGGTATGCGGTATTCCATGTGTCCGGAGGCCCCGGCGGCTATTCGGTGAATGTGCGCCGGGCCGAGGAGGATCCAGAACTCAAGGCCTACGACAGTCGCCGGCTCGAGCCCGGTGACATCTTCTCGGCCATCCTGTTCAGGCCGGGCAGGTACTCGGTCCGCAACCTGCTGTCGGAGGGCGAGTCCCAGGGCGAGTCTCACGGCGAGGCGAGCGTGACGGTGGCATACCCCGTTCCCGGCGACACCGCATACCGACCACCGCCGGCCGCCGTGGCCGACTGCGGAGAGCGGATAGAGCCCGCCCACATCGATCTCCTACCGATGCAGGGACTGAACCTTCACCTGCGCGTGCCGGGAAGAATCCGAATTGATCTGGTCGAAGCTGACGACGGCCCGAAGTCGGGCGACTCGACCCCGGACCGGTAGCGCCCGACGTTGGATACCGTCGACTCGCTCTATGACCACGTCCGACAGCAGATCACGACGCTCCTGCCGGCCTACGGGCTCTCGCCCGCGACCAGCATCGTCGTCGGCGCCTACGAGCTGCTGTGCAAGGAATCGCTGGCACTACCGCGAGTATCGGCCCTGCCCGGCAGATCACGATTGAACGCCGACGGCAGCCCGTTCCAGTTCGCCCTGACACTGCCGCATCGCGTACCGGCTCTGCAGTTCCTGACCGAAACCGGTCCGCCGGACGCCACCACCGCGGCTGGACTGGCGGGCGCTCACGACAAGGTTCGCCGACTGCTGACGCTGTTCGGAGCGTCTGACCAGGTCGCCCAGACAACCGCGTGGCTCGAGGACGTCGCCCCCCGACGTGACGTCGACCTGCTCGGTGCCGAGGGAGGCGCGATCTGGCTCGGTGCGGCCTTCGCGGCCGAGAACTCCCCCAAACTCAAGATTTACCTGAATGCCAAATGGGGTCAGGTCGCCGCACGATGGAGCAGGATCGCGAGTTTCGCCGCGCACCTCGATGGAGCGCAGGGATGGAAACTGATTCAGAAGCAGGCCTTCGGCGAGCTCGAACCGCTGGGAATCGCGCTGGTACTCGGCGCCGGTTCGGCTCCGACGGGCCGTATCTATCTCAGCGGTTACGGCAAGCCGACTGGTTACTACGAGGAGCTCGCCGGCCGATGCGGCTGGCCGACGTTCGGAGTCCAGCTGCGACGCTACTTCCGATCGATGCTTCGTGAGGATTGCCGATACCCCACCCGATCGGCCGTCTGCTCGTTCGGGATTCGCGGCGGGGTGGTCGTGGACATGAAGGTGGAACTCTGTGCACACTGCGCCTTCGACAGTGATGTCGACGTGCGCGATCGTAGCGTGTCCTGGCTTCGTGAGGCCGGCACGGAGCGGTCTCCTTATCTTGAGATGCTGGAGCTGCTGACCGGCGAAGCCGCGGATTCAAGGGCTGCCGGCGTGCACGCCTACCTGGGCCTGGGTTCACAGCCCGACCAACAGATCACGACCTTTTACTTCAATCCAGCAGCCGCCGGCGGCCTTGGCGTATGACCTCCGAGATTCCCGGCCTGCGGGATGCCATCGAGAGCTGTATCGGCTTTCTCCGCCATCACCAATCAGCCGACGGTTCGTGGTCGGACTGGGACCTCGTCCCCGGACCCTCCGACAGCTGGACGACCGCCTATCTCGGCTGCCAGCTCGTGGCGGTAACCGCGCCGTGGCGGGAACGGACCGCGCCCTGCACGCGCACCGCGGCAGGCTGGCTAAAATCGCACGAGCTGGAGACCGGCGGCTGGGGATACAACCCGAACGTGGGAGCCGACGCCGACTCGACAGCGCTGGCCATCCGCCTGCAATCCCTCGAAGGTGCACCGATCCGGGCGGCGAGTTGGCGCCGCCTGCGGGAATTTCAGCAGCCCGACGGTGGCTTCGCCACATACTCAGCCGACGACGGCCTGGGCTCCTGGGGCGCCTCAACCGCCGATGTCAGCGCGAGCGCAGGCTATGCACTGCTGGGCGCCAACGAGAAGGCCGACGCTCAGAGCGACGACCACGCCGATTGGGAGACCGACAACCACGCCGATGGCGACACCGGATCAGCACTCGCGCGCACTGTCGGCTACCTGATGAAGCAACGACGTCCGGACGGACTGTGGAACTCGTTCTGGTGGTCGTCGCCGTTGTACGCGACCCGGGCCGGTTTGGCCTTGCTCAGCGCGGTTCGCGCGCGGCTCGATCTCAGGGGCACCCGTCACACCTTGCTCGGCGTCCAAGCCAGGAACGCGTTCGAGTGCGCGCTGCTGCTGGACTGCCTCGAGCTGTTGACAACCGGCGGCCCACGGTGCACGAGCGTCACCTCGCTGGCGGAGACGCTCATCGCGGCGCAGTTGCCCGACGGCAGTTGGACGAGTGTCCCGGTCCTCCGGCTCACCGATCGCGATTGTCTGAGTCCTTGGGAACGCCCTCAGGCCGGACCGCTGTATGCCGACCCCCAACGGCTGTTCACCTCGGCTACCGTCCTGGCTGCGTTGTCCAGGTTGTGACCAGAGGCGGCGTAACATCCGGGGTGGCCGTCCGCTTCAAATGCCGGACTGGCCGAGGGTCCTGCTGGCTTTGGTGGGCCGGCCTGGCATGCTCGTCGGGTGTGTCGCCGACTCTGCCGGGTGTGCAGCTCAGTTGTGATGGCCCGCGTCGTCAGTAAGGCAGCCGCCGAACACCCGGCTGGTCGGAACGGATGAGGATCTCTGGTTTGAGGAGGGTGACGCTGAGGCCCCCGTCATCGCTGCGCCGCTGGGCCGGCCGCCGCCTGCTGTCGACGTCCGCAGGTCGGCGGTCCGGGCTGTCTGGGGTATCGGTCATGCCGAAGAAGCTCACGATGCCGCTGCGCCGCGATGGACTGGATCCGCTGCCCGCGCTAGGAGACCTCCGGGAAGCGGATCCGGTGAGCAAGTTGAGCCGGGTTTTCGGAATGAACGTGTGGCTCGTGACCGGTTACGAGCATGCGCGGGTAGTACTGAACGACATGTCGAGCTACAGCACCGATATCAGGGCGCTGCTGGGCAGCGGCGCGCCGGCATCGATTGGCGGTCTGGGATTCACCGATCCCCCCGACCACACCCGGCTGCGTAGATTCCTGACGCCGGAGTTCACCGGCCGCCGTCTCGCCGCGATGCTGCCGAGAATCGAGCAAATCGTCCACGACCGGCTCGACGTCTTGGAATCAGGCGGCGCCGTGCTCGATCTGGTGCCGCAGTTCGCATTTCCGATCCCCTTCCTGGTGATCTGTGAGCTCCTCGGGCTGCCTGTCGAGGATCGCGAACGGTTCCGACAACTAGGCCATGCGCGATTCGACGTGACCGGGGGCGGCGCGGGAACCTTCGGTGCGATGTCGGAGTCTCGCGAGTTCCTGTTGGAGGCGGTCCGCAACCAACGCGACAACCCCGGGGACGGGCTCATCGGAGCGATCATCCGTGATCACGGCGACGAGATCGACGACCTGGAACTTGCGGGCCTGGCCGACGGGGTTTTCACGGGAGGGTACGAGACGTCGGCGAGCATGCTCGCCCTCGGCACATTGGCCTTGCTGCGAGACTCCGACGCCTTCGCCCTGGTCGGCAAGGACGACACAGCGGTCGACGGCATCGTCGATGAACTGCTGCGCTACCTCAGCATCGTGCAGATCTCGTTCCCGCGCTTTGCTCGACACGATCTGGACCTGTTCGGACGAAGCGTCAGTGCCGGCGACGTCGTCGTGTGCTCGCTGAGCGGCGCCAACCGCGATGAGGCCTTCGGCGCCTCGGCCGATCGCTTCGACCCCCGTCGAGCCGGCCGATCGCACCTGGCCTTCGGCCACGGCTTTCATCGTTGCATCGGGTCCGAACTCGCGCGGATGGAGTTGCGAGTGGCATTCCGAGGCCTAGCGCGGCGCTTCCCCGACATGGAGTTGGCCGTCGATCCGAGTGTTCTGCAGTTCCGCGACCTGTCCATCGTGTACGGCCTCGACTCCTTGCCGGTAAGACTGAATGTTGCCGCCTCGAGGTCCGAGGTCCAGACGTGAGGATCGTTCACGCCGCCGACTCGTTCGCCCCCGACATCGGCGGTATCGAGCGTCAGGTCGAGGCTTTAGCGCTCCTTCAGCGCGATCTCGGGCATGACGTCACGGTCATCACGGCGGTCAACGACCCGGCTGACCTCGATCTGAAGGTGGTCCGCGCCCTCCCCGGCCGGTGGCTCACGGTGGCATTTCCGTGGCGTAACTACAAGCTGGTCGCCAACGTCCTGGACGCCGGGCCGATCGATGTGGTGCACGCCCACTTCACCGTCGTCTCCCCGCTCGCTATCTACGTGACGCGCGCCGCGAGCCGACGTGGCATCCCGGTCGCGGTCACCGTCCACTCGTTGTGGTGGAAGGTCGCTTTCGCCACCCGGGTCTCCATGCTGCCGTTCGGACTGGGACGCATGAGAGCAGCCTGGTCGGCCGTGAGCAACGTGGCAGCCGGGCACGTCAGCCGCACGCTGCGCCGGGCGGGCGAGATTTCGGTGCTGCCCAACCTGGTCGACACCCAATGGTGGGAGCAGCATGAGCCGGTTCGGGAAACCGGTACGGAGGAACTCAGGCTGATCCTGGTCGGCCGACTGAAGAAGCGTAAACACGTCGGCGAATTCATCGACGTGCTGGCCCAGGTGCGCTCGCGCATCTCTGCGGATACGAAGGTGAAGGTCAGCATCGTCGGCGACGGACCGCGGCGCGGTGACCTGCAGCGGCAGGTGACCGAACTCGGCCTGTCCGACTGGGTCACCTTCCTCGGCCACCGGGAGCCCACTGACATCAGGGCGCTGCTGCACCAGTCCGATCTGTTCATCGCCTCGTCCCGCCAGGAGTCCTTCGGTATCGCCGCGCTCGAGGCCCGGGCAGCAGGCGTGCCGGTGATGGGGTACCGCGGCAACGGCCTGTCGGACTTCATCATCGACGGCGTCGAGGGCATCCTGGTCAGTGACGCAGCAGAGATGGTCGACGCGCTGGCCACCCTGCTTGGTGAGCCCGATGAACTCGACCGCCTTCGCAAGACGACCACCAATTCGCCGCCCTCGGTCAGCGTCGGTCACGCGATGGACGCCGTCGAGACGCTGTATCAGCGTGCACGTGCGATGCATCAGGCAACCGCCCTGAGCGTCGTGCCGAGATGACCACCGGTGGCCGGTCTTCGGATGTCCGGCGACGGCTCTTGGAATTCAGGCCATCGGCCACTCGACGAGGATCTGGTCGCCGTGGATCCACCCAGCACCGTGGGCAGGTTTTTCGACGGCGGCGATCACCGGTATCCGGTCGGCGGGTTGCAACAGGCTGAGGATCCGGCGCAGATCCCGGCGTCGCCGGTCCATTACCTGCTCGACGAGGGATTCAGCTTTTTGCGATGGCGTAAGCAGCACCTCACGGCGATCCGCCGGATTCGGGTTGCGGCGAATGAGTCCATCCAGCACGAGCCGGTCGCAGAGCCGTGTCACCGATGAGCAGCTCACGCCGAGCCCCCGCGCGAGCTGCACCCCCTTGAGCGGGCCGGCGTCGGTCAGCAGGACGAGGGCGCGGAACTGGATCAGCGTGAGTCGATCGTTCACCTCCGACAGCGAGAGCACGGCAAGGCCCGCGAGCGCCTTGGAGGCGGACATGAGCGCCTCCACCTGCTCATCGGAGATGGCGGCTTGGGGCGACTTCGCGTGCAACTCGGGCCGTCCTGTCATAGGCAACATTCGGCGTTCTCCAGGGAGGTCTGGTAATCCTAGACGGGATCGTTGCAGAGTGGAATG
>JAVEEN010000385.1 GCA_030840445.1 Pseudonocardiales bacterium
TCGAGTGCCAAGGGTGGCACCCTGTACTACCTGTCCAAGCGTCCGGTCGAGCACTGGGATCCCCGGCGCACCTACATCGGCCGCGACATCTACAACGAAGCCCGGCTGTTCACGCGCACCCTGGTTCAGTTCCCGGCAACCGCGGACGCGCAGGAGGCCAACAAGCTCCAACCTGATCTGGCCACTGATCTAGGCCAGTCCAGCAATAGCGCCAAGACGTGGAAGTTCACGCTCAAGAGCAACATCAAGTGGCAGGACGGTTCGCCGGTGACCTGTGACGACGTGAAGTACGGCATCTCGCGCACCTTCGCCACGGACGTGATCACGGGTGGTCCGAACTACATCCTGCAGTTCCTGGATGTTCCCAAGGATTCCAAGGGAGCTTCGACCTATCTCGGTCCGTACAAGAAGACCGGTCAGGCCGCCTACGACAAGGCAGTGACCTGCACCGGTCAGGACATCACCTTCCACTTCAGCAAGCCCTGGGCCGACTTCCCTTACGCTCTGACGCTGACGGCCTTCGCGCCGTACAAGCAGAGCCAGGACCAGGGTGACAAGAGCAACTTCTCCATCTTCTCCGACGGTCCGTACAAGCTGCAGGGCACCTGGGCCAAGGGCGGCACGAACAACTTCGTTCGTAACGACCAGTACGACGCTTCCACCGACCCGGTGCGCAAGGCACTGCCGGACAAGATCGTGTTCACCGAGGGCCTGACCGATGAGGTCATCGCCCAACGACTGATCGCCGACAACGGCAACGACAAGTTCGCGGTCAGCGACCGGTCGATCGTGCCGGCCTACCAGCAGCAGGCGTTTACGACGGCCAAGGGCCGGGTCGAGAACCCGGTTTCGCCTTATGTCTACTATCTGGTTCCGAACTTCAAGAAGATGACGAACCCGCTGGTACGCCAGGCACTGAACATGGCTACCGACCGGACCGGCTGGATCACCGCACTGGGTGGACCCACCAACGGCACCGTGGCTACGTCGATCATGAGCCCGGCTCTGCTGGGTTACAAGGACGCCAACGTTTACAACGTGCCGCCAGCCGGTGACCCGGTGAAGGCCAAGGCGTTGCTCCAGCAGTCCGGCGTCCCGATGCCGTACCCGATCACCTTCACCTACTCCGGCGGTACCCCGACAACGGAGAAGGAAGCGGCGATCGAGAAGGCTGCCTGGGAGAAGGCCGGCTTCAAGGTCACCCTCAACGAGCTGACGGACACTTACTACGACGTCATCCAGGACCCGACCAAGGCCGCGACGTACGACGTGACCTGGGGCGGTTGGGGTGCTGACTGGCCGAGCGGCTCGACCGTCATCCCCGCCCTGTTCGACAGCCGGATCAACCTGAACAAGGCCTCGAACGGGCAGGACTACGGCCTGTACAGCAGCGACACGGTCAACAAGATGATCGACACGGCCCTGAACGATCCCAATGTCACGACCCAGGCCAACAGCTGGGCCGGCATCGACCAAGTTCTGGCCAAGGATGTCGCCTACATCCCGCTGTTCGTCCTGAAGTTCATCATGGTTCGCGGTTCCGGGATCAAGAACTACATCAACAACCCGAGCGTGAGCATGTATCCGGACCTCGGAGTTCTCGGGGTCCAGTAAGCGCCTAAGGCAGTACGGTGGCGGGGAACTCCGGTTCCCCGCCACCGCACTGCCGGGAGTAGTCCGTTCCACGAGAGAGGAATGTGGCCCCAGCGACTAAGGGGTGACGACCATGTTTGCTTACACCATCCGACGTCTACTCGCGGCATTTGTTCTGCTGATCCTGATGAGCATGGTCACCTTTCTGCTGTTCAACGCCTCCGCTCAGGACCCGGCCCGGCTCGCGTGCGGCAAGAACTGCACGGTCGAGCAGATCGCCTCGGTCCGTCACAAGCTCGGCTATGACAAACCCATCACCACCCAATACGCACTGCTCATCAAGGGTCTGGTCGCCGGCCGGGACTTCCCGGATGACGCGGCAACCAAGAAGAATGCCCCGCAGACGATCACGCACTGCGGTGCGCCCTGTTTCGGCTACTCGAACTTCCAGACGTCGCTGGTCAGCACTTTGATCAAGGAACGGCTACCGGTTTCGATCTGGGTGGCTTTCTTCGCCTTCGTGCTCTGGATGGTCTTCGGCATCGTGAGCGGGGTGATCGCCGCGCTCTTCCGGGGCCGATGGCCGGACAAGATACTGGTCGGGCTGGCCCTGGTCGGTTACTCATTCCCGACCTTCTTCATCGGGCTGGTGCTCTACACCTACATCGCGCTGCAATGGCAACTGGTTCCGACTCCCGAGTACATCTCGCCGCTGTCCGATCCGGTGGGATTCCTGCGGGGCGCCATCCTGCCTGCAGTGACGCTGGCAATGATCTACATCGCAGGCTACGTGCGGCTGACCCGAGCCTATGTGCTGGAAGCCATGGGTGAGGACTACCTGCGCACGGCGCGGGCAAAGGGGCTCAACGAACGCACCATCGTCATAAAGCACACGCTGCGGGCGGCGCTGACCCCGATCACCACCATCGCCGGCCTGGACCTCGGAGCGCTGCTCGCCGGCACCCCGATCACGGAGACGGTCTTCAACTTCAACGGCGTCGGAAAGCTCACCGTGCAATCGGCAACGAACGGGGATCTGCCCACGCTGACCGCGATCGTGCTGATCTCCGCAACCTTCATCATCGTGGCGAACATCGTGGTCGACGTACTGTATGCGTACATCGACCCTCGGGTCCGATACGCGTAGGCGGTGACTAGCAGATGAGCGAGGAAATTACGGTGGCCGAAGTAGCTGCGGATCGCCCGCATGCCTTGGGTGAGGATTTCCTTCAGGTCGAAAACCTGAAGGTGCATTTCCCCACCGAGGACGGCCTGGTCAAATCTGTCGACGGTCTCAGCTTCGAGTTGCAGCGCGGCCGCACCCTTGGCATCGTCGGTGAATCAGGATCCGGGAAGTCCGTGACGAGCCAGGCCATCATGGGCCTGCATCGGGGAAGCCGGGCCCAGGTTTCCGGTCAGATCCTGCTCGACGGTGAGGATCTGTTGCAGGTCAGTGACGAGCGACTGCGCAAGCTTCGCGGCAACGACATAGCGATGGTTTTCCAGGACCCACTGTCCTCGCTACACCCCTACTACACGATCGGCAACCAGATCGTCGAGGCGTACAAGGTCCATCACGACGTCAAGAGCAGCGTGGCTCGCAAGCGGACTATCGAGATGCTCGACCGGGTGGGTATACCGAATCCACAGCGCCGGATCGACCAGTATCCACACGAATTCTCCGGCGGTATGCGTCAGCGCGCCATGATCGCGATGGCCCTGGTCAACGACCCGAAGCTGCTCATCGCCGACGAACCCACGACCGCGCTGGATGTGACAGTTCAGGCACAGATCCTCGATCTGATCCTGGACCTGCAAAGGGAATTCGGCTCGGCCATCATCATCATCACCCACGACCTCGGTGTGGTGGCCGAGATGGCCGACGACATCCTCGTCATGTACGCCGGCAAATCCGTCGAGCGCGGGCCGGTGAACGACGTCTTCTACACCCCGCAGATGCCCTACACCTGGGGACTGCTGTCCTCCATGCCCCGTATCGATCGGGTCCGCGAGGAGCGGTTGAACCCGATCCGGGGCAACCCGCCGTCGCTGATCAACCCACCCTCCGGATGCGCCTTCAACCCCCGATGCGATTTCCGCCACGAGGTCGACGATCCGCAGCGCTGTGTGGATGAAGTGCCGTTGTTCGATCCAGAGCAGCTGCATCCGGTGCGCTGCCACATCGACCACGCGCGGCGCAAGGAGATCTTCGAGTCCACCATCAAGCCTCGTCTGTGAAAGGAGCCGACTCCATGACCGAACCCACTGTCCCGGCAGCGGCCCGCGACGCGGGCGAGACCGGCGGCCAGTCATCCGGTGACGTGTTGTTACGTGTTGAGGACCTGCGCAAGCATTTCCCCTTGAAGACACAGGGTTTGATCCGCCGACCGTCCGCTCCGGTCAAGGCCGTGGACGGCATCTCCTTCGACCTGGACGCTGGCGAGACCCTTGGCCTGGTGGGTGAATCGGGCTGCGGCAAGTCCACCGCGGGCCGGACGGTGTTGCAGTTGCTCGAGCCGACCAGTGGCAAGATCACCTTTCGGGGTGAGGATGTCACCGGTGCCAAGGGCGAAAGGCTGCGCGGCCTGAGGTCCGACATGCAGATGGTGTTCCAGGATCCCTACGGTTCGCTCAATCCGCGGCACACCATCGGCACGATCATCGGCGCCCCGTTCATCATCCAGAAGGCCAAGACCGAGAAGGGTGTCAAGGCCGAGGTCCAGAGCCTCATGGAGCGCGTCGGCCTGAATCCTGAGCACTACAACCGCTACCCACACGAGTTCTCCGGTGGCCAGCGCCAGCGTATCGGCATCGCCCGGGCGGTTGCCCTGCGGCCGAAGTTGATCGTGTGCGATGAACCGGTTTCGGCGTTGGATGTGTCTATTCAGGCCCAGGTGGTGAACCTGCTGGAGGATCTGCAGAGCGAGTTCAACCTGGCCTACATCTTTGTGGCCCACGATCTGTCCGTGGTCCGCCATATCTCCGACCGGGTTGCGGTCATGTACCTCGGCAAGATCATGGAACTGGCCGACCGGGATGTGCTGTACTCCAAGCCGATGCACCCGTACACCCACTCGCTGATGTCCGCGGTGCCGGTGCCGGATCCCAAGAAGGAGAACAAGCGCAACCGGATCCTGCTCACCGGTGACCTGCCCAGCCCGATCAATCCGCCGTCCGGCTGTGTCTTCCACACTCGATGCCCGAAGTACCGCACGGCGCTCTCGGACGCGGACAAGGCGCGCTGTACGGGTGAGGTGCCGCAGCTGGAGCCCAAGGCGACGGGGCACCTGGCGGCCTGCCACTTCCCGGAGGTCCGGGCCGACGTGGCCGCCGCAGAGGATGCGGTCGCCCCGACTCAGTAACTGGCGTCGAGCTGTAGGTTTGCACACGTGACGACCCCGACCGCGGCGCGACGCCTGCTCCTGGTCCACGCGCATCCCGATGACGAGTCGATCGGTACCGGCGCGACGATGGCCAAGTACGTGGCCGCCGGTGATCACGTCACCCTGGTCACCTGCACGCTGGGCGAGGAGGGCGAGATTCTGGTGCCCGCGTTGTCACAGCTCGCGGCAGATCAGGCAGATCAACTCGGCGGCTGGCGGATCACCGAACTGGCCAGTGCCATGGCCGAGCTGGGCGTGACCGACCACCGCTATCTCGGCGGGGCTGGCCGGTTCCGGGACAGCGGCATGATGGGCACCCCGGCCAACGAGAAGCCGCGCGCGTTCTGGCGGGCCGACAGCGACCGCGCGGTGTTCTACGACGCGGTACTGGCGCTGGTCGAAGTCATCCGTGAGATCCAGCCTCAGGTGGTGGTGACCTACGACGACTTCGGCGGTTATGGCCACCCCGACCACATCATGGCCCACCGCGTCGCCACGGCGGCCGTCAGCGCTGCCGCGCAGGACAGCTACGTCAGCGTCGGCGGGCGGCCGTGGCAGGCGTCCAAGGTCTACTGGACCGCCACGCCACGCTCGGTGCTGGCCGAGGGGCTGGAGGCGCTGCGGAATTTCGAGAATTCGCCGTTCGCCGATGTCGAGTCGGTGGACGACATCCCGTTCGTGGTCGACGATGAGCTCGTGACGACGTGTATCGACGCCGACGACTTCATCGACGCCAAGGCGGCCGCCCTGACGGCCCATGCCACTCAGATCAGCATCGACGGCCCGTTCTTTGCGCTGTCGAACAATCTGGGCCAGAAGACCTGGGGCACTGAGTATTACCGACTGGCTGCCGGCACGCCAGGTGGCCCGGTCGACCTCAACGGCCGTGAGACCGACCTGTTCGGTGGCCTGGATGTCTGATCAAGAACCTGTGACCGGGGCCCTCATGACCGGGGCACCCATGACCGGGGCACTCATGACCGGGGCCCCCATGACCGAGGCCGCATGACCGACATCCCGCTGCACGGCAGTAGCGAGGACCAGAATGCCCTCGTCGCACGTGGTCGTCGCAGGTCTCGGGTCTCCGATGCCGAGGACCTGCTCTACCGGTCTGACCGTGATGAGGGTTCCGGTGGCGCTGACTCCGATCACGCTCGGCGACTGCCGCGGGTGATCGTGGTGCTGGGCCTGATCCTGTACGGCGCGGTGGGTGCCTTGTCGGCGGTCTACGAGATCCTGCTGATTCCGTTTCGGGTGGGCAGCACCCTGGTTCCCATCGCTGTGGTGCTGGCCATCGCGAGCAACATCCTGCTGCCGCGGCTGTCCCGAAATCTCACGGGAGGCACGGTGATCGGGGGCCTCCCGCCAGTCATCCTCTGGGTCGTGGCCACCGCGGTACTGCAGTCCAGCCAACCTGAAGGCGATGTCCTCGTGCCCGGCGGCGGCAACGTGCAATGGATCTCCTACGGTGTGATGCTCGGTGGACTCTTCGCCGGTCTGCTGTCAGCACTGCTGGCTCCGGGCGCCCCGCGTTCTCCACTGCTGGCTCCGGGCGCTTCGCGCTCACCGCGCTCACCGCGCTCTCCGCGCTCTCCGGGCGCCCGGCGGTAGTGATAGCGATGGTGTTCGGAGTAGCCCATCCTGCGGTACAGGCCAAGCGCCGCAGAGTTGGTGGCCGTTACCTGTAGGTAGGCGTGGGACGCTCCCTGCTGCACCGCCCACTGCTCGAGCGCGGTCATGATCCGCACGGCGAAACCGCGTCCACGATGTGGCTCGGCCACCTCGAGCGCGGTGATCCCCGCCCACCCCTCGTCCACGACGGCCCGGCCGATGGCGACGGTTTCGCCGCCGGTCCTGATCGAGGCGAACCGGACGTTCTCGTGCCGGCTGAGCAGGCTGCGGGCCGCCTCGCTCAGCTGACCGTCGCGGGCGTGATAGCCGGCCTGCCAGGCGGGCGACAACACCGATTCGAGCGCCACGGGCACGCCGGCGCCGGCCCCGGCCGGTGGCTGACCACCCGACAGTGCCTTGGTCAGGACCACCACTGGGGAGGTGATCGTCCAACAGCGCTGGGCCAGTTCGGCGTCCAGCAGACCGCGGGCCGGCAGCGGCACCTGGATCAGCGCGTCCAGCGATCGGGTCGCGTAGAAATCCAGCACGTCGGCCAGCATCGTGGCGATCGGCCGGCCGGGAGTCGCAAGTGGCAGCGCCGAGTTGCCGCGCGCGGTCCATCCGGAGTTGGCTCGCAGCAACCAGCCGTCCAGCTCCACGGTCTCGGCCGGACGCCAGCCCCGGGCGGCCACCCGCTCCAGGTCCAGCACCCGGCCCCGATCCGGTGCGACGATCCGGGCGGTTACCACGGCCGAGACCGGGATCGTCCGGACACCACGGCCGGTGAGGACCGTCAGGGAGTTCTGATCGATCGCGCGCAGTTCCCCCACCACATCACTCAGCGGGGGCGCAGCACCGGGGTCCGTTCGACGGTATCTGACCACAACCCGCCTACCCAGCGCACTTTCATCCATCACGACCGGCATACTAGGCGGCGGTAGCACTCGTTTCGGGAGGACTCGAAGTGACGTATGTGATCGCAGAACCCTGCGTCGACGTTCTGGACAAAGCCTGTATCGAGGAATGTCCGGTCGACTGCATCTACGAGGGTGGCCGGATGCTCTACATCCACCCGGACGAGTGCGTCGACTGTGGCGCCTGCGAACCGGTGTGCCCGGTCGAGGCAATTTTTTACGAGGATGACCTGCCCGAGAAGTGGCGGGAGTACACCCAGGCCAATGTCGATTTCTTCGACGAACTCGGTTCACCCGGTGGTGCTTCGAAAGTGGGCAAGACCGACTTCGATCCGCCTTTGATCGCCGCCCTGCCCCCACAGGCCACCGAGCACTGATCCCGCCGGAGCCACCTCGTGCGAGTCCATTTCCTGACTCATCCCGAGGTCGTCATCGACCCTGAGGTGCCGGTCTCTGAATGGGGTCTCAGTGAGCGGGGCCGGGAACGGGCTCAGCTCGCGGGATCGGCCCTGCGCGGCATCTCGGCGGTGTGGAGCAGCCCCGAGGTCAAGGCCGAGCAGGCGGCACAAGTGATTGCCGATGAGTTGGCCTTGCCCGTCGTCCTGGCTGGCGGGCTGGCCGAGGTCGACCGGCGGGCGACCGGTTACCTGCCCGAGCCGGATTTCTGGGCCAACTACCAGGAATTCCTCGATCGACCCACGCACAGTGCACGCGGCTGGGAGACCGCCGTGGATGCCCAGCGCCGCATCGTCTCGGCTGTCGAGCAGATCGTGGAGGCGGTCGAGGTCGACCAGGGTGTGGATGCGGACATCGTGCTGATGTCACACGGGGGAGTCGGGGCGTTGTTGCTCTGTCAGCTGAGCGGCACGCCGATCCAGCGGCTGGTGAATCAACCCGGGCAGGGCAGCCTCTTCAGTTTCGACGCGGCCACCCGCGAGATCCTGCACGGCTGGCAAAGCTTCGAGGACTTCGCCCGGTCCGCCGCGCGGTAGTCGCCCGGTCAGCAGACCGGCGGGTCAGCGCGGTGGTCGCTCGGCGACAACCGGGGAGGTGCCGCCGTGATCGGTCAGCCGGCAAGCGTTGCCGTGACCGCCGTGGCGCCCGCCTGGGTATCCGCCGTCCAACCCTTGGACCGTTTCCAGTGCTGGCCCGAATAGCGGACCTCATCAATGCCCAGCACGCTGGCGTGGCCGACGAACCAGGCGGCCGTGGCCCACGAGGCGCCCGACACCGACACGGTTTTGCCCGACGTGGACGGCGCGTGCACCGGCAGCTCCTTGGCGAGCTGTGCGGCCACCGCGGCCGGGGTGGCGATGACCGAGGGCTGATCGAACCGGCACGTCACGCCCGCAGCGGTGGCACCCATCAGCGCATCCGCCACCGCCTGGGCCTGGGGCTCGTGTTTGGCGTAGGCGCTTCCGTCTGCCGAGATCTGCACCGTCTGGATTACCGCCGCCAGCGAGTCGTTCTGCCAGTTCGGCACCTTGACCACTGCGTCGAGGAACTTGCCGGTCGCGTAGGCGACGCTGGCCAGTTGCTCGGCTGATCCCCAGCCCTGCGAGGGTCGCTGCTGCAGGATCCCCACTGAATCGCGGTCGCCGGCTCCGTCCGGGATATTGTCCAGCTTCGATTCCTGCATCGCCGCGCCCAGGACGAGTACGGCGGCCCGTTCCGGCAGATTCCGCTTGATGACGACCGCAACCATCGTCGATGCGTTCTGCGCTCGGCTCAGGGTGAGGTTGGTGCTGCCGAAGTCACAGCCATTCGAGGCCGTCGCGTTTCTCGCCGCATTCCACAGGGCCCGCCCACCGACCACCAGGCCGGCGACGACCGCGAGCACCACGACGAGGGCAATCCCGCCCCGGCGTGCACTACCCGCTGCCATTGTTACAAATCTCCCGTTTTGTTGACGTAGTTGAGGGCCGGTTAGGCCCCCTTCAACCAGTTTTGGTTGATTCGGTGGTTCGGTCGGTTGTGCCTGGCGTCAGTTCGCGTGCAACGCCGCATTCAACTCGATACCCTGACCGCTTCGCTGACGCACCTCGAGCGCCCCGGATAACGAGTTCTGCCAGAACAGCAAACCCGAGATACCTGAGAATTCCGCTGCCTTGCGGGTCGACCCGTCCGGCAGCACGACCTTGGCACCCGCCGTCACGTAGGTGCCGGCCGCCACCACGCAGTCGTCGCCGAGCGAGATTCCGATGCCGGCATTAGCCCCGATGAGGCAGCGTTTGCCCACCGAGATGACCTCCTTGCCACCTCCGGACAAGGTGCCCATGATCGAGGCGCCACCGCCGACGTCCGACCCGTCATCGACGATGACGCCCGCCGAGATCCGGCCCTCGACCATCGAATTGCCCAGCGTGCCGGCATTGAAGTTGACGAAGCCCTCGTGCATCACCGTCGTCCCGCTCGCCAGATAGGCCCCGAGGCGCACCCGGTCGGCGTCGCCGATCCGGACTCCGGAGGGGAGCACGTAGTCCACCATTCGCGGGAACTTGTCCACGCTGAACACCGTGACCGGCCCGCGGGCGCGCAGTTTGGTGCGTATCGCCTCGAAACCCTCGACGGCACATGGGCCGTGGTTCGTCCACACGACATTGGCCAGCAGCCCGAACATTCCGGTCAGGTTCTGCTCGTGGGGCCGCACGAGCCGGTGGGACAGCAGGTGCAGGCGCAGGTAGATGTCCACCGCGTCGGCCGGTTCGGCGTCGAGGTCGATGACCGGATGCACGATCTCGGTGCGCACGCCGCGGATCGGGTCGGTGCCCACCAACGCACTCAGTTCCTCCGGTACGTCGTCCCCCGGGCCGGGCGCGCCGAGAGCCGGGGCGGGGTAGTACACGTCCAGAGTGCAAGCTGTGCCGTCGCCGCGATCGGTCACGGTGGCGAGGCCGAATCCATGAGCGGTCCGCTGAGTGGAGGTGCTGGTCACGCGGTCAACCCTAACGAGTGGCCCCTGTGGGGTCGTGCAGGGACCGGGTGATGGGCGGCCAACTGGCTGATGCGGTGCCGCTAGTGTTCGATGTCGTGATCGCGATCGAGGAACTCGACCTGTCCCTGCCGCCCGGTGAGCTCACCGCTGCCCTGGTCGATATCGAGTCGGTCTCCGGCAACGAGGCCAGGATCAGTGACGCGGTCGAGCAGGCGCTGACCGGCTATCGAGGGTTGGCCGTCCAGCGTCTGGGCAATGTGGTCATCGCCCGGACCGAGCTGGGACTAGCCCAGCGAATCGTGCTGGCCGGCCACCTGGACACGGTTCCGACTGCGAACAACCTGCCATCCCGGGTGGCCGATGGCCGGTTGATCGGATGCGGCACCTCGGACATGAAATCCGGGGTGGCCCTGCAGTTGCGAGCGGCGCATCTTATCGGCTCGGGGCAGCTGGACCCACGGGTCGATGTCACCTGGTTGTTCTATGACTGTGAGGAGATCGAGGCGGCGCGTAACGGCCTGAATCTGCTGGCTGCCGAACAGCCTGGCCTGCTCACCGCGGATCTGGCCGTATTGCTCGAACCGACCAACGGTGCGGTGGAGGGCGGTTGCCAGGGGACCATGCGCGCGGTGGTGACCACGACCGGGCAACGGGCGCACGCGGCCCGATCCTGGCTTGGGATCAATGCCATCCATGCCGCCGCGCCGGTGCTGCAGCGGCTCGCCGGGTACCAGGCGCGCGAGGTCGAGGTGGAAGGCCTGCGCTTCCGGGAAGGCCTGAACGCGGTGGCCATCTCCGGCGGCGTCGCGGGCAATGTGGTGCCGGATCGGTGCGAGGTCACGGTCAACTACCGCTTCGCTCCGGACCGGTCCCTGGAGCAGGCGGAGGAACACCTGCATTCGGTGTTCGACGGGTTCGACCTGGCGGTGGTCGACGCCGCCCCGGCGGCCCGTCCCGGCTTGGACCAGCCGTTGGTGCGGGAGTTCATCGCCGCGATAGGGCAACCGGCGCAGGCCAAACTCGGGTGGACGGATGTTGCCAGGTTCGCCGCCCTGGGTATTCCCGCGCTCAATTTCGGACCAGGCGACCCTAACCTGGCCCATAAAGCCGACGAATCGGTCGATCTGGCCACGATCGACAGTTCCGAACAAGCCCTGCTGGCCTTCCTGACCGCATAAGCTGAATCCGCGGGACCCGCCCAGTCCGCCGGGCCCGCCCAGTCCGCCGAGCCCGCCCAGTCCGCCGACTCCGCCGAGTTACGCCCACGTCGCTGAGTTACGGCATCCCTGGCGGAACTCGTACCGGTTTTGCGTAACTCGGCGTCGTAGGCCGACCCCTGACGGCCCGGTTGCCTGTGGATAACCCGGGCGCCGTCCACAGCCCAAGGCGGCGTGCGCCTCGGGCACGTCATTCTGACCCGGTGTCTGACCTACTCTTTGCGCTGGCTGAGGTCACCGAGGGCCTCTTCACCTCCGAACAGGCAAGGCAGTGCGGCGTCGACCAGAATGGGCTGGCAAGCCTGCTCGGTAGCGGTTCATGCCTTCGACTGCGTCGCGGGCTCTATGTCGTGTCCGCCCGGTGGCCGGCGGAGCCGCAGCGCCGACACCTGCTGATCGCGAACGGTATCTACCGCCAGCATGGTGGCCGGATCGCGGCCTCACATCACACCAGCGCCATCGCTGCCGGTCTGCCAACCTGGGGAGTGCCCTACAGCCGCCCGTCGTTCACCCGGATCGGCGGTCTGCACACGACGGGGACGGCAGAGCTGCGAATCGGCAAGGCGTGGCCGGCCGACGCAGTGGACGCGGCCCCGGAGTTCCCGCGTATCCGTCCCGGCGTTGCCGCCCTTCAGATCGCGATGTCGTACGGCGTCGAATCAGCGCTGGTGACCCTCGATGCTGCCCTATCGGCGCGGACCACCGATTCCGGCGAGTTGTACGAGTGGCTCGACCGGCTACGCGGCTACCGGCATTGCACCCGGGCCCGAGCGGTTGTCGACCTCGCGGATGCGCGGAGCGAGTCTCCCGGCGAATCCCGCCTGCGGTACCGGCTGCACGGTCTCGGCTACCTGGATCTGGAGCCTCAGGTGGAGTTGCGAGACGGCGGGCGGTTCGTGGCCCGGGTGGACCTGTACGACGAAGGCCGGAAGATCGCGGTCGAGTTCGACGGTGCGGTGAAGTACGAAGGAGCCGAAGGCCAGTCAGCCCTGATCGCAGAGAAGCGACGTGAGGATGAGCTGCGGCTCATGGGGTTCAGCGTGGTCCGCTTCGCCTGGTCAGACCTGGGGTCTCCGGTCACCCTCAAGGCCAAGATGGACCGGGCGCACCGCGTCGCCGCCGGTGGCCATCGCCGCTGAGATACCCGATCACCGGGCTGAGTTACGCGATCACCCTCTGAGGTACCCGATCACCGGGCTGAGTTACGCGATCACCCTCTGAGGTACCCGATCACCGGGCTGAGTTACGCGATCACCCTCTGAGATACCCGATGC
>JAVEEN010000029.1 GCA_030840445.1 Pseudonocardiales bacterium
CGTGGCAACGGGGTTGTAGGCGGCGAACCAGAGTGCACTACTTGCGGCAGATGCGGATATTCATGGCACGGACTGACGACTGGGGTAGGGATGTCCTATCGGCTGGCCCATCCTCGGCGCGTGAGGCAACCAGGCTGACGGCGCTGGGCTTGGCCTGCCCGCGCTGAGCCGATGGTCACAGTGTCGCTCGGTTGCCGTCCGCAGTAGGCGTCGGGCACCATCTTGAATATGTCCCGCATTCTCGTGAGCTGGTGGTGGTCGCCCGAACGGCGACCCTGACCACTGACGTCCTGGGCTGCCCTTTCGCGGCAGCCTCCCGGGAACCAGCGCACGGCTAGGCAGCCTCGACAGGTCGGCCTCCGCATTCAAGGAGACCACCGATGTCTGACCGCACCCCATCACAACAAGCCGCGCTTGAGCGCAGCGCTGCCCTCGAAGAACAGGTTCTGGTCGCCCCGGGGATGTTCCGGGTCTTGACCGGTGATCGGCCCACCGGGCCGCTCCACATCGGCCACTACCTGGGCACCCTGGCCAACCGAGTTCGACTCCAAGACCTCGGCGTCGAGGTGATCGTGCTGATCGCTGACTACCAGGTCATGACCGATCAACAAGCAAGCCGCCAGCTGCCCGCCACGGTCCGCGGCGTCGTCGCCGACTACCTCGCCGCCGGTATCGACCCCGACCGGTCGACGATCTTCACCCACAGCGCCGTCCCGGCTCTCAACGAGCTGGTGCTGCCGTTCCTGAGCCTCGTCAGCGACGCCGAACTGCACCGAAACCCCACCGTCAAAGCCGAAACCGAGGCCACCGGCAGGCCGCCGACCGGACTCATGTTGACCTACCCCGTCCATCAGGCCGCCGACATCTTGTTCTGCCACGCCAACCTGGTCCCCGTGGGCCTGGACCAGCTCCCGCACCTGGAGACCACCCGGCTTATCGCCCGGCGATTCAACGAGCGTTACGCCAACCGGTCACCGCTGTTTCCTGAACCCGACGCGCTGCTCACCGCCAACCCGATGCTGGCGGGACTGGACGGAAGGAAGATGAGCAAGACTCGCGGCAACGGAATCGCCCTCCACGCAACCGAGGATCAAACCGCTGCGATGATCCGTCGCGCGCCCACCGACAGTGAACGCCGCATCACCTACGACCCGCTGACACGGCCCGCCGTCGCTAACCTGCTCGACCTCCTCGGCGCCGCCATTGGCAAGGACCCGCGCCACCTCGCCGACGAGATAGGCAACGGCGGCGCGGGGCGTCTCAAGCAGATGCTGGCCGAGGCGGTCAACGAACTGCTGCGAACCCTGCGTCGACGCCGCGCCGAGCTCGCCGAAGACATCTCCTACCTCGACAGCGTGCTCGACACCGGCAACGCACGAGCACGCCTACTCGCCGACCAGACACTCACGAAGGTTCACGACCTGCTCGGGATGACCTATGCAAACCGAACGAGCCACAGCCGACCTTCGCCGGGCAGCCCGATGCTGCCCAATCGTGCCGTCGGTTCGGGGCGAACTCAGGGTGACGCTGCCACCGGCCGCGATCGGATCGGCCGGGCGTCGGCGGCGCAACGGTGAGCAGTGACTGGTCGGTAGGGTTGCAGCCGCTGGATGGCTATGCGGGTCGCCAGCTGTCAGCCGACCGGTGAACGGCGCTGCGGCTCGGTGCTCACGTCGTCTCGGAGACGTCGATGCGGGCGGTGCTCGACCCGACGCTGCGGCCGCAAATCTGTGCGATGGTTCGTGCTGTGACAAGCGCTGGTCGTTGGTGGCCAATGCCGACCTTCGACGTCTAGGCGGCCGCCTCCGAGCAAGGTCGAGAGATCGACCTTGCTCGGTATCTGGGCAGGTGGCCCCGTAGACCAGCGCGGCTCGACATTCGGCGTTTCCGTGCTACACCGAATGGTGGGCGGTGGCGACGTCCTGGTCCAGACCTTCGGACCTGACTTCTACGCCGGTGGCACCGACCGCATCCTTACGTCGGGAGACGGTTTGCCGTTACTCACACCGAGCATTCGCCCGTCAGCCCGCCGGTCTGGTGACTATCGCGTCCGCGAAGGCTCCGTCATCGACATTCCCGAGACCGCGCGGTAGCTGAAATCAACGAGTGCCGTCGACCCGCGCAGACAGCGTGAAAGTGTTCTCCGGCGATCACGTCACTACCGGCTGGACAAGTCGGAGCGCAATCAATATCGGCAAATCCGTGCCTTTGCGAACGAGCGTGATCGGGGCATGTGCGGATGTCCTTCGGCCGAGGCAAACAGCATGCGACCACGACGTTCGGCAACGTCAAAGCGGACGTCCTGAAGCAATTCGTCCCCGGCTACCAGCGCGGCGACTTCGTGGACATCGTCGATAACTCGGGCTGGCCGGAGTAGGCGCGTGGCCCTGCGTCGCGGAATCGGCCGGAGACCACCGCCCTCAGCGCTGTCGCACCGCCGCGCATCGGGCTACCGTCAGCTTTATGAACGCGCCAGATACCGGCGCCGACGTGGGTCATGCCGGCGGTGCGGGGGCGGACCATGATCCACCCGACCAGACACGGTTGCATCAGCTTGTCGATGAGCAGGCGGCGTTGCGGCGCGTGGCCACGCTGGTAGCCGGCGGCGCGCGGCCGGCTGAGGTGTTCACCGCGGTCGCGGATGAACTTGGCCGCCTGATCGGTGCTGAGGCCACGTTCGTCTCGCGCGTTGATCACCCGCCCGGGGAGCGCGAGGAGTTCGAGGGCTACCTCACCGTCGTAGGGTCCTACGGCCGGTTGAGCGATCGAGTACCGGTTGGCTTCCGGCTGAGGCTGGTACCCGGGATGATTCAGACTGCCGCGCTCCGCACCGGGCGCCCGGCCCGGCTCAACGGCGAAGGGCTGGCGAGGGGCCCGTACGGTGCTTGGGTCGGCACCCTGGGCATGCGGGCCGGGGTGGCTACGCCCATCGTCGTCGGCGGACGCCGGTGGGGCGTGACGGTCGCCGCGACCTCGCAGGAGGACTTTCCGGCCGGCACCGAGTCGCGGATGGCGGACTTCATGGAGCTCGCCGGTACGGCGATCGCCAACGCGAAGGCCGAGCAGGAGCTGCGTGAACTCGCCGACACCCAGGCGGCGCTGCGGCGCCTGGCCATGCTGGTCGCGCGGGGTGAACGGCCCGAGGCGGTGTTCGCGGCGGTGACCAGGGAGGCGCTGCGGCATTTCGGTGGCGGCACCGCCAGGATGATCCGCTTCGAGCTCGACGGAACGGCGACGCTGGTGGCCAACGAAGGTACGACGGGCCCGCACGTGCGGGTCGGGTACCGCTGGGAGCGCTACCCGCCGACCGGGCTGACGGCGACTGTGCAGCGCACCGGCAAGGCCGCCCGCGTCGATGACTACCATGACATTCCGGGCGGGGAGCCCTATCTCGCCGAGGGAATCCGGTCCGCGGTCGCCCTGCCGATACACGTCGACGGCCGGCTGTGGGGCGGAATCGCTGTCGGGTCCGGGCAGGGGCCACTGCCACCGGACACCGAGCGGCGGATGTCGGACTTCACCGATCTGGTCGCCACCGCCGTCGCGAACGCGCAAAACCGGGCCGAACTTATATCCTCCCGCGCGCGGATCGTCGCGGCATCGGATGAGGCCCGCCGGCGGATCGAGCGTGACCTGCACGACGGCGCACAGCAACGACTCCTCGCGCTGACACTGCGGCTGCGATCGGCAGCGGCACCCCACGTCAGTGACGAGTTCGGTGCCGAGGTCAAGGACGTGGCCGCGGACCTCGTGGACGTGATCGACGAGCTGCGCGAGATCTCGCGGGGCATCCATCCGGCGATCCTGTCCACGGGAGGTCTGCGCCCGGCGCTACGCGCGCTCCGGCGACGCTCGGCCATCGCGGTGAACCTAGACGTGCGCATCGCAGGCCGGCTCCCCGAGCCGGTCGAGGTGGCCGCCTACTACGTCGTCTCGGAGATGCTTACCAACGCGGCCAAGCACGCACACGCCTCGGTGGTCGAGGTCGACGCCGAAGCCTCCGGCGGCATGCTCCGGGTGTGCGTGCGTGACGACGGTGTCGGCGGCGCCGACCCGCAACGCGGCTCCGGGCTGGTCGGGCTGAAGGACCGTATCGACGCGCTGGGCGGCATCTTCTCCGTGGACAGCCCGGCCGGCGCCGGCACGACGGTGACCTGCGAGCTTCCGGTTCTGGCCGGGACGGGCGACGATATCCAGTCGCGACAGGGTTGGGAATAGCGCTCTGGAGATAGACACCGAGCTCATGATCGGTCCGTAACCGCCTGGCAGGAGCATCCTCCGCTCAGAGCTTCGGCAAGAGCCACCCGTGACCGGCATCGCGCCCCCTCCTCTGGCTGGCCCGGCAGCGAATCGCGGGTCCTAGCTCGTGCTTGGGCATTCCGGCTACCCGGTAGGCGGGTTGCCTGCTGGCCGTGACGACAACGCGGCCGGCATGGGTCAAGGTTGTGCATGACCGTGATGGGCATCACTACCAGGGGGTCCGACATGCGGTGGCTTGACCGTGCGGCCTGCCGAGGCTACGACCCTGAGCTCTTTTTCCCAGTGAGCGCCGTCGGACCGGGTCACGCGGACACTGAGGACGCGAAGCGTGTGTGCCGTGCCTGCCCTGTCCTCGCTGAGTGCCTCGAGTGGGCGATCGCCGGCGCGATACCGTTCGGCGTGTTGGGTGGCCTGTCAGAGGACGAGCGCCATGCCCTTGCGCGCGGGACGCGTCGCCGGGTGTCCGGCCTGACTGAGCAAGCTGCTCATCTCGTGGGTTCCGGCCGCGAGGCGCACCTTTCGGCGAGAGGGCAGCTGTCCGACTTTGCTGCGAGGCCACGATGAGAGTTCCCGCCCGAGAGCTGGCAGTCGGAGACGTCATCCGAATCAACGACCGACGGCTGAACGTTGTCACCGTCGAGCATGACATCGCGACCGCGGTACTGACCGCGGAGTTTGATTTCCTGCTCCACTTCACACGAACCGATTCCGTGGATGTCGTCGGCGAGGTCCACGACTCATCCGCCGTGGCATGACGCGGGTGGCGCCAACGTTCGCCGAGCTCGTCGCGGCCTGCCGGCCGTGCGCCAATCTCAGCGCATAACGACT
>JAVEEN010000034.1 GCA_030840445.1 Pseudonocardiales bacterium
ACGTACTTCACCACGCGGCTGCCCCCGCCCTGCCAGGTCAGTGCCACGAGTTCCTTGTCCTTGAGCGCCCGCAGCGTCCGATGCACCAGTTCCTCGTCGTAGTCGACGACGGGCTCTCGGCTGCTGGCCTGGTTGCATGCGGCGCGCACCGAGTTGATGCTCATCGGGTACGACGCCGGGACGGTGATCTCCTTCTCCAGGAGGCTGCCGAGCACGCGTTGTTCAGCTACGTCGAGCGCCGGTATGTCGGTCACGACGCCGAGGCTAGCGGAGCGGTCACAGCGCAGCATCTCGCCCGCGCCTACCCACCCGCCTGCTCGGCTCCTCATCTGCGGGTGGACATACCGATCGACGGCTAGCGTGCGCCTTTGGTGATCCTGGCCGCGTGACGCCACACAGCGGGGCCCGAGCGCCGATCGGTGCGCGTGACTCCCACCGCCGGACTGTAAGGCGGATGGCGCGGCGTCGATCTTGAGATGGCATGACGTCTGCGGATGGGCTGAGGCAAAAGAAACTATGGCGCGGCTCGGCCGGATCGTATTGTGGCGCTGAAGGTCGCGACCCGATCGCATCGTCGAGGATGTCACGGTCGGGTTTCGGGAAGGCGGCTGAGGTGCTTCAGATCTCCCTGCTGGGTGAGCAGGTGATCCGTGATGCGGCGGGGGCCGTTCGCACCCGATCCCCTCGAGCGGTCGCACTGGTGGCATTTCTTGTCCTGCACGCGGGCGTACCGCAGTCCCGCCAGCGATTGGCGGCACTCTTCTGGCCGGACTCCTCCGACGCGCAGGCGCTCACCAACCTGCGCCGCGAACTTCACCACCTGCGCAACGTCCTGCCCGGCGAAGCGGCTCTCGTGGTGACGTCGAAGGATCTGTGCTGGCTGGATACCGATACCTGCCAGGTCGATGTGCGGACCTTCGAGCGGGAGCGTGCGCTGGCCGCCGCCGCTGCCGACGACGACGACGAACAAGCTCTTGCCCACGCCACCGCAGCCGTCGCGTCGTACGGGGGTGAGTTACTGCCCGGCGGCTACTACGACTGGCTGCTTGCCGCCCGCTCCGAGCTGGAAGACCGTTGCGTCGACCTGCTCGATCTGATCGCCCGCACCCTGCCCCGGACGAGTGACCTGACCGGGGCTGTAGACGCGGCCAAACGACGGATTGCCCTGCGACCGTTGGAGGAAGTGGGCTACCGGATCCTCATGGAGTTGCAGGCTGACCTCGGGGAGCGGGCCAGTGCGGTCAGCACATACCACCGCTGCGCCTCGGTCCTGGAACGCGAACTGGGCGTCGAGCCCGATCCGATCACCGGGGCGCTGCTCAGCCGATTGCTGAAGCAGACTGCTCCGGTCGTGGTCGCGGTCGAGCCGTCCGAACCCATCCCAGCCGCTCGTTCCGGGCTCGCCTCAGCACGTCTGATCGGCCGTTCGGCCGAGCTCGAGGTGCTGAGCCAGTGGTGGCGGCTTGCGGTCACCGGCCTCCCTCGGCTTGCCCTGGTCCGCGGCGATGCCGGCGTGGGTAAAACCCGGCTGGTGTCCGAGCTCGTCGAGGTGGCACGGCTGGGCAATGCGGTCGTCGCCACAGCGCACTGCTTCGGTACGTCCGGACGGTTGGCCCTGTCCCCGGTGGCGGATTGGTTGCGGACGCCGGCGATCCAGGCCGGGCTGGTCGCTCTGGATCCGGTCTGGAGGGTCGAGGTGGACCGTCTCCTGCCGTCGGGCCGGGGTCGCTCCGAACCTGGCAGCGGGGTCAGAACGATGGTCGACGCTTGGCAGCGGCATCGCTTCTTCGAGGGACTGGCCCGCGCCCTGATCGGGGTTGGCGGGCCGATGCTTCTCGTACTGGACAACCTGCAGTGGTGCGACCACGAAACGCTGGCGTTCCTGAGTTTCTTCCTCGGTCTGACCGCCGACACGTCGGTGATGGTCGCCGCGACCGTACGCGACGAGGACGACCGGGCCGACTCGTACCTGCTGGACTGGATCAGTCGGATGCGCACCACGCGGATGATGTCCGAGGTCGAGCTCGGCCCACTCGAGATCAGCCACACGGCGGAGCTGGCCGAGGCGCTGTCGGGCCGGAGCCTGGCAGCGGACGACGCGGCGCTGCTGCAGGCGACGACCGGTGGGTTCCCGCTGTTCATCGTCGAGGCGGCCCGGAGCTCGGTGGATCCGGGCCGCGGACCGCTGCCGGTCGGTGATCTAACCCGGGTTCTGCGCGATCGACTCGACCAGGTGAGCGTCGTGGCCCGCGACATCGCCGGGCTCGCCGCGGCAGTCGGGCGAAACTTCTCCCTCGATCTGCTCACCGAGGCCAGCGATCTCGATGAGTACGCCGTCGTGCGGGCCGTCGACGAGCTGTGGCGCGGTCGGATCGTACGCGAGGTGGACGACGGCTACGACTTTTCCCACGATCTGCTGCGCGACGCCGCCTACGCCCAGGTCAGCCCGGCCCGGCGGTGGTTGCTGCACCGCAGGGTCGCGCAGGGCCTGGAATTGCTGCACGCCGACGACACGGACGCCGTGTCGGCGCAGCTCGCCGAGCAGTACGCCCGCGGCGGGCGGGTGGAGCGAGCTGTCGGCTACTACCGCCGGGCGGCCGACCTGGCGGCGGGCATGTTCGCGCACGCCGAGTCGATCCGGCTGCACAAGGAGGCGTTGGCCCTGGTTCGGACGCTGCCCGAGGGCCGGGATCGTCTCAGGCAGGAACTTGCCGGCCTGGAGGCTATGGCGGCACCGCTGAATGCCAACTACGGCTACTCATCGCGCGAACTGCAGCAGACACTGCAGCGTTCCATTGCGCTCGCCGAAGAAGTGGGCAGCCGTGACTCGGTGCTGACCGGTCTGGTGGGACTGTGGGCGACACAGTTCGTCCAGGGGAAGAACGTCGCCGCCTATGAGACAGCAACCCGGGCGCTGTCGCTGGTGGAACCCGATTCAGCGTTGAGCGCACCGGCGCATTTCGCCATCGGGGGTTCGGCGGTCAGCCTCGGCCGGCCCGCGGAGGCGGTGCGGCACCTTGAGCTGGCCGTGAAACTCGGCGGATCCGAGATGCTCAGCGTGGGAACCCGTCCGGACGTGCATGGCCGGGCGTTTGCCGCGCACGCGTATTGGTTGCTCGGTGACCATGACAAGGCCGTGGAGAGCTCCGAGGACGCGGTCTCGATGGCCCGTACGACGGGTAGTCCGTACAACGTGGCGGTGGCGCTGGCCTATGCCGGCGTCACCGCTCAGCTGTGCGACGACTCGCATGCACTGGAGCGGCACGTCGCCGAACTGCGTGAGCTGTGCGACCGCTACGACTTCGCCTACTACCGCGAGTGGGCGCTGGTGCTCCAGGGGTGGTCACGCGGGGACGCGGCCGGTCTCGACCTCGCGCGACGCGGCGTCGACAATCTTCGATCCGAGGGCTCCATCGCCCGGATGCCTTACTGGCTGGCGCTTCTCGCTGATCTTTCCGCCCGGAACGGCTTCGGAGAAGACGCCCGCGGAACGCTCGACGGTGCGCTGGTGCTCGGTGCCGCCAGCGTCGATCTGTGGTGGCTGCCCGAGGTGATGCGGATGCGCGCGGCGTATGAGGATCCGAGCGCGGCCATCGACCGCCTTCGCGCGGCTGAGCAACGGGCCGCCGAGCACGGCAGTCTCACGCTACTGCGGCGCTGCCAGGCCGACCTTGCTGCGCTCGGCGTTCGGCTGGCCCGCAGACCGAACGCTTCGCGAACGCTGAGTTCCTAGCGTTGCCGGTATCGCGCTCTACCGCTTGAGCGCCCAGCTGAGAGGACCCGCAATGAGCACAGCAACGCCGACCGTGACAGGCACCGCAACCCCGCCGTACGCGGAACTGGCGGCTGCCCTGCACGGTGAGGTCATCACCGCGGGTGACGCCGGCTACGACGAGGCGCGGGCCGTGTACAACGCGATGATCGACAAGAAACCGGCCGCGATCGCTCGCTGCCGGGACGCCGCTGATGTCATCGCGGCGGTGCGATTCGGCCGCGAACACAACCTCGAACTCACGATCCGCGGTGGTGGCCACAACGCCGCCGGTCACGCGGTCTTCGACGGTGCACTGGTCATCGACATGTCGTTGCTGCACAGCACGACGCTCGATCCGGTCAACCACACCGTCCGGGTCGACGCCGGGTGCACCTGGAGCGACGTCGACCACGCTACCGTCGCCTTCGGAATGGCTACGCCGTCGGGCTTTCTGGCCTCGACCGGAGTCGCCGGGCTGACCCTCGGCGGGGGCATCGGGTATCTGTCGCGGCGGTTCGGGCTGACTGTGGACAACCTGCTCAGCGCCGACGTGGTGTTGGCCGACGGTACCTTCGTCACGGCCAGCGAGAGCTCGCATCCCGATCTCTTCTGGGCTTTGCGGGGCGGTGGTGGAAACTTCGGGGTCGTCACCTCGTTCACCTTCCGCTGCCACGACATCGGCGAACACGGAACCATCATCGGTGGCCCGGTGCTCTACGACTTCGCGGACACCGCCGAGGTGATGCGGTGGTACCGGGCGCTGTTGCCGTCCCTGCCGGAGGAACTCAGTGGCTGGATCGGGCTGATCACCATCCCACCAGCGCCGCCGTTCCCGGAGGAGCTGTGGGGGCGCAAGTCCTGCGCCATCGTCTGGTGCTACACCGGCGCCCACGATCGGGCGGAGGAAACGCTTGCGCCGATCAGGGAGTTCGGTTCGCCCCTGGTCGTGGGGTTGCAGGAGATGCCCTTCAACGTGCTCCAGAGTGCGTTCGATGCGCTCTACCCGGCCGGACTGCAGTGGTACTGGCGGGCCGATGTCTTCACCGAGATTTCGGATGCTGCCATCGAGGTGCACTGCCGTTATGGCGCGCAACTGCCGACGGGCCACTCGACCATGCACCTGTACCCGATAGACGGTGCGGCGGGCCGGGTCCCGTCGAACGGGACGGCGTTCGCCTATCGCGATGGCGGCTGGGCGGGCGTGATCGTCGGCGTCGACCCCGATCCGGCGAACGCGGGAGCGATCTCGCAATGGGCCCGCGACTACTGGGAGGAACTGCATCCCACGTCCGCAGGCGGGGCCTACGTCAACTTCATGATGGACGAGGGACCGGATCGGGTTCGGGCTTCGTACCGGGGAAATTATGACCGCCTGACACGGATCAAGCGCCGCTATGACCCGGAGAACACCTTCCACATCAACCAGAACATCCCACCCGCGCCGGCGAACACCTAGCCGACGTCCCGACGGTGCCCGCGTCCCTGCGTCCCCGCGTCTTCGCGCGGACCGCGGGCGGGGGATCGTCCTGCCAGCAGAAGGAAGAAACACGCATCATGCACGCCCTCCGGCCGGGGTCCGAAAAACACCTCGTCCAGTCACCGAGCAGGTCATCGTGGAGCTGCTGGAACGCGTGTGATTAGTGCAGCTGCTGGGCAGCGTGTGCAACCGCGGCGCGCAGCAATTGAACTGGGTCAGCCGATGCCGCCACGCTCGATCAACTGCCGGACGATCACGTTGCGCTGGATCTCGTTGGTGCCCTCGCCGACGATCATCAAGGGCGCATCTCGAAAGTAACGCTCCACGTCGAGATCGGTGGAATACCCGTGGCCACCGTGGATGCGGATGGCATCGAGGGTGACTTCCATGCACATCTCGGATGCGAACAGCTTCGCCATGCCCGCCTCGAGGTCGCACCGGTCGCCCGCGTCGAGCCTGTCGGCTGCATGATTCACCAGCATTCGGGCCGCGCTGATCTTCGTTGCCATGTCTGCGAGGTGATTCCCGATCGACTGGTGCTGCCAGATCGGACGACCGAAGGTCTCGCGCTGCTGTGCGTAGGCCAACGAATCATCGAAGGCTGCCTGCGCTACGCCGAGAGCACGGGCAGCAACCTGGATACGACCGATCTCCAGGCCTTTCATCATCTGGGCGAAGCCCAGACCTTCGACGCTGCCCAGCAGGGAGGAAGCCGGCGACCGGAAGTCGTCGAAGAACAGCTCGCAGCTCTCCACTCCCTTGTAACCCAACTTCGGCAGCGGCTCACCGACCGTGAGGCCGGGCCCCTTCTCGACGAGCAGCACGCTGATGCCGGCGTGCGCCGGCTCGGCCTTCGGATCTGTCTTGCACAGCAACGCGATGAGCTCGGAGTGCTCGGCGTTGGTGATCCACGTCTTGGAACCGTTGACGACGTAGCCGCCCTGGTCCGACAACGCCGTCGTACGGAGCGCTTGCAGGTCGGATCCGCCGCTCGGTTCGGTCAGCGCCATCGTGGCACGCACTTCGCCGGTTGCCATGAGCGGCAGGTAGTGGTCCTTCTGCTCGTCGGTGCCGAACTGGGTGAGCAGCTTGGCGACCACGGAGTGCCCGCCCATCGCGCCGGCGAGGCTCATCCAGCCCCTGGACAGCTCAGCCGTGATCGCGGCATAGCAGGTACTGGACACCTGTGAGCTGCCGTAGGGCGCGGGAATCACGAGACCGAAGATTCCCATGTGCTTCATTACGTCGATGAGCTTCTCGGGGTAGACGTCGTCGTGCTCGAGGGCCCGTGCCGTAGGCCGCACGTGGTCATCGACGAACCGCCTGACGACGCCGACGATTTCTCGCTCGTCGTCACTGAGAGCAACCATCAGACACCTCTCCCGCCATCGATGTGCGGATCAGCCGGCCGGGCGTCGACACAGGGTCCCTGATCCCGGTGAAGATCTTTGCGCGACGCCGTTGGCGGGACAAACCGGAGGCACGCGTCTACATCATATATTCCATTGTCAACGGGAGATTAAAAATAGGGACATAATATTGGCTGCTCTTGACAGTGCCCCATGCAACGGATCTACTTGCTCCGCTCGGTAAGGCGTCACCCAGCGCAGCACGCGCTGACGGCGTCGTACCTCGAGGACCGCATCGTTTCGAGCGAGAGGCTCTGCCAGATGGCTAATGTCCGGCCCGCAACGCCCACTGCCGCCGACGACAGACCGAAGCTCGAAAAGGGGGTGCTCACTCTTCGGAACTGCCTCGCCCTGTCCGCAGCCGTCATGGCGCCGGTCCTAGCGGTCATCCTCAATGCCCCAGCAGCGGGGGCGAATGCGGGTTCAGCGTTGCCTGTCGCGTTCCTGCTCGCGTTCGTGGCCGCGCTGTTCGTGGGCAACACGGTCATCGAGTTCGCCAAAAAACTTCCGTCGGCGGGCTCGTTCTACACCTTTTGCAGCAAGTCGCTCGGCAGTCTCGCCGGCTTCTTCACCGGTTGGCTGTATGCCGCCGCCTTCGTTGCGCTGACGATCGGCCTGTTCACGGCCAACGGCGCGTTCCTCCGCTCATACCTGCAGTCGACGTTCGACGTCAGCGTGCCGTGGTGGCTCCTGGGCATCCTCATCGTGGCGCTCGCGATGACGCTCTCGGTCCGCAGCATCCGGACCTCGGTGCGCCTCGACCTGATCCTGCTCGCATTGGAGATGTTCATCTTCTCCCTGCTGGCGCTGATCGCGATCATTCGAGCCGGTAGCGGCAACAGCCTCACCTACTTCAATCCGACGTCGGGGCCGACGGGATTCTCTGGTGTCGGTCTCGCTGTCGTGTTCGGGTTGCTGTCGTTCGTCGGCTTCGAAGCAGCTGCGGTCCTGGGTGAAGAAACCGGCAACGCAAAGCGCAACGTGCCGCTCGCTGTGCGTGGGGCGCTCATCGGGGTCGGCATCTTCTTCGTCTTCGTGCTCTACGGCCTTGCTGCCGGCTTCCACCTGAACACCGCCAAAGGTCTGGAAAACTTCCTGGCCAGCCCGGCGCAGTTCAGCTCGCTGGCGGAGCAGTACGCACCGTGGTTGAAGCAGCCGGTCGAGCTCGCCGCGGTAGCCGGATTGTTCTCGTGCCTGCTCGCGGTTCTCAACACGACCGTGCGGGTGATGTACGCGATGGCTCGCGAGCGCGTGCTGCCGCCGGCGCTGTCGAAGGTGCACCCTAAGTTCCGCTCTCCGTTCGTCTCGATCTACGCCCTCGTTGCCTTCTCCATCGTCGGGGGCGTGCTGCTTTCTGCATGGCTCGGCTCAGGACTGACCGACGTCTATGGCTTCACGGGGGCGGTCGGCACCGTCGCCATCATCTTGGTGTACGCGTTGGCCAACGTCGGGCTCATCGTGTTCTACTGGGGCCAGCCTGACTTCCACGTCTGGCGACACCTCATTGCGCCGCTGATCGGCACGGCGGTGCTCATCTACCCGCTGTTCGAGATGGCGAAACCGGGACAGTCGTTCCCGTACAACCACGTCAGCCAAATTGTGATCGTCTGGGCGCTGATCGGCTTCGCGGTGTACGCGTACCTGAAGAAGAAGTCGCCGGACAAGCTGGCGGCTCTCGGCGCCACGATGGCCACCGACGAGATCGACTTCGCAGAGGCCCGCGTGCCGAGCCTGTCGGCGGACGGTTTGCCGTATGACCATCAGGAGTCCGAGAAGCAGTGATCGAGATCGCAGGCCTGTCGGTCTTCGGCGACTGATCTGCCGTACCTGGGTCGCATGACCTGATCGACATCTCGGCCCGGCGCTCGTGCCGCAGGCCACGGTCTTTCACTGCCAACCGAAATCGAGGCGCACATCGAATGGGCACGAAACTTGAAGGCAAGATCGCGGTCGTCACCGGAGGTGCACGCGGCATCGGTGGTGGGATTGCCACGGCATTCGCGGCCGAAGGGGCCGACGTCGTGATCGCTGACGTCCTCGGTGAGGAGGCGGCCGCCGACGTAGTTGCGGCAATCGCCGCATCCGGGCGGCGGTCGCTGTATGTGAAGACCGACGTCTCGAATGAAGACCAGGTACGCGCGATGATCGACGCAGCGCACGCGGAGTTCGGTCGGATCGACATTCTGGTCAACGACGCCGGGATCGTGAGCCAACTCGCGTTCGAGGACATCGACGCGGCGGAGTTCGACCGGGTGATCGGCGTGAACCTGCGCGGTGTCTTCCTCTGCAGTCGGCACGCCATCAAGGGAATGCTCGAGCGCGGAGCGGGCGTCATCATCAACGTCGCATCGCAGCTCGGCCAGATCGGCGGCGTGGAGATGGTGCACTACAGCGCGAGCAAGGCCGGGGTGATCGGGTTCACCAAGGCGCTGGCGCGCGAGGTATCGACACGAGGCATCCGTGTCAACGCGATCGCGCCCGGCCCGATCCTCACCGACATGATGGCCGAGGAGACCGAGGAGTGGGCGGCCCGCAAACTTGCCGAACTTCCGATTGGCCGGTTCGGGCAAGCCCATGAGGTGGCGCCGACGGCGGTGTTCCTCGCCTCGGACGACTCCTCGTACTACGTAGGGCAAACGCTGTGCCCCAACGGCGGGGACGTGATGCTGTGACGCTGCAGATCAGAAAGGGTCGCAATGTTTGAGCTTGAGGGACGAGTCGCGCTGATCACCGGGGCGGCGTCCGGAATCGGGGCGACGACGGCGCGAGTATTCGCCGAAGCGGGCGCCAGCGTCGCGTTGGCCTGGTACCCGCCCGACGGCCACGACATCGAGCTGGTCAAGGACGCTGTCGCAAAGGTCGGCGGTCACTGCCTAGCTGCGGAGGTGGACGTGCGCCGCACGGCCGACGTCGATGCGATCGTCGCGCAAGCGGTGGCGGAATTCGGCAGCATCGACATCGTCGTCGCGAACGCCGGTGTGGCGCGTAAAGTCGCCCTGGAGGACCTGGACGACGACGCATGGAACTTCGTCCTCGACGTCGATCTCAACGGTGCCTGGCGTTGCTTCCGCGCAGCACTACCCCACATGAAGGCATCGGGATTCGGGCGACTGCTGGCGACGTCCTCGATCGCCGGGACAGTGCAGGCCTGGCCGCAGCATCCCCACTACGCAGCGGCGAAGGCGGGTCTCGTGGGCATGGTGCAGACGCTCGCAGTCGAGTACGGGCCCTTCGGGATCACGGCGAACGCCGTGGCTCCCGGCGTGATCGACACTCCGCAGGCCAACGACCCGGTGAACTCCCTCGGGCCCGACGGCGTTCGCGCGGTGGCACCTAAGGTGCCGTCCGGACGGGTCGGGATCCCAGAGGACATCGCCTACCTCTACCAGTTCCTGGCCAGTGAGCAGGCCTCCTACGTCAGCGGCCAGCTCATCGTCGCCGATGGCGCGCGATACCTTGCCGGTCTGGACTGACCCTGGTGGCTGACTCGGCGGTCACACGCGGAACTCCTGCGGGTTGCCCCGGGGTGGTCTCGACGAAGCGTTTCTCCCACGGCGAACCTCGTTGATGGAGCGTCGCCGAGGCGCGGACGTGCTCACCGACGACGTCGAGCGCATGCACGTCCCGACGATCCACGGCTGGCTGAGCAACGAGGCCTACTGGTCGCTGGGCAGAAGCGTCGAAGCCGTCTCCGAGTCGTTGCGCCACTCGCGTGTGTACGGCGTCTTTCGGGACGGGCGCCAGATCGCGTTCGCAAGAGTGATTACCGACGACGTGTCGTTCGCCTATCTGTGCGACGTGTTCGTCGAATCGATCCACCGGCGCGAGTCGCTAGGCAGCTGGGTCCTGGACACGGTCCTCGACGATCTGCGAGACCGCGGGATCGCCCAGATATTGTTGGCGACCAGGGACGCCCACACGTTCTACGAGCGAGCCGGATTCCACGCGTTGACGCGGCCCGAGCGCTGGCTCGAGGTCGACCCGACATCCGCACCACCACGAGGAGAGACACATGACTGAGGACGTTTCGTTCCTTCGACGCACCGACTTCGATGTTCCGGGCCCGAAGCGCGAGCTGGTCGGGTACGGCGAGCATCCGCCGATGATCCGGTGGGGCGGGGACAAGAAGGTCGCGATCCAGCTCGTGGTCAACTACGAGGAGGGCTCGGAGAAGTCCTACGCGATGGGCGACAACGAGAACGACATCCTCTACGAACTGCCGTTCGCGCTCGAAGGCCAGCGTGACCTGGCGGTCGAGTCGATGTACGAGTACGGTTCGCGGGCCGGCATCTGGCGGCTCTTCCGGGTGTTCGACAACGCCGGCATCCCAGTGACGTTCTTCGCCGCCGCGGTGGCGCTCGAGCGCAACCCGGAGGTGGCAGCCAAGCTCGCCAAGCGAGGCGACGAGCCGGCTGGGCACGGCTACCGGTGGAGCAACCATTTCGAGATGACGCGCGATCAGGAGCGTGAAGCGATCAAGCGCGCGATCGCGTCCATCGAGAAGACGACGGGCACTCGTCCGGTGGGGTGGTACTGCCGTGAGATGAGCACGAACACCCGTGAGCTCGTCGTCGAAGCGGGCGGCTTCGAATACGACTCCGACTGCTACAACGATGATCTGCCGTACTGGACCCGGGTACACGATCAGCCGCACTTGGTGGTGCCCTACTCGCTGGTCGTGAACGATGCGCGCTACATCGTCGGCACCGGCTACAGCAATCCGGACGACTTCTTCGAGACTGCCAAGGCGAGCCTCGATCGCCTGCGGGAGGACGGCGACGACCTCGGCCGGATGATGTCCATCGGTATCCACCCACGGGTGAGTGGCAACCCGGCGCGGTCGGACGGGCTGGCCCGATTCATCGACTACGCCCTGCAGCACGACGACGTCGCGTTCATGCGCCGCATCGACATCGCCCGTGACTTCGCCGGGCAGCACCCGGCAGCGAAGGCGCTGGACCTGTGAATCGGCAGCAGCCAGAAGGCGTCCCGGAGATCTGATGCTCGTCGGGTTGGCGCAGCTCGCGACGGTTGCGGGCGACGTCGCAGCGAATCTGCAACGCTGCGTGCTGGCGTTGCATGACGCACACGAAGCGGGCTGCCAGCTCGTGGTGTTCCCCGAATGTGCCTTGTCCGGCTACATGTTCTCCGAGCGTGCCACAGCGCAAGCTGCTGCGGTAACGGCAGACGGGGACGTCGTAGCCGCCCTCGTGGGTGGCTGCTCGTCATTACGCCTGTACTGCGTGCTCGGCGTGCTGCTCACCGACGGCGAGCGGTTGTGGAACAGTGCGCTCCTGATCGGCCCGGACGGCGTGGTCGGTCGCTACGACAAGACCCACATACCCCAGCTCGGTGTGGACAACTTCGTCGAGGCGGGCAACCGCCCGTACGAGGTTCACGAGACGGCGATCGGCCGGATCGGCCTGCAGATCTGTTACGACTGGCGGTTCCCGGAGGTCACTCGCACCCTGGCGCTCGCCGGGGCGGAGCTCGTCGCGATGCCGACGTGCTCACCATCCACGTCGGCCGAGCTGGCCGACTACATTCCGCGCACGCGGGCTGTGGAGAACGCCATCTTTCTTGTCATGGTCAACCGGGTCGGGGCCGAGGGTCCCGCCGATTTCGTAGGGCGTAGCCAGGCCGTCGATCCCGACGGGCGTGTGTTGGTCGACGCAGGAGGGCGGGAGGGCCTCGTTCTCGTCGAGCTCGACCTCGACCAGGCGCGCAGCAAAGACCGCGATCAGGGCGACGGTCTGTACCAGCTTCATCTCATGAAAGACCGTCGACCGGACCTCTACCGGCTCTGATCAGCTACTAGGAGCGACATGGCAATTCCTCCGTACGAGACGCTCTACGAACGCGACGGCGTCAGGGTGTCGCGCAGCCCGTGGGGTCCAGAGGACAACGTGGGTCGGCTGAACATGATGTCGGCCGAGTCGCGGCAGGCAGTAATGGCGCGAGCCGACGCCGGCCGGGTGTTCGACCTCGCCGTCGACTACTTCCTCGGCATGCCGTCGTGGGCCGCGGCTCACGACCCGCGCTACCAGATGTGGATGACGCACACGCCGGACGGCTCGGGCAACGATCGGCTGTCCGGCGCGTCCGCAGAGGTGCATGAGAAGTACAGCTACTGCGGTGACTCGTTCAGCATGTACACCCATACCGGCACCCATATCGACATGCTCAATCACCTTGGTCATTACGGCCACTTCTGGAATGGAC
Source organism: Pseudonocardiales bacterium (assembly GCA_030840445.1). Lineage (GTDB taxonomy): Bacteria > Actinomycetota > Actinomycetes > Mycobacteriales > Jatrophihabitantaceae > Jatrophihabitans_A. The sequence continues at coordinate 12,863 of JAVEEN010000034.1, forward strand.
GGACCGCCGAGAAGGATCTGGGTAGTCGTCAGTGGTTGCAGGGTGGCGCTGACGAATGCCCGCCGATCGTGGCGCGTGGTGTGCTGCTCGACATCGCCCTGCTGAAGGGTGTCGACTGCCTGTCGGAGGGTTACTGCATTACCCCCGACGACCTCGCGCAGGCGGCAGCGGCGCAGGAAACGCCGTTGCAGGAGGGAGACATCGCCCTGATCCGCACGGGGCGCATGTCGGTGTGGCCTGACTTCGAGGGCTACCTTCGATCGACGCCGGGAATCGGCATGGCTGCCGCGGAGTATCTGTGTGCGGACGTCGGCGTCATGTGCGTGGGTACTGACGCGATCAGCATCGACGTCGACCCGCACCTGGAGGCGGACACCTTCGTGCCCGTGCACTGTTACCTGTTCGCGACGGCGGGCACGCCGGTGATCGAGGTGATGAATCTGGAGGGGCTCAGTGCTGCCGGGGTCTTCGAGATCGCATTCGTGGGTATGCCGCTGAAGCTGCGGGGGGCGACGGGATCTCCGATCAGGCCCATCGGCATGGCCTTGATGCCATGAGTCGGTCGCCGGCCCCGGAACGGCTGAGTGAAGACCGGCTCCTCCGGGTGACGCTCGCGCAGTTCACCGCCTCGCCCGGGAACGTCGATGGCAACGTCGAGCAGATGATGTCGTTGCTGGCAGCAGGAGTCGCCGACGGCGCCCAGCTGGTCTGCTTCCCGGAATTGTGTGTCCCGGGCTACGCGCTCGAGCCGAGCCGCTACGGCAATGACATGCTCGGCGCGCTCCGGTGGGCTGACGATGTGATCACGGCGGCGGCTCGAAAGCACGGGGTGCAGGTCATGTACGGCTCAGTCCGCGAGAGTGCCGGGCAGCTGTTCAACGTCGTCGTTCTGGTCGACTCCGAGGCCGCGTCGACGGTCTACGCAAAGACCCATGTGCCCAGTGCCGAGCTGTCCGTGTTCACGGCGGGGGAGGAGTTGGTGCTCACCGGGGACGGCGATCTGGCGCTGGCGTGCTGCTACGACCTCGCCTTTCCACAATTGTGCGCCGAGCTCGCCGGCGCGGGCGCACGTGCACTGTTCTTCCCCATGGCCTGGGAGGAGCAGCGAGCGTTCGTGTTCGAGGCGATCGTGGCGGCGCGTGCGGTCGAGAATGTCGCCTACGTGGTGTGCGTGAACCAGAGCGGTTCGTTCGCGGGCACCCGCTTCCACGGAGCGAGCAGGATCGTCGACCCACTCGGCAAGACCGTCGTCCAGATGGGCAACGAGACAGGGTTGGCGACAGGGAACCTCGACCTGGCCTGGGTGACCCGTCTGAGGTCGTCGGCCGCCACCGCCACCTATCCGCTGCTGGCAGACCGGCGCGCCGGGCTTCCCGTGCGGCGCGGCACGACAGCTGATCGAGAGGCTCGGGTTGAGCCAGCTGATAGTCGATGACGCGCTACCCTGAACCGATGACCGATTCGACCGGGCGCCTGTCGGACGGGCCTCGTAGGCACAGCCTGCGCCGCCCGCAGTTGGGTGCCGAAGCAGCGTCGTACGTGCGCGATCTGATCGTGTCCGGCCAACTGCAAGGTGGCGACTTCATTCGCCCCGAAGCGGTCGCCTCGGAACTGCAGATCAGCGCGACTCCAGTACGTGAAGGCCTGCTTGCTTTGCATACCCAGGGTTTCGTGCGACTCGAGCCGCGGCGCGGTTTCGTGGTTCTTCCGTTAACCGGCGAGGACATCCGCGATTTGTTCGCCGCCCAGGCACTGCTCGCGGGCGAATTGGCAGCTCGTGCCGTCAAGCGAGCCGACTCTGCCAGGATCGCAGAACTGGAAGCCCTGCACGCCGATCTCGAAGTCGCCGCAGGACGAGGTGACCATGACGAACTCGAGGAGTTGAACTTCCGGTTCCACCGCGCGGTGAATCTGCTGGCCACCGCTCCCAAGATCGCCTGGTTGCTCGGAGTGGCCGTCTGCTACGTACCGGTGCGCTTCTACTCGAGTATCGACGGCTGGCCCGCAGCGACGGTGCACGATCATCGGGCTATTCTCGACGCCTTCCGCCGCGCCGCGTCACGGCTGGCACGGTCAGCCATGACCGAGCACATCGAGCACGCCGGAGAATTGCTGGCGATTCACATCGAGAGCGGCGCGGCGCAACGTCGGGACGGCCTCGCTCCTCGGCGTTACTGATCCGGTCTGGCTCAATAGAGGTTCCCCTTCCACCGCACCGCGAGATCGGTGTCTAACGGAATTCGCATCGGTTGTGACTCGCCGAACCGTACGTTCAAGTTCATCAAAAATAAGATATAGTCCGCAGGATTGCTGGCTGGTGCGGGGCCCGCCACCTCTGATCGAATTCGAGGGCAGATGGTCGAGACAATGCCGCGCGACAAGTCGGCAGCGCAGCTGGAATGGCAGCTGGCGATAGCCGATGAATTGGTTCGCCGCGACGTGACGGTGGCCGCTTACGTCCCGGACACCCGACTGCAGGGGATCCTTGCCCGCCTGGATGAACACGGTGTGTCGCTACGCTCACTCACCCGTGAAGAGGAGTGCGTCGGCTACGCCGCGGGTCAGCGGATCGCCGGCAAGCGCCCGGTGGTACTCATGCAGAGCTCGGGACTGGGCAACGCGATCAATGCCCTCGGCAGCCTGGTGGTGCCGTACCGCTTGGGCATTCCGCTGATCGTGTCGATGCGGGGAACGCTGGGTGAGGCGAATCCAAGCCAAATCCCGATGGGCCGTGCTGCGACCGCACTACTGCACGCGCTTGGCATCCAGACCTTCGCTCTGCGCGCCGCCGCGGACGCACGACAGCTGACGGACGGCGTCGCGACGATGGCTTTCGATGCGGGCGAGTGCGCCGCGGTGATGCTGGAAGCAGAACTCGGAGGCGGCCGTGCAGGCAACTGAGGTCGCTTCGGCCATCGTCGACACCGTCCCCGACGCGTTGTGCGTCGCTTCGCTCGGCACGGCGACCTCGGCGTTGCGTGCCGCGTCGAACGACGGGCCGCATTTCTACTTCGGTGCGTCGATGGGCTCGGCCCTGGCAGGCGCGATGGGTGTGGCTGAGGCGCTTCCGGACCGTCTCGTCGTAGCGCTGCTCGGTGACGGCGAGCTTCTTATGGGCGCCGCCACGCTCTGGTCGGTGGCGGCGTACCGGCCGGCCAACCTGATCACGGTGGTGCTCTCGGACGGTGTCTACGGAATCACCGGCGGGCAGGCTCTCAACGCCCCCACCCGCTTCGCGGAGGTCGTCCAGTGCCTCGGCGGTGTCACCAACCACCGCGTCGACACGGCTGCGGACCTGTGCCACGCTTTGCAGACAGCGGCTCGGCCGGCCCTCATCGAGGCCGAACTCGACGAGCGGGTTTGGCCCGGCCCGTCGCCCTTCGTCGATCCGGCGAAGGTCGTTCTCGAGTTCAGGGCGAACGTGCACCGATCGGTGTCACCCGATAGCCGGGTCTAGCCCGCGACGCGAGGCCCGTTGTGGTGTCGACGACGAACGCGGATCGAATGCTACGTTGCCCGAACGCCGCTGACGAGGCTTGTGCACGAGGTCGACGCGGATCCGCCCAGCTGCCCGATGCCCGCAGCGCCTTGCGCTCGTAGAAGCCGTCGTCAGGTGCGGCTCATAATGCGTCGAGGCAGACCTGGGGCGTTGGACTGGAAATCGCTGTGTTCCGCGAGACGTCGGTGTTCGGCTGGCTGCTGCCTGCGCGTCGTGCGCAGGTAGCTATGCCATGCGAACCGGTCGGCCATCGGGACGCCGGCCGCCTCGGCCGCCGCGTCATAGGCGTGGCCGTCCGCAATCAGGGCCGCACGCATGTCCTCGAGTTCGCTGGTGTCCATGACTGATAGCGCCGCGTTATCTATGAGAACCGCGTGCAGGGCGGCGTCAGTCGCGGTCTCGAACGTTGCTGCTCGATGGCACAGGGTGTGTTCGCGGACTGCAAGGTCGCCGGCGGTCATGGATCCCACGGTAGAACAACAACTATCGAATGGCATGCGGGATGACGGGACCGTCATGTCGACCAGCGCTCCCGCCTGGTCAGGCGGCCAAGGGCCAAGCACCGAGGCTGGGTGGCTCCCGGTTCGTTGGTCATGATCGTGATCTGCAGAATCGCACTCGACGAACTGGGATCAGGGCGTCGGCTCCGCGTCGCTGCCGGAATCACCGCGAATGTTCGCATCGACGAGCGCGCTGGACCCGGCGCCATGCATGCGCATGTCTGTGGTGCGTTCCTGGTACTACCGCGGAAATAGCGCTGACCGAAGTACCGCTAGCGGTAAGAGACGACGTCCGGCCGGCGGGGGTCGAGGAAGCCCGCTGACCATGACGACAGAGCGCGGTTCGCACCGCGATTCTGAACATATGAGCGCTGAGTCCTCGACGGCCAGCCTGGTCGGACAACATGGAGAGCCCGTTCGCGTTGCTCACGCCGGTTTGTTGCGGGAGCTGCAGCGCCCGTCACAAGTGTTCTCCAACCTGACCCCGAACTGGTACGCGTCGATCATGGGTACCGGCATCGTCGCGGTCACGGCCGTGTCCTTGCCGTGGCAGCCGCGTGGCCTGCACACCGGGGCTTTGGTGGTCTGGACGCTTGCCGCTTTCCTGCTTGTAGCGCTCACCGCGGCGGTCGGCATTCGTTGGGTGCGCGACCAGGATGCTGCGCGACGCGACCTCCGTAACCCGGTGATGGCGCAGTTCTACGGCGCTCCGCCGATGGCCTTACTCACGGTCGGAGCGGGGACGATCCTGCTCGGCCGCGACGTTCTGGGGCTGCGGGTTGCCGTCGACCTCGACTGGGTCTTGTGGTTCGGCGGCACCGTGACCGGTTTGGCTGCCGCCGCGGTGGTGCCGTACTTCATGTTCACGCGCCACGTCATCAGAGCCGACAGTGCGTTCGGTGGTTGGCTGATGCCGGTCGTGCCACCGATGGTGTCGGCGTCTACCGGCGCGCTGCTGGTCCCGTATGCGCCGGTCGGCCAGGCCAGGCTTGCGTTGTTGATGTCAAGCTATGCGATGTTCGGGTTGTCGCTGCTCGCCTCGATCGTGGTGATCACCCTGATCTGGTACCGCCTGGCCGTGTACAAGACGGGCGACGCGGCGATGGTGCCAACCCTCTGGATCGTGCTGGGGCCGCTGGGGCAGTCGATCGCCGCGGCCAACCTGCTCGGCGGCGTCGCCCATGAGGCCCTCCCCACCCCGTACTCGACCGCTCTGCAGGCCTTCGGTGTCGTGTACGGCGTGCCGGTGTGGGGCTTCGCCCTGCTATGGGGTGCCATCGCGGGTGCCATCACAATTCGTACCGCCCGCGAACATTTGCCGTTCTCCCTGACGTGGTGGTCGTTCACGTTCGCCGTCGGTACCTGCGTCCTGGGTACGTCCGAACTCGCCCTGCACACTGGATCGGACCTCTTCCGGGTGGCAGCGGTGCTGTTCTACTTCGGCCTCGTCGCCGCCTGGATCACCGTCGCGCTCCGCACCGCGCGAGGCAGCCTACGCGGAACACTGCTTCTCGCCGCTCCTGCGCCGCCGCAGCCCTAGATTGCGTGACGCGATCCAGACCGCTGGATGACCGATCCGTACGGCTGGCCAAACTCGGCCTAGCGGTCGGCGCGCTTGCCGAGGGAGCTGTGCGCTCAGCAATCCGGAGACGCGCTCGGGTGATGCCACCGGGAAAGACCGGCGTCAGCGGCGGCGGATGGCAGCCCCGAGCCGGGGTGAATGGTAGGCCGGTTGCTCGCCGCCGACCCACAACTCGAGGTCGGGCGCGTGCGGCCGCGCTCCGCCGAGGAGCAGCACCGCGAGGATCAGCGCCCCGCAGACCGCGCAGAGCAGGACGAGGATCAGTGCCGCGAACCTGATTCCCTGGGTCGGATCGCTGAAGAGCAGCACGATCTGCAGAATTATGGGGGCGACCAGGAACGCCGCCTCAGAGCGAAGCAGCTCCACCATGGCGAATGCCGGACCGAGTCGACCGGACGGCACGCTGAGCCCGGCCATGAACAATCCGGGCGTCACCCCGGCTCCTGCGGCGAATCCCAGCAGGACGCCCGCGACCGCGACGATCCAGATCGTGCGGCCGCCCCCGAGTCCGAGCAACAGGGCACCGGCCACACCGGCGACCCCGAGTCCGACCAGAGCGAATGCGGGCAGCCAACGCGTCCGCAGCGCCATCTTGAACAACAGTGCAGCTGCGACGAGGCCGATGACCTGCGTGCCAAGGATCGTCCCCGTGACCGCAACCGATTCATGCTGGACCTGCAACAGATAGACCACGGCTAGTTCGACCGATGCAGTGACCGCGGCCCCGGTAACCATCGCTGTCGCTATGCCAGTGACGGGAAGCGTGTGCGAGATCAACTTCAGTGGCATCAGCGCATCGTCCTTGCGGTATTGGCGCACCAGCAGCGCGCACAGGGCAAGCATCCCGGCAACCACCGGCAGGTAGAAGGCTGGAGAGCCGAACCCGCCGCGCGACAACCAGGAAACGCCGAAGAACGGCAGCGCTGTCGCGGCGAGCGCCATCGGGATAGCCGACCAGTCGAAGCCCATTCGCGGTGAGCGCGCGTCGTTGCGCTCGAACGCGACCAGTCCCAGCACGACGCCGACGACGCCCACGCCGGCCATTGCGACGAACAACAACCGCCAGACCTTTTCGGCGGCCGCGATGCCGCCGACAACCGGCCCGAGCGTCACCATGCCGAACAGTCCGAGGTTGACGAACGTCGCGCTCAGGGGAACCCGTGCCGCGCCGTGTCTGGTGATGAGTGGCGGAAGCGCGGCCACCAGCAGCATGCCCGTCGCGATGCCCTGCAGCACCCGGCCGACGGTGAACTCCGCGATTCCGCTCGCACTGGCCGCGAGCAACGACCCAGCGGCGAACGCGGCTTCCGCTAGCACGAAGACCCGCCACGTCGGTTGTCGCTGGGTCAGGTCCGCGGCGGCGACTGCACCGAAGGCGTACCCCGCGTCCGACAGTCCCTCCGCGAGTTGGATCCCGAATGCGGACGTGTGCAGATCCATCGACAGCTGTGTGATCAACAAGGAGGCCGTCGACAACACGATGAACGGGCACAAGGCCACCAGCGCCATGGACACCGCCGCGGAGTAGTTGCCCGCCAATGGCGTCCGGCTCCTAGCTTGAGAAAATAGTGAGGTGCTCACGTCGTGCCCACTTGACGTTGGGCTTGGGGAACGCGACCGCACGTCACGTTCTGGCGTGGATTGATCTCCGTCATGGCGATCCCTCTCGATGGAATGGGCGGTTCGGTAACGGGGTAGTCGGCTCGCTCTCTTCGGAACTCAGCAACTGCCGCCCTTGCAGCCAGAAGAGAAACGAGAACGCCGGCGTTACGACGACCAGGACGAGCACAGCAAGAACGAGGAGTGTGTCGAGCGTCGCGGTGGGGGCGCCGGCATTGCTCAGGATGAGGTTGGTTCCCGGCAACACGGTCGGATACTGGGCTACCCCCCATCCCCATACGACCGCGGTGACTCCGAGCCATGCGACGAAGCGCAGTCCGCGTAAGCCTCGGTTCGTGAGTTTGGCCAGGACTATCAGGCCACACGCGCCGGCCAGGACCACCAGCGGTAGGGCGCGCCCGATGAGCCTGTCGAACAACTGTCCGTTCGCACCACGCAGCTCCCCGAGAGTCACCAACGACAGTGCTCCCGTCGCGATCCCGGCCAGCTGCGCCCGATGGATGAAGTAGATCTGGAGACCGCTGTCCTGTCTGCGGGTAGCTTCGTGCACCAGGTAGACCGCAGCAAGGTATGCACAAGCACCGACGAACAGGAATCCGCAGAAGATCGAGGTGGCGCCGGTCCAGCTCGCTGAGTGTGAGCGTGTCGCGTTTGCCGAAACCGCACCGCTGGCGATTCCGCCGACGACGCAACCCATGAAGAACGGCGTCATAAGCGAGGACAGCGCGAAGATCGCGCCGAGTGCACGCCGCAAGCTCAGGCGATGGGTCTCCTTGGAGAACGCGAACGCTGCGCCCCGCAAGACGACCCCGATCGCGGCCAGCCAGAGCGGCACCGCGTCGGCTGACGCCACGGCGGCGAACGCGTCTGGATAGGCAGTCCAAAACAGCACCAGGGCGAAGACCAGCCAGACGTGGTTCGACTCCCAGACGGGTGTAATCGAGTCCTCGATCAACCTTCGTGGCCGCTCGCCTCTGGTGTCACCGCCGGCGACGAGATTCCAGAATCCTGCTCCGAAATCAGCGCCTCCGAAGGTGACGTAGAGCGTCAGGACCGCCAACAGCACACTGCCCACGAGTGCCGGGATCATCGTCGCCGCCCAGCGAGCGGATCGAGATGATCAACCAGTGGGTCGGGGACGCCGGCTGCGTTGTCGCTGTCGATCGCTCGCCATCTTCGCGACATCCTCCGCAGCAGCATGATGGTAGCGACGCCCAGACCGGTGTAGAGGACGACGATCGCCGTGAGTGTGGGGACGACGTCGTTCGCGGTCGCAGCTTGTGCGGTTGTGAGTCGTTGGTAGACGACCCAGGGTTGACGACCGATCTCGGTGACGATCCAGCCGCACTCCATGGCGATCACCGCGGCAGGTCCGCATATCAATCCGAGCATCCAGAACACTTTGGTGTTCGGTAGCTCCCGGCGGCGCCAGTAGGCCAGCAGGCCCCACAGTCCTGGTATCAGCATCAGTGTTCCGAGCCCGACCATGGCGTCGAAGCAGAGATGGATCAGGGTGGGCGAGGGTGGCCGAAGACTTGCCGGCACGCTGTCCCACCCGATAACCCTGGTGTTCGGCGAGAATCCCACCAGCAGCGAGTCCATACTCGGAATTCGAAGGCCGCCGTAAACCCGGCCGTTGAAGTAGATGCCACCCAGGTACTCCGGAACGTGGCCGGACGTGCGGCTCACGTACTCCATCGCTGCGAACTTAACGGGCTGGTCGGCCGCGACTGCTCGGGCTGCCGTGTCGCCGATGAGCAGTTGAACGGGAGTGAGGGATGCCGCCACCGCAAAGGGAATCGCAAATCCAGTTCGGTGGTAGCGGTCCCGTCGGCCCCGCAGAAAGCCGGCCGCGTAGATCGACGCCGCAAGAAATCCTGAGACCAGGTAAGCGGCGAGGATCATATGCGGGGTTTCGTAGGCCGACGCGTGATTGAAGAAGACCTGCCACGGCCGGACCTGAGTGATGCGGCCGTTGACCATCTCGAAGCCGCCCGGCTGATTCATCCAGGAGTTGACCGAAACAACCGACATCGCACCGCCGATTCCGCTGACGGCGATGGGAACACCCGTCCAGAAGTGGCTCCAGCCGCCAAGGCGACGCCAGCCATAGATGTAGATCGCGGTGAACACGGCCTCTAAGAGGAAGAAGACACCCTCGAAGCCGAAGGGCAGCCCCAGCACCGAGCCGTACTGGCGCATGAGGCCTGGCCACAGCAAACCCATTTCAAAGGACAGCACGGTTCCGGTCACCGCGCCAACAGCGACGAGGACCCCGAGCGCCTGGGACCAACGTCGGGCGAGAAGCAGCGCCACCGGGTTGGACTGTCTCAGACCGACGAATTCTGCCAGCAGCACTATGGTCGGCATCGCGATTCCGATGCAGGCCAGGATGATGTGGAACCCCAGGGTCGCGCCCATTTGCACCCGAGCGGGAGCATCACCGGCCGATGAAGCCGTCAGTAGCACCGAGCCGACCGCGGGCACGTCAGTGATCCATCCGGCCATGCGCCGATGCTCGCGAACCTTCGATAGGTCCGATCACGGACGCCGCACCGTCCCGGTCACCGTCGGCGATGTTTTCTCAGGCATCAGCAGCACCTTTCGGTCTCGGCAGGGAGGTGCTTTGACCATCGCATCTGGTGCCCGCTCTCCACATCACCCGAGTTGACGACCTGGCATGCCTCCTCTCGGAGTACACCGGTTGCCGAACGCTCTGTCTTCGTCGGCGCCATCAATCCGGGGGATGCGGTGACAGCCCAACCCGTGCCATGTTCGGCATGAGGGGAAGCGACGAGCACACGCTGCACGCACGGGCGCAACCGTGATCCTGAGACTGGAGAGAACCCTGATCGACATCGTTGACGCCCTTGACTTACTGGACGGTTGTGTCCGGGACCGCGGAGCCGCCTATCGTTCGCCGCGTCGACGTGGCTTGGCTGTTTTCCGTAGTGGGGGCTATTACAGCCGTCCGGCGGGAACAGACAGCATCGTGAACCTGGCGTTGATCAAGGCAGGCGCGCCGCCTTCAGCGGTCAGTCGGCTGGCGAGTAACACTCTCGCTGATGCGTACGCCTCCGGGCGCCGCCCCCTCAACCTGACGCTGGGCGCCGTCGTGGCGTTGCGTGCCGCCGAGTCGATGGAGCGCCGAGGGCAGACCTGGGGCATGTGTTTGCAGGCTGCGCTGCGGGCAGCATCGAGATACATCGAACTGATTCCGGACGGGGTTACCGGGTGTGCGGCCGAGGCGGCGGCCGTGTCTCATCGTGGGGCTCCTATGTCACGGCACGGCGAGTGCCGTTGTGCGCATCGCAATAGTGCGACGTAGGTACCGGCGCCTCGCACAAGCCACTCCCCGGACCCGCCAAAACACACGAGGTCGATGACCACGCAGTAGCGGCCCAGCCGCGGCTGCGATAGTGAGGCTACGCTGGGCATCGAACGTCGACGGTCTGGCCGGAATCGTGAGCCGTAGCGCGACCTTCTCTGCGCTACGAAAGGTGGCCATGCCTGTCCTGATCGTCTTCCTAGCGTTGGTTGGGCTCGCCATTGGTTCGTTTCTCAACGTGGTGGTGTACCGCCTACCGCGCGGCGAGTCGCTGGCCACACCGCCGTCCCGCTGTCCCACCTGCGAAACCCCGATCCGACCGTGGCACAACGTGCCTGTCGTGGGTTGGCTGATCCTGCGTGGGCGTTGCGCACAGTGCCATGCCTCAATCAGTGTGCGGTACCCGGCGGTCGAACTCCTGACCGCCGTGGTGTTTGTGGCTGTGACGCTGCGGGCAGTTCAACTGGGACTGCTTCCTGCGTTGCCCGCCCTCCTCTATTTCGCGGCGGCCGGTATCACACTGGCCTTCATCGACCTCGACACTCGACGCCTGCCAAACGCAATCGTTCTCCCGTCCTACCCGATCCTGGCCGTCCTGCTCGGCGGCGCTGCGTGGTGGCAACACGCGTGGCTTGCGCTTGCGCGCGCCGGCGCCGGCAGCATCGCACTGTTCGCCTTCTACTTCCTGTTGGTGTGCCTGTATCCCGCAGGGATGGGATTCGGTGACGCAAAGCTGGCAGGAGTGCTGGGTGGTGTCATGGCCTATGTCTCCTGGTCCACTCTGCTCATCGGTGCGTTTGCCGGCTTTCTGTTCGGCGCCGTGGTGGGCATCGGCTTGCTGGCGACCGGCCGAGGCACCCGAAAGACCGCGTTGCCTTTCGGTCCCTTCATGATCGCCGGAGCACTCACGGCGATATTGTTGGCGACCGGATCGGCCTAGTCGCAGCCGGTCTCCCCACCGCGCGCTAGGTGTCGTGACAGCTAGGCGGCGGAGTTACGCGGAATCCTGCGCGTCAGCGCTGTAGGGCCCAACTCTGCACGGTGATCTGCCGCCCGGGTGGGCCTGGACTGCCACTCGGATCGAAGATGTACGCGCGGACGCGCAATCGAAGGACCCCCGTCGACGTGCTACAGGTGGCCGCTGCGGCACAGACGTAGACGTTGAGATAGATCACCGTGCCGCCGGGGCCGAAACCAGGCGAATTATCAGGTACTTCGATGACCGGCCCCACGTAGCTGATGGCGCCGGTCTCCTTCACCCACAATGACCGCGCGATGACACCGAATCGAAGTACCTGTGAGGTGATGTTGCTCAGTGTCAGATCGATGACGGCGCTGGGGACGTAGGTGGTGCCCTGGATGTAGAAGGCGCCCTTGTAGCTGCTCGAGGTGGACAGGACGGCGCACTGACCGCTGGATCCGCCGGTGTAGGTGACGGTCAGGCAGTTGCCACCGGCCAGTGCGGTGGTTTCACTACGAAACGCCGGCGCCGTGTAGGTCAGGTCGAGGTAGACGGCATCAACGTTTTCGGCGCCCGCAGCGGATTTTGTCGTGGTATAGGCGATGGACGCACCGGCAAATCCGTACGCATGCGTGGACGCGACCAATCCCGTCGCCGACGTGTCGTAGAGTGGCACCGTTTGCGTCGTGCCGGCCGCTTGTGTCGATGCGGACATGGTTTTGGTGATGGCCGGTGAGCCGGCGGCCGTGGGCGTGATGACGACCTGCCGCGAGGTCGCCGCCGAACTCGCGCCGTACACGATGCGCAGCTGCGCGGAGTTCAGTACCGACCCGGCCGGGATCGCCTGGGCGGGCGCGAAGGTGGACAGCGTCAGCGTCGCAGACTGTGAGCTCGAGCCGGTCTTTGCCCAGGTGTCATATTTGCTGTCGGATGCGGTCGCCACACCGGTGACCAACGTGCCCCCTGGCGGTGCGACATATCCGGTGCCACCGGTCACGGACGCAGTTACCGCCGTGGCGGACACCGGCACGGCGGGGGTCACCGGCGACTCCGCGCCCGAGGTGAGGCCGTAGATCGCGATCGGCGGCCGGCTCTTTTGATAGTTTCCGCAGATCTCGGCATCCGCCGTGCCGCTGACCTGGAACTGGCTGTCAGCCCCGAAGATGAATTGGACGCCCACCGGTAGTTGGGACTGGACCTTGATCGGGTTCTGGCAGGCGCCAGGGACGGTTGCCGGGCTGGCCGGCTTGGCGATGACCGCTCCCGAAGTATCCGTAGGGGTCCCGGCAATCAGCTGACCGTCGTTGACCGTCCACAGATCGCTGCCCGCCAGCAGCGGATTGGAGGTGTTGTGAAAGTCGAAGTAATAGATCCCGGGTGTGAACCACCAGACGCTTCCCTTGCAGGGATTGGAGCCGCTACCCGACATCAGCGCCGACAGCCCAGCGGCGTCGTCGTAGTAGCCGGGCAGGAAGGTCACCACCTTGCCGGGGCAGCTGGCCGCGGCAGTAGCGGGAACTGGCTGGTATGGCGGTACTGCGTTCGCCGGTGTGCCGAAGGCCGGTTCGAACTGGTAGGCGGGATCGGTAGCGGTAGGCGAGTTGCACACGGGTGCGGGTGTGCTGACGATCGTGCCGGAGCATCCGGTGTGCGCGTACACCGCCGTGTTGGACTGCAGCGAGCCATTGGTGACCGAGATGTTGGAGTTCGATACGACCGAACCGTGCACGACGAACGGGGTGCTGTTGTTCAGGGCCTTGATATGGAGGCCGTCTTCGGCCGCGTTCGTGCCGAGTGTCAGGATCGCGTTTCCTGGCTTGTTCGACACCGTAATCGGCACCAGACCGCCGCCGGCTCCGGTGTTGGGATCAGGCGAGCAGACAACGGCCGCCGAGGACGGAGCGCTACCGGTGGCTCCCGGGTAGAACTTGTTCAAGACCAGCGTGTCCGAGGTCGCGCCGCTACCGAAGCATTTGGGATAGGTCGGACTCGAGGTGTTGTTGTTGTAGGAGTGCAGCCGAAGCTCGTTCAGGGCTGCCTGCGCTGCTCCGTCGGCACCGTAGGCGTTGGCGGCCTCGGTGCGAGTGGACACGGTGACTCGAATGCTGGTGTCGGAGAACGACAGCAGCGCACCGGCGACCAGGGCGACGACCGTGATCAGGATCAGGACGAAAATAAGCGTGGCGCCGGTGTCGTCATCGGTATCTATGCGCTGAGCGAGCCTGCTTCTCATGTCTGCCTTCGCTGCCCGGTAAGGACGACCACGTAGTTCACAGCGCTGCCGCTGTTGGAGTCGTGGATCGTGAGAGTGAGGCTAACGGTCAGCGGTAGGGCGGCACCGCTCTGGCCGCAGGTCGCCGTGGTGCTGGGACATCCCACCGACGCGGACACCACGTCGTGGGCCAGAACGGTGTCAGAGACGACCGATGCGGAGCCGGCACACACCACTCGATGCAGTGCAAGCTGTGACTGTCCCGGAACGCTCAGCAGGACGTACGCGGCGCGCACCTGTATCGGGCTGGTGGACGGGCCGGTGGTGAAATCGTCCCAGGCCAGCCTGATCAGCGCGGGGCCGGCGGTTCCGCACGGGTAAAGGCCACCGCCTGCTGCAGCAGCTACCTCGATGGACTGCTTGAAACCGGCCGGAGTCGTGGTGTCGGGGTTGTGACGCACACC
>JAVEEN010000122.1 GCA_030840445.1 Pseudonocardiales bacterium
CTCAGCGCGTTGCCAATCCAGCACGAGATGACCGAAGGCAAGTTGGCCCACAAGTCGACAGGAACGGTCAACCCGATTCCTGGTCTGAAGGCCGAGTGGGATGGCCTCAAGATCAGCCTCGACATCGCGACGACGACGTTCGACGACAGGCCAGTGGACCCCAACACCCGAGCAGCTACGAGTCGCGGGGCCCCATAAACACTGGCCTGCGAGATGGAGCGGGCGACGGGAATCGAACCCGCACAATCAGTTTGGAAGACTGAGACTCTACCATTGAGCTACGCCCGCATTGTCCGGTTCAGTCGCCTTTGGACGAGCCTGCGATCCGGGTTCTGCCGCTACAGACTAGCGTGTGATCGCGGGTGGTTCGGACCCCCGTACACTTCTCGGTCGGAACACCTCTCGCTCTTACGCGCGAAAAAGTGTGCCGGGGTGTAGCGCAGCTTGGTAGCGCATCCGCTTTGGGAGCGGAGGGTCGCAGGTTCAAATCCTGTCACCCCGACCAGTTCGACCTGAGTAGGGCACGACAGCGAGCGAACGAGGACAGCACGAACGAGCACTGCACGAAACAAGCAACAAAGGCACGCGCACCATCACCTGTCGATCTGCCGAGGAGCGAAGAGCACATCGTGAAGAGCACCGTCGAGAACCTGAGCCCGACCCGCGTGAAACTCGCGGTGGAGGTGCCCTTTGCCGAGCTGAAGGCCAGCCTGGACGAGGCCTACAAGGCAATCGGATCGCAGGTCCGGGTGCCCGGCTTCCGGCCCGGCAAGGTACCGGCTCGCATCATCGACCAACGGGTGGGTCGCGCCGCGGTCCTGGAAGAGGCGATCAACAAGGCACTGCCCAAGGCGTATTCCGACGCGGTACGCGACACCGGGCTGAAGGCGCTGGGGCAACCCGATATCGAGGTGACCAAGCTCGAGGACAACGAGGAGCTGGCGTTCACCGCCGAAGTCGACATCCGCCCGGAAATCACGGTCCCGGCCTACGACGGGCTGGCTGTGACGGTGGCGGACGCCGTGGTCGCAGACGACGAGGTCGCCGAGCAGTTCGACGCCCTCCGGGCCCGCTTCGGCACGCTCAACGGTGTCGACCGTGCGGTCCAGTCGGGGGACTTCGTGGCGATCGACCTCAACGCGACGGTTGATGGCGTAGCGGTCGAGGGCGGTTCGGCCAGTGGCCTGTCCTATGAAGTCGGTTCGGCCAATCTGATCGACGGGCTCGATGAGATCATCATCGGCAAGAGTGCCGGCGACTCGGCCACTTTCGCCTCGAAGCTTGCCTTCGGTGAGCACGCCGGCTCGGACGCCGACATCACGGTCGTGGTCAACTCCGTCAAGGAACGCGAGCTGCCAGAGCCTGACGATGACTTCGCCCAGCTCGCGTCGGAGTTCGACACTGTCGACGAGCTCCGCGCCGACCTCCGTGAGCGGTTGACGCGGGTCAAGGCGTTGGGCCAGGGTGCCGAGGCGCGGGACAAGGTTCTCGAGCTACTGGTGGAGCAGACCGAGGTGCCATTGCCGGAATCGTCGGTCCAGTCCGAGATCGACTGGCGCGAGCACGACGTCGTGCACCAACTGGGTCACGATGACGCCGCGTTCGAGCGTTACCTGGAGACCGAGGGCAAGACGAAGGACGAGTTCACCGCCGAGTTGCGTGCGGTCGCCGAGCGCTCTGTCAAGACCCAGTTCATCCTCGATTCGATCGCCGACGCGGAGGCCGTGGCGGTGTCGGACGCCGAACTCACCGAATACATCGTGCGGCAGGCTCAGCGTTACGACATGGCGCCCCAGGAATTCGCCGACCAGATCGTCCAGGCCGGCAACATCGCGGCTCTGGTGGCCGATGTGCGCCGCAACAAGGCGCTCGCAACGGTGCTCGAGTCGGCTACGGTCACCGACGAGTCAGGAAACCCGGTGGATCTGTCGGCACTGTCGACGCCCGAGGGCCAGGCCGAGCTGGACGCCTTCGACGATCTGGAGGCTGCCGGTGACGAAGACGACGACGCAGCTGATGGCGACGCAGGTCATGACGCCGTAGGCGACGCGGCTGACGGCGACGCGGCTGACGGCGACGAGCAAGCAGCTGGCGTGGACGAGAAGTAGCTCAAGCACGCATTTCATGCCCTGAGCGAACGGAGGCGGGTCTGGGGAGTCCCCGGCCCGCCTCTGCGGTTAGGGTCGATGTAGATCCAGCTGTACAGGCAGCCGAGGAAGGAATGCCCAGTGACTTCTCATGACGCGCAGTATCGGTTCGGTCCCCAGGTGACCGGGCTGAGCGGTGTCGCGCACGCCGACCCCACCCAGGGCCCAGCCCACCTGATCCAGGCCCGCGCCGCGGGCGCCGGTATGAGCCTCGGTGACTCGGTTTATGACCGCCTGCTTCGTGAGCGGATCATCTTCCTCGGCCAGCAGGTCGACGACACGATCGCGAACCAGATCTGCGCCCAGCTGCTACTGCTCTCGGCCGAGGACTCGACCCGCGACATCAACCTCTACATCAACTCTCCGGGAGGGTCGGTGACCGCCGGTATGGCGATCTTCGACACCATGCAATTCGTGGAGTGTGACGTCGCGACCTACTCCCTCGGACTGGCGGCCTCCATGGGGCAGTTCCTGCTATCAGCCGGTGAGAAGGGCAAGCGTTACGCTCTGCCGCACGCGCGCATCATGATGCACCAGCCGTCGGCCGGCATCGGCGGTACCGCTTCCGATATCGCCATCCAGGCGGAGCAGTTCAGGTTGACGAAGGCCGAGATGGCTCAGCTCATCGCCGAGCACACCGGTCAGACCGTCGCACAGATCCAGGCCGACTCGGAGCGGGACCGCTGGTTCACCGCCCAGCAGGCGCTCGAGTACGGCTTCGTCGACCACGTCGTCAGCCGTGTCGCTCAGATGGGCGCCGGCAACGCTCCGGCCCCGGCGTAAGGGAGAACGAAACAATGAGTCAACTGTTCACTCCGGGTCCGACCGGCGGCTTCGCCCCGTCCTCCCCGCAGAGCCGGTATGTGCTGCCGTCCTTCGTCGAGCGGACGAACTACGGGATGAAGGAATCCAACCCGTACAACAAGTTGTTCGAGGAGCGCATCATCTTTCTCGGCGCGCCCATCGACGACGTCGTCGCCAACGATGTGATCGCGCAGCTGATCTGCCTCGAGTCCACCGACCCCGATCGCGACATCCTCATCTACATCAATTCCCCGGGTGGCTCGTTCACCGCGCTCACCGCGATCTACGACACGATGACTTACGTCCGGCCGGAGATCCAGACCTACTGCATGGGGCAGGCCGCCTCAGCCGCGGCTGTGCTGCTGGCCGCCGGCACCAAGGGCAAGCGGTTCGCGCTGGAGCACTCCCGGGTGCTCATCCACCAGCCGTCCGGTGAAGGTCAGGGCCAGGTCACCGATCTGGAGATCCAGGCCAATGAAATCCTGCGGATGCGGGGGCTGCTCGAAGAGATCCTTGCCCACCACACCGGACAGACGGTCGAGCAGGTCAAACTGGATATCGAACGCGACCGGATCCTGACCGCCGACCAGGCGAAGGACTACGGAATCGTCGATTCGGTCATCACGACTCGCAAGCTCGTAAACGACTGACCCACCAGTCACACCGGTATCGCGAGCACCCTGGGCCGGCGTGCTGTCGGCTTCGTTACCTGGGACACGCAAGTAAACATGCGACTTCTCGGCCCCTACGGGGTAGCGTTTTCTTCTATCGCTGCCCCGTACCGGGCAGCGTTGCCCGCGATTCTGGCTCGACGGGCGCGCTGGCAGAAGTGACACTGGTAGGACGGCACGGCAGCATTGCGGTTCGGCGGTCCTTGCGCCGGGCACACGTTCGGCGCGGCGGCCACAACGGCTGGCAGCGAGGCTCTTGAGGGGATGGTCATCGGGTGGCACGGGTAGGCGACGGCGGCGATCTGCTCAAGTGCTCTTTCTGCGGAAAGAGCCAGAAGCAGGTCAAGAAATTGATCGCCGGCCCAGGCGTGTACATCTGTGACGAGTGCATTGACCTGTGCAACGAGATCATCGAAGAGGAGTTGTCGGAGAACACCGAGTTCTCCTTCGACGAGCTACCCAAGCCTACCGAGATCCGCGAGTTCCTCAATTCCTATGTCGTCGGTCAGGACGACGCCAAACGGACCTTGGCGGTTGCGGTCTACAACCACTACAAGCGGGTGCAGGCCGGTGCCGAGACGACCGGCAAGCGCGCCGAGTCGAACGTCGAGTTGGCGAAATCGAACATCCTGCTCCTCGGCCCGACCGGCTCCGGCAAGACGCTGCTAGCTCAGACGCTGGCCCGAATGCTCAACGTTCCCTTCGCGATCGCCGATGCCACCGCCCTCACCGAGGCCGGATACGTCGGTGAGGACGTCGAGAACATCCTGCTGAAGTTGATTCAGGCCGCCGACTACGACGTCAAGCGCGCCGAGACAGGCATCATCTACATCGATGAAGTCGACAAGATCGCCCGCAAGGCCGAGAACCCGTCGATCACGCGCGACGTCTCCGGCGAAGGCGTGCAACAGGCGCTGCTGAAGATCCTCGAAGGCACGTCCGCGGCGGTTCCCCCGCAGGGTGGACGCAAGCACCCCCACCAGGAGTTCATCCAGATCGACACCACGAACGTGCTGTTCATCGTCGGTGGTGCGTTCGCCGGGCTGGACAAGATCGTCGAGGGTCGGGTCGGCAAGAAGGGCCTGGGCTTCGGAGCCGAGCTGAAGACCAAGTTCGAAGTCGACAGCACCGATATCTTCGCCGACGTGATGCCCGAGGACCTGATGAAATTCGGGCTGATTCCCGAGTTCATCGGCCGCGTACCGGTCATCACCTCGGTGCGTCCGCTCGACCGCGAGGCCCTGGTCCAGATCCTGACCGAGCCGAAGAATGCTCTGGTCAAGCAATACGCCCGGCTGTTCGAACTCGACGGCGTCGAGCTGGAATTCGCCGATGACGCACTCGAGGCCATCGCCGACCAGGCTGTGAAGCGGCAGACCGGCGCGCGTGGTCTGCGCGCAATCATGGAAGAGGTTCTGCTGTCGGTGATGTACGAGGTGCCCTCCCGCGAGGACGTGGCCAAGGTCCTCATCACCGCAGAGACGGTGCTGGAGCATGTCTACCCGACACTGGTCCCACGTGCCGAGGTCGAGACGCCGCGTGAGAAGTCCGCCTGAGCACTCCCATTGCGGGTGCTCGAGCAAAATAGGTTGCGAACGTGCCCCTGAGCAGGGCAGGGTGCTCTTCGACAGCAGATGGTGACCTTGCCCCTTGCAGAGGGAGCAGGTCCGAGCGTGGAGGAGGCGTCGAGATGTTTATCGCCGTCCCGGGGACAGCACGCGTCCCCCATCCTTCGAGGCCGCTCGTCCCCTGATCCGTTGCACCTCCGGTTCTGTCTTCAGATCCTGCCGTGATCGCCGGTCGGCCGCCTCGTACTCATCGAGGAGCCACCAACCTTGTCGTTCTACGACTCATTCGAAACACCCGCACCTCCTGACACATCATCTCCGGTCGCCTTGCCGGACTCCGAGTACCCCCAATTCCGGACGGTCGACCAACCGGGCCACGATCAGCGCTGGTCCACCTGGTCCGCCGTGGTCAAGGGAGCGCACGGTCCGCAACCGAGACCGGCGTGGGTCATCACCTCGGACGCGGCCCTGGACACAGAGCTCGGCATCCTGAAATCGGGTAAAGAAGCCGACGTCTTCCTCATCGAGCGAGCCATTCCCGGCGGACCCGCGTCAGTGCTCGCCGCCAAGCGATACCGGGACCGTGAACACCGCGATTTCCACCGGGATGGCGGCTACCTCGAAGGCCGGACGGTGCGCCGCAGCCGGGACCAGCGGGCCATGGCCAACCGGAGCAAATACGGAGTGCAGGTGCTGGCCGGGCAGTGGGCAGCGGCCGAGTTCGCGGCGCTGTGCGATCTGTGGAATCGGGGGCTGCCAGTTCCGTACCCCGTTCAGATTGACGGCACCGAGATCCTGATGGAATTCATCGGCTCGGACCTGGTGGCAGCACCCCGTTTGGCGCAAGTCCGCCCGGGTCGAACGGAACTGGCCGACTACTTCCAACAGATCACCGACGCCATGCAAGAGCTGGCGGCGGCCGGACAGGCCCACGGCGATCTGTCGGCGTACAACCTTCTGGTGGACGAGGGCCGCCTGGTGATGATCGACCTGCCCCAGGTGGTGGATATCGTGGCCAACCCCACTGGCATGGAATTCTTGCAACGAGACTGTCGCAACATCTGTGCCTGGTTTGCCGGCCGAGGCCTCGAGCGGGATCCCGACGAGCTGCTGGGTCTACTCGCCGCAGCGGCCTTCGGACGTCAGGGGCCGCCGGCCCAATAAGGTGTTCGCATGTCACGACCCCGCCTCGAGCCTGCCGCCAAGCGGGATCCCGTCGTTCTCACGGACCCGCGGGCCATCAAGGCGCTGGCGCATCCGGCCCGGTTGGCGGCCATCGACGAGCTCTTCAACGGCCGCAAGCTCACCGCGACCGAGTGTGCCGAGATTGTCGGGCTGAGCGCCAGCGCCATGAGTTACCACCTGCGCGCACTGGAGAAATGGGGGATCATCCGGCGATCGGAGTCCACCGAGGACGGTCGGGAGCGTCCCTGGGAGGCGGCAGGGGGCAGCCTGCGGCTCGAATCGAGCGAGCCGCGCGCCTCGTTGACGGGTGAATCGGTGTTGATCAACCGGCTCTTCGATCGGCAGCGGACCGAGGCGCTGAACTGGGTCGGGCGGGATCACGCTGCCGGTGAGGACTGGGACGACGTGATGACCATTGCCAGCCGCGGTTGCTGGCTCACCATTGACGAGGCGCGCCGGCTTCGCACCGACCTGCAGGACGTTCTGGACCGGTATCAACGCCAGAAGCCGACGGACCTCCCGGACGAGACCAAGAAGATCCGGATCACCCTCTCGTTGGTTCCCACCCTGGCTGATGGGCTGATCCCGGTCCGGGTCCCGGACGATGCTGCCCCGAACGATGCTGCCCCGGACGATGCTGCCCCGGACGATGCTGCCCCGGAAATCGGAGTTCCGCGCCGTCCGTAGAATTCAGGGGTGACCCGCACCCCGAAGCCGCAATCCGCCTCGACCGATCTGCCGACCGCGTATACGCCGGCAGAGGTAGAGGCCCCGCTGTACCAGCGGTGGGTGGATCGCGGGTACTTCACCGCGGACGCTTCCTCGGACAAGCCGCCGTTCACCATCGTGATCCCGCCTCCGAACGTGACCGGCAGCCTGCACATCGGGCATGCCTTCGAGCACACCCTGATCGACGCCTTGATCCGTCGGGCTCGGATGCAGGGCTACGAGACGCTGTGGCTGCCGGGCATGGACCACGCCAGCATCGCGGTGCACGCACTGGTCGAGCGGGCGCTTGCGGCCCAGGGCACCAACCGCCGGGACTTGGGCCGTGAGGCTTTCGTGAACCGGGTCTGGGAGTGGAAGGCCGAGCACGGTGGCGCCATTCTGGCCCAGATGCGGCGGTTGGGTGACAGCGTGGACTGGACCCGCGAGCGTTTCACCATGGACGAGGGTATGTCGCGGGCCACCGCCACGATGTTCAAGAAGCTCTACGATGACGGGCTGATCTATCGCGCAGAGCGGCTGGTCAACTGGTCCCCGGACCTGCGCTCGGTGCTATCGGACGCCGAGGTCATCCATGAGGAGGTCGAGGGTGAACTCGTCTCCATGCGTTATGGCTCGCTCTCCGATGACGAGCCGCATATGGTCGTGGCCACTACGCGGGTCGAGACGATGCTCGGTGACACCGCGGTGGCCGTCCATCCCGAGGACGAGCGCTACGCGTCACTGGTCGGCACCGAGATCGAACTGCCCCTGACCGGAAGACGGATCCCGATCATCGCCGATGCCCATGTCGACCCGGCATTCGGGACCGGCGCGGTCAAGGTGACACCGGCCCACGATCCGAACGACTTCGAGATCGGGCAGCGGCACGGCCTACCGATGCTGACCGTGATGGACGAGCAGGGCCGGATCGCCGATACCGGCACCCAGTTCGACGGCATGGACCGGTTCACGGCCCGGGCCGCGGTGCGCGAGGAGCTGCGCAAACAAGGTCGGATCGTCGCCGAGAAGCGGCCATACCTGCATTCGGTGGGCCATTCGGAGCGGTCCAAGGAACCGATCGAGCCGCGGCTGAGCCTGCAATGGTTCGTCAAGGTGGCACCGCTGGCTCAAGCAGCTGGGGATGCCGTGCGCAACGGCCAGGTGCGGATCAGCCCGCCCGAGATGGCACCGCGCTACTTCCAATGGACCGACAACCTGCACGACTGGTGCATCTCCCGTCAGCTCTGGTGGGGTCATCGGATTCCGGTCTGGTACGGCCCTAACGGCGACATGGTCTGTGTCGGACCGGACGAGCAGCCGCCCAGCGAAGCTGATGGTTGGCGGCAGGACGAGGATGTGCTCGACACCTGGTTCTCCTCAGGTCTGTGGCCTTTCTCGACCCTGGGTTGGCCCGAGCAGACCGACGACCTGGCCAAGTTCTACCCGACCTCGGTGCTTGTCACCGGGTACGACATCCTGTTCTTCTGGGTCGTCCGGATGATGATGTTCGGCCTGTACGCGATGAAGGATCATCCGTCCGGGGCCGAGCCTTTCCGTACGGTCGCGCTGCATGGCATGGTGCGCGACCAGTTCGGCAAGAAGATGTCCAAGACCCGGGGTAACGGCGTCGATCCCATTGAGTGGATGGACCGCTACGGCACCGACGCACTGCGGTTCACCTTGGCTCGCGGGGCGAATCCCGGCACTGACCTGCCGCTCGGCGAGGACGCCGTGGGTGGCTCCCGAAACTTCTGTAACAAGTTGTGGAACGCCACCCGGTTTGCGCTCATCAACGGTGCCACGGTGGAAGGGGAATTGCCTACCGACCTGACCGGCGCCGATGCTTGGGTCGTGTCGCGGCTGAACACCGTGATCGCCGAAGTGGATGCTCTGTACGCCGACTACGAATTCGCCAAGATCTCCGATCTGCTCTACCACTTCGCCTGGGACGAGGTCTGCGACTGGTACCTGGAACTGGCCAAGGTGTCGCTGGCCCCCGACGCGCCGGCGGAGCGTTCGCAGACCACGCGCCGAGTGCTCGGCGAGGTACTCGATGGACTGCTTCGACTGCTGCACCCGCTGATTCCTTTCGTGACGGAGACCTTGTGGACGGAGCTGACCGGCGGCGAGAGCGTGGTCATCGCGCCCTGGCCATCCTCGGATCCCAAGCGGGTCGATCGCGCCGCAGAACTGCCGATCGAGGACATGCAGGCCGTCGTGCTGGAGGTACGGAGGTTCCGCAGCGATCAAGGCGTGAAGCCGTCGGCCCGCATTCCGGCGAGGTTCACCGGCCTGAGTGGCCACGAGGCGGAGATACGCAGCTTGCTGCGTCTGACCGAACCGGACGACAGCTTCACCCCCACCGCATCATTGACGACCTCGGCCGGTGTCACGATCGCGCTGGATCTGTCCACGGCGGTCGATGTCGCCGCCGAGCGCGCCCGCTACCAGCGGGACCTGGCTACGGCGACCAAGGAACTCGACCAGACGTCGAAGAAACTCGGCAATCAGGGCTTCCTGGCCAAGGCACCGGACGACGTCGTCGCCGGCATTCGCGCACGCAGTGCAGCCGCCTCCGCTGATATCGAGCGGATCAACGCCGCGTTGGAGGCATTGCCGGCCGGCTGACTCAGCGCTCGGACAGCCAGTCCAGAGCCACGGCGGCCGTCCACGACTGGTTGCGACTGCCCAGGGCGAAGCCGGAGAACGGGTCGTAATACTCGGCAAAGTC
The DNA here is from genome assembly GCA_030840445.1 of Pseudonocardiales bacterium. Lineage (GTDB taxonomy): Bacteria > Actinomycetota > Actinomycetes > Mycobacteriales > Jatrophihabitantaceae > Jatrophihabitans_A. The sequence goes on from JAVEEN010000122.1 coordinate 9,815, forward strand.
CTCGTGGGCAAGCTGCCTCAACGAGGTGAGTCGCAATTGCTGGGCCAACGATTCGTCGCCGTGCCGGCGCAGCCCCCAGGCGAGCAGCCAGGTGATCACCGGCCACACCGGACCGCGCCAGTACGTCGCGCGTCGGAAGGCCGGACTGGACGGTGACGTCGACGTCGGTAGCGCAAACTTCAGCGATGGATGGGCCATCCATTGCGGCCCGGTCAGGATTCGTAACTGGCGGTCGCGCAGCGCCCGGTCGGAGCTGCACAGTAGGGGGGCGAAGCCGGCCACCGTCGCGGTATGGATCCACTCGCCGGTGCGCACATCGAAGTCCCGAGCGAGTCCGGTCACCGTGGAAACGGCCCGCGTCACCCCCAGCCTGAACCGGTCGGCCGTGGCCCGCAGCCAGTGCGCCTGGGCATGGCGTCCGATGCTCTCACCCAACTCGGCCAGCACGTCGCTGGCCACAGCCAGGATCGCAGACATCAGGACATCTCGGACCCGGAAATCGACGGTGGCCCTCATCGCCACATCGTCGTAGCCGACCGAGCGCATCTGATCGATCAGCCAGGCATACTGCCGGTACTCGTAGTCCGACGGGCGCTGGCTGTGATCGGTCACGTGCCGCAGGTCGGTCCGGACGACGGGCTCGATCTCGCCGGGTTCAACCATGGCATAGCTGTGGTCCCAGCGCGGCGAGTTGTCCAGGCCGGACTCCCAACCGTGATGGATCTCGACCATCCCGTGCCCGTGCGGATCCCGGGCGGCCGCCAGCCAGGCATGCCAGTTGAACCACTGGTCGAACGTCTCGCGCAGGAACTCCTCGGCCACCAGCCGGTCGGTGCCCCCGAGCCGACGGCCCTGCGCCACCACCTCAGCCACGGCAATCGCGTGCACCGGCGGCTGGCAGATCCCGCTGGTGGCGATGCCGGCGGGCGCACCGGCCGCGCTGTCGGTGCCCCACCTGTCGGGGCCGGGAAAGTAGTCGCGGTCATTGCCGAAGACGATGTGCGGAATCATCCCGGTGCTCCACTGGGCTCCCAGCAGGGTGCGCAGTTCGGTGACGGCTCGTTCCACCGATAGTTTGGACAGGCCGATCGAGACGAAGGCCGCGTCCCAGCTCCACAGATGCGGATACAGCCGCGGCGCTGCCACGGTCATGTGACCACGGTCGTTGGTGCGCAGCACGTATTCGGCCCCTTCGGCCAGCGAGCCGGGGTGGGGCCTCGTCTGATGCGCCATGACCACACTCCATCGCCGGTCGTGCCCAGCCCGCCGCCGTAGCATGGACCCCTGTGGAATCCGCCCCGGCAAGCAGAGCGCAGTCCGACCGATCCCGTCGGCAGGCTGCGGAGCAATTGTTACTCGCCCGCTGGGGTGAAGCGAAGATCAGCCCGTCCCGGGAGCGTATCGAGGCCCTGATGGATGTGCTGGGTCAGCCGCAGAAGGCCTACCGCTCCATTCACATCACCGGGACCAACGGCAAGACCTCAACGGCGCGGATGATCGAGGAATTGCTGCGGGGCTTCGGGTTGCGGACCGGGCGTTATACCAGCCCGCACCTGTCCGACATGACGGAACGGATCGTGCTCGACGGCGCTCCGGTGAGCGATGGAGTCTTCGCTGACGCCGTAGCGGAGATCTCGCCCTTCCTGGACCTGGTGGATGCCCGGTCGAAGGAGGACGGGGGGATCCGATTGACCTTCTTCGAGGCGATCACGGGGTTGGCGTTCGCCATTTTCGCCGACTCGCCGGTCGATGTGGCCGTGGTCGAGGTGGGGATGGGCGGCACCTGGGACGCTACGAACGTGCTCGCATCACCGGTCGCGGTAGTGACGCCGATCGCCCTGGATCACACCGCGTATCTGGGGAATTCGGTGGCCGAGATCGCCACCGAGAAGGCCGGAATCATCACCGAGGGTGCGTCGGCGATCCTGGCGGCGCAGCCGAACGAGGCAGCGGCGCAACTGCTCAAGCGAGCGGCCGAGGTCCAGGCGCCGGTGGCCCGCGAGGGTCTCGAGTTCGGCGTACTGGATCGGCGGATCGCCGTCGGTGGCCAGATGCTCACCCTGCAGGGACTGGGCGGCGAGTATCCGGAGGTATTTCTGCCACTACACGGCAGCTATCAGGCGCAGAACGCCGCTTGTGCGCTGGCCGCGGTCGAGGCGTTCTTCGGCGCAGGCTCGCAATCCGGTCCGATCGACCTCGACATCGTCCGTGCCGCCTTCGCCGCGGTGACGGCGCCCGGCCGGCTCGAGGCCGTCCGGTCCGCGCCGACCGTGCTCGTCGATGCCAGTCACAACCCGGCGGGCATGATCGCCACGGTCGAAGCGCTGGGTGAAGGTTTCGACTTCAGGCAGCTGATCGGCGTGGTGGCCATGCTCAGCGACAAGGACGCCCGAGGCTCATTGGACATCCTGGAACCCGTGCTGGACCAGATCGTGATCAGCCAGAACTCCTCGCCCCGAGCGCTGCCGGTCGACGATCTGGCCGCGATCGCCGTGGGCGTCTTCGGCGCCGATCGCGTGACGGTGGAACCCCGCCTGGACGATGCGATCGAAACCGCGATCGCGCTGGCCGAGGAAGGCGCCGACGGTCTCGTGGTCGGCGCCGGCGTCTTGATCACCGGTTCGGTCGTGACGGCCGGGGAGGCTAGGACCCTGCTGAAGGGCGGCCGCTCATGACGGAGTCATCGACCGAAGGATCTGCCGACGAGCCCACCGAACACGAGCCCACCGACTATCAACCCAGCGAGGACGAACTCGAAGCGCGACGGAACAAGGCGAATCGGGCCACTCGCGGTGGCATGGCGGCGATCCTGTGCTTGGAGGCGTTCGTGGTTCTCCTGGTTCCGCGAACGATCGCCCAGACCTCGCAAGGCCTGTCCGGCACCAAGACCGTGGTGCTGCTCGCGCTGGCCGTCCTGCTGGTGGCCACCGGTTTCCTGCTGCGCCGTGCCTGGGGCATCGGCGCGGGATCGGCGCTGCAGATCGCCTTGGCGGCGGTGACCGTGCTGGTGCCTATCTTCGCCGTGGTCGCGGTGTTCTTCGTGGCCATCTGGGGCTACCTGTTACGGACCAGGAGCCAGCTTGTCGGTACCCCGTCGGGCTGGCGCATGCTGATTTCCTGACGCTGCCGCGCCGTCGGGTCGGGTGGGTCGGCCGGATAGTCTGTCGCGGTGACTCAGACCGCCGCCGCATCTCTAGAACGCACCTTGATCCTCGTCAAGCCGGACGGAGTCTCCCGCAATCTGATCGGCGAGGTACTCGCCCGGGTAGAGCGCAAGGGGTATCGCATCGTCCGGCTCCAGCACCGGTCCGCTGATGCCGAGCTGCTGGCTCAGCACTATGCCGAGCACGTCGGCAAGCCGTTCTACCAACCGCTGGTGGACTTCATGTCCTCGGGTCCGGTGGTGTCGGCCGTGGCCGAGGGGCACCGCGTGATCGAGGGATTCCGTGCGCTGGCTGGCGCAACCGACCCCACCGCGGCCTTGCCGGGCACCATCCGCGGCGACTTCGGACGAGATTGGGGCTTGCAGGTTCAACAGAATCTCGTTCACGGGTCGGACTCCGCGGAGTCCGCCGCTCGAGAGGTCGCGCTCTGGTTCCCCGGCGACGCCTGAGGTTTCGCGGCAGATCTTCTTAGCTGCAAGGAGGTTCGCTGCGGCGAGTCGCGGTCGTGATTGGGGACCGAGCGACATACGATCGTCTGGACATTCACACCAGTAACACGGGCACCACCCGTGCGTGAACCCAAGACGAGGTAGCAGAGTTCCCATGGCCTTCACCCCGATGTCGCTGCTAGGTGGCGACCTGCTCGGTGGTGACCTGGCAGTCGACCTCGGCACGGCGAACACCCTTGTCTACGCACGTGGTCGGGGCATCATGCTCAACGAGCCGTCGGTGGTGGCCGTGGATACGACCACCAAGGCCGTGGTCGCCGTCGGCACCGAGGCCAAGCTGATGATCGGCCGGACGCCCGGACACATCAAGGCTGTTCGCCCCTTGCAGGACGGTGTGATCGCCGATTACGACATCACGGCCGAGATGTTGCGTTACTTCGTGCGCAAGGTCATCGGCCGCCGCGCGTTCACCGGGCCCAGGGTGGTGATCTGCGTGCCGAGCGGGATCACCTCGGTGGAGCAGCGTGCGGTAAGTGAATCCGCCTATGCCGCAGGAGCTCGGCGGGTCCACATCATCTCCGAGCCGATGGCGGCCGCGATCGGTGCCGGACTGCCAGTGAGCCAGGCCTGTGGATCCATGATCGTCGACATCGGCGGCGGCACCACCGAGGTCGCGGTCATCGCGCTGGCCGGGATCGTGTCGAGCACCAGCCTGCGGGTGGCCGGCGACGCCCTGGATCGTGCCATCGTTGAGCACATCCGGAGCGAATTCTCGATGCTGATCGGTGAACGCACCGCCGAGGAACTCAAGATCTCCATCGGCTCCGCTTTTCCGATCGCCGGTCCGATGCGCGCGGAGATCCGAGGCCGGGACGTCGCCTCGGGTTTGCCCCGCAACGTGGCCGTGTCGGCCGACGAACTCCGGCACGCCATGAACCCGCCGATCAATCGGATCGTCGGCGCTGTCCGGACCACCCTGGACCGCTGCCCTCCGGAGCTGGCCGGCGACCTGGTTACCCGCGGGATCGTCCTTACCGGTGGCGGGGCCCTGCTCCGCGGCCTCGACGCCCGCTTGCAGCATGAAATCGGGATCCCGGTGCTGGTGGCCGAGCGTCCCCTGGATTCGGTGGTGCTCGGTACGGCGACAGTCGTCGAGCAGTTCGAGTCCCTGCACAAGGTGGTCGTCGACGGGCACCGGCGCTAACCGGGCCGGCGGGATTCCTCGATGCGCAGGCTCAGTCGCCGCCAGCAGATCGGTGCAGCGGTTCTGACCGCTGTGGCATTGCTGTTCATCAGCCTTGACTTCGCGGGCGGTTCGCTGCGAGGTTCACGCGGCGGTGCCACCGGAGCTCTGGGATCGCTCTATCGCGGCACCGACGGCGTGTTGGGGCCGGCGCGTCGGTTCCTCCAGGGCATCCCCGATGTCGGCAGCAATCGAACCGAGATAGCGAAGCTGCAGGCTGAGAACACCCAGCTACGGCGGCAGGTCGCCGCCGGGGCCACCGACACTGCAACCGCCCGGCGCTTGAAGTCCCTGCAGCTGCAGGCAGATTCCGCCGGCTGGACCGTGATGCCGGCCCGGGTGGTGGCGACCGGCCCGGGGGCGGGATTCCAATGGACCGTGACGGTCGACGTCGGCAGCAGGGAAGCCATCGTCCTCGGCCAGACCGTGACGGACGGCTTCGGACTTACCGGACGGGTTGTGGCGGTATATCCCACCACCTCCGTCGTCCTGCTGGCCGCCGACCCCACTTTCGGGGTTGGTGCCCGCGACACCCGCACCGGTGCGCTGCTGTTGGCCAGCGGCGCCGGCTCGCAAGGGCTTAGCGCTGCGCTGCTAAACGGCAAGGCCAACTCCGGCTCCAGTGTGACGTCCGACGTCGGCTCCAGCGTCCGGGTCGGTGACCACCTGAGCACCGGCCCGGCCGGTCAGACCACGTTCGTCGGCGGACTCGAGATAGGTGTCGTCACCGCGGTCACGATGTCCACCGACGGGTCGGTGCGGGTGGCGCTGCGACCGAGCGCGGCGCAGACCGGCCTGAACCTGCTGGGCATCGTGCTGAAGGCGAACCGCTCGACCCCTCGGCCGCCGATCGGCACCGGTTCCGGGGCCGACCGATGATCAGGATCGCCTGCGCCGTGGCGGGCGTTCTCACCGTCCTGCTGTTGCAGGCCAGCCTGATCGGCCCGCTCACGTTCCCGGTACCGGTCTCACTGCCCGCCCTGCTGGTCATCGTGGTGGCCATCTATGCCGGTCCGGGCATCGGCATCGGGCTCGGGTTCAGCACCGGACTGCTCGCTGATCTCGGGTCCGATCAGCCGGCCGGGGTGCAAGCCCTGTGCTGGATGGCGGCCGGCCTTGTCGGCGGCATGCTCGGCGGCCTGGCCACCGAACGCGGTTACGGCACCCGGGGCGTCGCGGCGATGGCGGCGGTTCTCGGTGCAGCGACCGGTCTCGGTGTCGCCCTGATGCTGGCGGTGCTCGGGTCGCACGCCGCTTCCGCCGCCGCCGCTGTCCGGCTGGTCGTCCCGGTCGGGCTGACAGATGCCCTGCTCGGGCTACTGCTGGTCCCGGCCGTGCGCGCCATGTTGCGCGCTCAGGGCATCCGAGCAGCCAGGCCGACCGCGGACGTGTTGGGACGTGGCCATGTCGCCCGCTAGGTCGCTGGCCAAGTCGCGGGCCAAGTCGCGGGCTCAGCCGTACCGGGGCGGCAGCTACCGGGCGAGCTCGCATCGGTCCCGGCTTTCGGTGCTGTCACTATTGATCGCCTCGTTACTGGTGACCTTGCTGGCCCGGTTGGCCTTCGTCCAGGTACTGGACCAGAACAAGCCGCAACAGTCGGCCGGGTTGACCCACCTGGGCACGATCGTGGTGCCGGCGGTGCGGGGCGAGATCGTCGACTCCCGCGGTCGGGTTCTGGTCGGCAACCGGTCCACCCATGTCCTGACGGTCGACCGGTCGACGCTGTTGGCCCAGTCCGACCACGGCGCGGCGGTACTGGGCCGGCTCGCCGAAGTCCTCGGGACCAAGGCGGCCGACCTCTCGCGGGAGATCACCCCGTGTGGTGTCCAGGTGCCGGCGCCGTGCTGGACCGGTCAGCCGTACCAGCCGGTCCCGGTGGCAACCGATATCGACACGGCGGTGGTGCTCGCGGTTTCCGAGCACGCCGAACGGTTCCCGGGAGTGGCGGTGACTACCCAGACCGTGCTCGACTATCCCGGCGGCACCCTGGCCGCGCACCTGCTCGGCTACACCGGTGCGGTCAGCGCCGCCGACCAGAAGGCCAACCCGAAGCTGGTCGACGCCGACACCATCGGCCGTAGCGGACTCGAGCAGTCCTACGATGCCGTGCTGCGGGGCGTCGATGGCCAATCCCGGGTCGAACTCGATGCCCGTGGTCAAGCCGTCGGAACGGCCGGAACGGTACCGGCGCAGCAAGGTTCCACTCTGGTCACCAGCATCGACGCCGACGTTCAGGCCTTGGCCGAGAAGTCCCTGGCGGACCAGATCGCCGCCTCCCGCAAGAAGGGCAATGCGGCGCCATCCGGAGCTGTGGTCGTGATGGACCCGCACAGCGGCAGGGTGATAGCTGCGGCCAGCTACCCGACCTATGACCCGTCCGCATTCGTCGGCGGGATTTCGGTTGCCGACTATCAGAAGCTGATCTCGCCCAGTGCCAACGCCCCGTTGGTGGGCCGGGCGATTGCGGGCCAGTATGCGCCCGGTTCTACGTTCAAGCTGATCACGCTGTCGGACAACCTCACCAACGGGGCGATGACGACCGACGGCAGCTACCCGTGCCCGGGCTCGCTCAACGTCGACGGGCGCATCAAGACGAACTTCGACTCCGAATCGTTCGGTGGTGCGATCACCCCGAAGTTTGCCCTGCAGGTTTCCTGTGACACCTTCTTCTACGCGCCTGCGGTGGCCGAGTACTACGCCGATCAGGCACGAATCGATGCCAAGAAGAAGCCGTTGGAACAGTTGCAGGCGATGGCCAAGGCATTCGGGGTGGCGTCCTATCCACAGGTGGACCTGCCGGCTGACGAGCAGGCAACCGGCACCATCGCCGATCGTGAGACCCGCCTTGCCGGGTGGAACGCGAACAAGGCCGACTACTGCGCGGCAGCGAAGAAGGGTTATCCGAACGAGCCGAACCCGACCACCCGTGCTTATCTGAGCTTGCTCGCCTCGGAGAACTGCACGGACGGTTACCGTTACCGGGCCGGGGACAACGCGGACCTGGCTATCGGTCAGGGCGAGACCACGGTCTCACCGCTACAGCTGGCCACCGCCTACTCGGCCATGGTCAACGGCGGCACGCTGTACGCACCCACGCTGGGCTGGGGTGTCGTGGACGGCTCGGGCAAGGTCACCAGGACGGTACAACCGAAGGTGGTCCGCAAGCTGCCGGTGAGCAAGCAGAACCTCGCGTTCTTCGGGGATTCGCTGCATTTCGAGGACAGTCACTCGGTCTCCGGCGCGCTGGCCTTCGACGGCTCTCCGATCAAGCTGATGATCGGTGGCAAGACCGGGACGGCGGAGGTGTACGGAAAGAACGACACCTCCTGGTTCGCCTCCTGGGGGCCGGTACAACCGGGCGCTTCGGTAGGTAACGCCAAGTTCGTGGTGGTGGGCATGGTGGAGCAGGCCGGTCTGGGATCGAGCGCCGCTGCGCCCATGGTCCGCAAGGTATATGAGGGACTGCTCGGCGCCTACGGCAAGGCCGTTGTGCCCGGGTCGAAGCCGGCCACGGCGCTGCCCAAGATCGCTCCGACGGTTCAGAGATCGACCGGCGCCGCGGTCGCCGGTCCGTCGGTCACAACCGCCCGCCCACCGGTCAGCACCAGCGCGACCGCCGCGCGAGCTACCGTCGTCAAGCCGGCCGGCGCGCCCCGGTCGGTCGGTGCTGTCCCGAGTCCGGACGTTGTGCTCACCCCGTCGACTTCGTCAGCGCGTCGCCGATGA
>JAVEEN010000148.1 GCA_030840445.1 Pseudonocardiales bacterium
AGGACGACCTTCGCGACCACCAGCCGCCCGTACCAGGTGGTCGAGATGGCATCCACGGTGCCGACCTCCCGCCAGGCCTGAATGGTGCCGGTGACGGCAAGGGTGGCCACCGCTGCCAACGCGACCCGCGAGAAGATCGGCAGCGCTGCGGCCAGCTCGGTGGCATCCGCAGCGTCCTGATCCGGCGCGCCGCCGACCGGTTCCGCGGTGCCCGAGTCCCCAGTGCGGCCCCGCGCGAACGCGGCGACGACCAGGATGGCCAGCCCACCCAGCCAGACGATCATCGCGGTCAGGTGCAGGGCGTCGACCAGCACCGCCAGCCATCGGGGATTGGCCGACTGACTGTGTCCGGTGGCCGCGTAGGTGACCACGATGCCGACTCCGACGATGGCTGCCGCCTCAGGGCCCCAGGTCGGCCGGCGCCGCTCGTCGTCTGCCAGCAACGCGGTCAGCACCGCACCGAGCACCCCGAGCAGGACGAGCCGGAGGGACAACAGCTGCCCGGCGTTGACGTGCAGGGTCGCGTCGAGCAGCTGACCCCGCAACGCCGTCGACAATCCGCTTCCGGCGGCATACGGACCCTGAATCAGGAACTCACCGATCGCGCCGAGGGCGGCGAACCCCCAACCGGTCCAGATCGCCCCGCGGATCGCCCGGCGCCGTTGCCCCGACGGCCAGGCTGAGAAGATCAACCAGCTGCCGCCGACCAATCCGACGCCGGCGAAGCTGAGCCAGTGCGCGATGGCCAGGACGGCGCCGACCCCGGCATCGACCTCGGTGGTTCCCGAAGGGCCGCCGCCGATGCCCAGCGGGCCGTTGCCGACGACGAATCGAACGGATCCCGCGACGGGATGGGAGTCTGCGGAAACCACCCGGTAACTGGCGAGATAACTGCCATCGCCGAGGCCGGCCACCAGTGCCACCGAGATCTTGGAGCCATCACCCCCCGGATGGACGGCGGATCCCTTGTCGACCCGCCGTCCGGCGCTGTCGACCACCCGCAGATAGCCCAGATCGAGCCCGACCGCCTCGTCGAATTGGACCGTGACGGTCGCCGGGGCCTGGGCCAGCCGGGATCCGTCGGCCGGGTCGGAGCTGACCACGACCGCATGCGCCGACGCCGCTGGTGCCAGCAGCAACAACACCAGACCCAGGCCGCCCAGCAGCAGCGCCGCCCGCACCCCTAGCCGCCTCATGCGGTCCTGTCAGCGCGAGGGAATCGCTGGTCGCCGGTATCGGCCGGTCCCGGGACCTCGGCCCGTCCGCTGCGTTGCGCGCCTTGGCTGCGTTGGGTGCCTTCGGTGTGTTTGGTGCCTTCGGTCGACGGTGGTGGCAGCCGCTGCGAACGGGACACCAGGGCGACTAGCAGCAGACCGGCCACCACCGCGGCGTGGCTGACCAGCCTGGCCGCTTCCACCACGCCGGCGGCGATGTCAGGGACGCTGAACGCGGCGAGTACGGCGACGAAGGTGGCCAGGACCGGCAGCGTCCCGGCGGCGCGGGCCGGTTTGATGGCAACGGCCAGGAACGCCGCTCCGAGGGCAAGGTTCCAGGCCGCGCTCTCGTGCGAGGCATGCATAGCCATCGCCATTCCGACGTTGTCGCCGAAAAGACTCGGCATGGCCAGCGCCCATTGGACAAATCCGAGTACCGCGAGCCCGAGTCGAAGCCGGCGCCGGTACCGGCCGATCCGTGCCGCGGGCAGCACGATCTGACCGACGATTGCAGCGGTCAGATCAGGCGGCATCTGACCGGTGACGCGGAACGAGCGCCCGACGCGCGACGCGGTCTCCAGCCATGCGGCACAATCGACGCAGATCGAGAGATGGTGTTCGAGCGCCGTGGCGGACAACCCGAGGGGTTCGCCGTCCAGCCGGGCGGAGGCCGCCTCGCGGTATCGCTCGCAGGTCACGAAGAAAACAGTCGTTCCGACGGCCCGGGTGGTTCCCGGTACCAGAACTGTGTGGCTCAGGTCACCGGTAGTGGCGCCGAAGACCGAGTTCGACCGAACCGCAGTCAGGAGGTGCACGGCGTGGACGCGCCCGACTTCGACGACGTCACGGCGGCCGCGCTGCGGGCCAGAGCCGGCGATGCCGGGGCAGCCGCCGACTTCGTGCGCTGCACCCAGGCCGACGTGTGGCGACTATGCGCCCACCTCGGTAGCGCGGCCGACGCCGACGACCTGACTCAGGAGACCTTCGCGCGCGCGTTCGCTTCGCTGCACCGGTTCGCGGCCCGGTCCTCGGCCCGTACCTGGCTGCTCTCGATAGCGCGCCGGGTCTGTGCGGACGCCATCCGGGGTCGAAAGCCCGTTGTGCCGGTCGCCGAAGTCGAGCCGGCCGGGCGGAGCGGCGACCCGGCGGACACCGTCAGCCTGCAGCTGCTGCTCGATTCGCTGGACCCGGCGTTCCGGGAGGCCTTCGTCCTGACCCAGGTGATCGGCCTGACTTATCCGGAGGCCGCCGACGTGATGGGCTGCCCCCTCGGCACGATCCGCTCCAGAGTGGCTCGCGCCCGCAGCGCACTGGTGCGCGGACTGGGCACGGAGTGGCGTCAGGTCAGCGGCTCGTAACCGCCAGATGGGTCAGCCCGCTGGCGCCGGTGTGACAGCTGTGCCGGCGGCCAGGGCCTCGATCTCCTGGTGGACCTTGTGCTCGGCGTAGAACGACGCGAACGGGACCGTGCCGGCAATCATGACCAGGCCCAACTTGACCAGGTTCCATCGGCGCCGGACGCCGAGGTCCAGGGCCGTGACCAGGTAGACCATGAACAGAAAACCGTGCGCCGTGCCGATCAATGCAGTCGGTCCACTGTTGTGCCCCCAATGCTTGATCGGCAGGGCCACGAACACCAACAACACCAGCAGCGTTCCGGTCACGAACGCCATCACGCGGTAACGCAGGAACGCGCTCCTGGTCCCTGCATTCCTACTGTTGCTCAACGAGTTTCCTCTCGATCTTTGGCTTCCAACTGGGCCAGGTAGGCATTGAAGCGCACCCGCTCGGAATCGGTCTCGACCGGCCTGGCGGGCGCTTGATAACCGACATAACGGGCTGGTTCGTCGCCCAGTCTGGCGATGGCCTCCGCCTCGTCCGCTTCATCGGATTCCCTGCGCCGCCAATCACGCACCACCCGGAACCACATGAGGACGGCGAAGCCGCTGAAGGCCCACCACTGAAAGGCATAGGAATAGTTCTGGACGGATCCATGGTGGCGGTGGGCCACGATCCATTGCCAGTGGCCCAGCCGGATCATGGCGTAACACGATGCGATCACGAAGAGGTGCAGCAGCAGCCACTTGGGATGCAGCAAACGCCACAGGCTCGGACCGGAGGACACACCATGACGGTACGTCGCCGCCACCGAGAACGCGCCGCCTGACCCCCGGCCGGGTGCACAGTGCGCTGCCCAACGGGAAGCCGCCGCGGCGGCCGGCACCGCAATCCCTGGGACCCGGCCAGTCCCGGTCGAGCAGCACAACCAGTTACGTGCCGCCGCCCAGCGGCTGGCGCGCGCCGGGACCGGGCTGCAGCACCGGCAACAGCCATGGCACTGAGATCATGTGACGGTTGGTGGAGCGTCAGGCCGAGAGTCAGGGCCGTTGGGGGATGGGTGACTGTTCAGGTTGGGGTGCACAGCGTGTCACCGGTCGCGTTTGCGCAGCCCACCTGGGACGACACCCCTCCGTGGACGACACCCCACCGTGGACACCCGCCGTGGACGACACCCAC
>JAVEEN010000019.1 GCA_030840445.1 Pseudonocardiales bacterium
TGCCGATCATGAGGCGTCGGCGTCGATGCGGCTGCGCAGCAGGGCGGTCCTTGCCGACTACATCCGCCTGCTCGGTCTGTCCGAGCGCGGCTTCGCCCGCCGAGCCGGACTCAGCCACTCGACCGTCAACCACCTCATCGCCGGACGCCGGTTGACCTGTGCGAGTGATACCGCGCTGGCGATCGAGCGAGCGCTCGGATGCCCACCGGGTTTACTGTTCGTCAGTACTGGGCCACCGATGTTCAGGTAGTCGTCAGTGGCTGGAGAGTTCCGGGACCTCTTGCTGAGCTACCTCGGGTGCCGCCGTGGGCGCCGTCCGGTTGTCGGAAGACATCACCTGTCTAAAGGCCCACGTCATCAAGGCCGCCACGGGCACCGCGACGAGAAACCGGACGAGGGCTGTCAGGACTGACATGCTGCCCTCGACGAACGCGGACCACAGGGCGGTCGAAGACAGCACGGTGGCCAGGATGAGGACCGGAACGCGGAACATGAATACTCCCAAGGATCAAGCGGTGGCTTCGTGCCGGGTGTGGGCGGGCAGTGCGCTGAAGAGCAAACTCGACCAGGCGAACGTGGTCGCCGGCCGTCCGTCGAGCAGCGCGATCGGCAGCCCGAGGTCCCATGCCGTCGCCGGGCTCGAACTGAGCTTGGCCGCGTACACCGCGAGCGCATCGATGCCCCCGATACGGTCCAGCCGGGCCCGCTCGTCCTCGATCTTGCGCGTTGCGTCGACCATCAACCAGGCAGCGTCGGGCCGCAGGGCCCTGAGCACCTCGCTGGCCCACCGATCCTCGGGGTCGCCTTCGATCGAGTCGGTAGCGATGACGACGACGAAGCTCTCGTTCGATCCGTGCAGCTCTGATCGCAGCCTCCGTGCTCCATCTGGTCCGTTCAGCGACCGCACCCGATCGATCTGGCTCGCGGTGCAGAGGCTCTCGACCGGGTGTCCCGGCAGCCCGGCAACCCAGATCGAGGAATGGGCGATTCTCAGCGTCGACGCGATGCTCTGAGCTGCTCTCAGAGCGGGCGTCAGTTCGCCCACGAGGGCGGTCACCTTGCCCGGACGGCTGGGCACCGGTGGAGCGGGAGGTAACTGGCCCAATATCTCCTCCATCGCATGGAAGATGCCGTGCGCCTCCATCGTGGGATTGATGCCTACCGGCACGCCGATCTGCCGCAGGCCCATCAGCAGGTCCAACCGGGCGCGAGCCGACGCCGGGTGCATCGCGGTCACGCTTGCCAATGGTGATGCTTCGGTCTGGCCGCCGCCGAAGCGCGAGATCTCCGGTGCCGCCCCGTTTCGCGGTGCTGGAACGGCCACCGGCAGTTCAGGTTCATCGGCCAGGGTCAACTGCAGGACGGCGGTGAAATTCGGCTGGTCGGCTGTCTCGTCGGCACCCGCGGCCTCGTCGGCATCCGCCGCTGCGAGCAGGTCGTCCAGCGACACCGGTCCCGGCTGGGTACCCGGCGGGGTCAATGCTGGCAGCCGATAGGCGATCCGGAATACCTCTCGCGTGAAGAATCCCGCAAAGCCACCGCGGCGGACCCGGTCCTGATAGACGATCGTCACGGCGTCGCCGTATTCGGCCCGGATAGCGGCGAGCATGGCCTGCGGGTCAGTCCCCTCAGACAGCAAGGGTGCGCCCATCGCTGATCACCCCCACGGTGTCGACGACCGAGGCGTTGCTCGAGATCTCGTTGTACGACATGACGGGAAGGTCGAGCGACGATGCAGCGATGAGTCGCCGCAGCGGCAACCGGATCTGTGGGGCACAGACGAGCACCGGCCGGATGCCCCGGTCCAGGGCGCTCTGGTGTTGGCTGGCCACCGAGGTGATGAGCGCTTCGACCAGTTCAGGGCCCGGCAGCAACTGAATACCGTTCTCCGAGGGACGTGCCGACTCCAGCAGGCTCTGCTGCAGTCGCGGATCCAGGGTCAAGACCTGCAGTTTGCCGTCCTGTAGCTGCGCGGCGGTGATAGACGGCGCCAGGGCCAGGCGTGCTGCCTCGACCAGGCGATCCGGATCGGTGCTGGTTTTGGCGGCTACGGACAGTGCCTCGAACACCCGGACGAGATCGCGAATGGACACGTTCTCTTCCAGGAGTGCGTGCAGGACGCGCTGCACCTCGCCAAGGCTCAGCAGTGCCGGCGTCAGGTCTTCGACGACGACCGGATGGCTCTGCTTGAGGGCCCGCGTCAGAGCGGAAACCTCCTCCCGACCCAGGAGACGACTGGCATGAGTCCGGACGGTCTCCGACAGGTGAGTGATGATCACCGATGAGCGGTCGACGACGGTGGCCCCGAGCAGCTCGGCCTGTGACCGCAGTTCCAGCCCGATCCACTTGCCCTGCAAGCCGAAGACGGGTTCGCGGCCTTCCCGTCCAGGCAGGTTCTCCAACCCGTCCCCGATGGCAAGCACCGTAGCCGACGGGGCCTGCCCGCGCGCGACCTCGACGCCGTTGACCAGGATGGCGTAGGTCGAGCTGGGTAGGTCGAGGTTGTCACGCGTGCGAACCGGTGGCATCACCACGCCGAGTTCGAGTGCTAACTTGCGTCGCAATGCGCGAACCCGGTCGAGCAGGTCGGCGCCGGAGCCGTCTACCAGCGACACCATGTCTGCAGACAGTGCGAGTTCCAAAGGATCCACGGCCAGGTCGTTGAGGATGGCCTCCGGGCTGTCCGGAGCCGGCCCATTGGCGGCCACTGCGACGCCGGCCGCCGGCTGTGCTCGGTCGGCTTTCGGATGCAGCCGCTGAGCGATGAAAAGCAGACCACCACCCACCGCCAGAAACGGCAACTTCGGCAGACCCGGTACCAGGCAGAGGCTCAGTGCGGCGCCCCCGGCGATCTGCAGCGCCCGCCTCTGACTTCCGAGTTGGGCAGCGACCACGGTACCGAGGTCCCCGGAGTCCGACGCGCGAGTCACCACCAAACCGGTGGACACAGACAGCAGCAGCGCCGGTATCTGGGACACCAGCCCATCGCCCACCGAGAGCAGGCTGTACTTGTTGAGCGCTTCGGTGACCGACAGGTGGTTCTGCAGGATGCCGATGGCGATCCCGCCGATCAGGTTGACGACGGTGATGATGATGGCTGCGATTGCGTCACCCTTGACGAACTTCGAGGCACCGTCCATCGACCCGTAGAAGTCGGCCTCGGCTGTCACCTCGGCGCGTCGACGCCGCGCCTCCTGGTCGTCTATCTGGCCGGAGTTCAGATCTGCATCGATTGCCATCTGCTTTCCGGGCATGGCGTCCAGGGTGAAGCGGGCGCCGACCTCGGCGACCCGACCGGCGCCGTTGGTAATGACGACGAACTGGATGACCAAGAGGATCGCGAAGATCACCAATCCGATGATCAGTGACCCGCTGATGACGATGTGCCCGAACGCGTCGATCACCTTGCCGGCGTAACCATGGCTCAACACATTGCGGGTGGCCGAGATGTTCAGCGCGAGGCGGAACAATGTGCACACCAGTAGCAGCGAAGGAAAGGACGAGAAGTCCAGCGGACGCCGTACGTACATGCTCACCAGGACGATGAGCAGCGCGGTCGTGATGTTCAGCGCGATGAGGAAGTCGAGGACCGCGGAAGGGACCGGGACCACCATCATCAAGATGATGGCGACGACGCCGACCGGTACCGCGAACTGGCTCAGCTTCTTCAGATTCACGAGACCTCGCGACTCGGTCGAACAGCGGACAGGGTGAGGATTCGGCCCGTTCCGTGGCCGCGCTGAGTGCCGTCCTGGCATGACTCTGTTCGGCGGATCTTGCTCGTACTTGAGGTTGTCGCCAGTTCAAACTGCGTAGCTGAATCCCTCAGGTGCAGGCCGTGCCGAGTCGACAGGATGACAAGACTGTTCAGCATCGCAACGGTGAAGGAGCTGAGATGGTGACCGAAGTAGATCGAAGCGCCCACCCGTTGACGGCCGAGGATCGCTGCGACCGGTGCTCAGCTCGAGCGGTGGTACAGACTGTGATGCTCGGTGGCGGTGCCCTGTTGTGGTGTGGCCATCACTTCTCGACGTACGCGGATGCGTTGAACGGTCTTGGGGCCGAGATCGTGTGCGATCTGAGGTCGAGGGAAACAGCCTGAACCGGCCATGCCTCAGGTACGCGCAGCCAGCTGATGGATGCCGGCCGCTGATCCACGACGTCTGAGGCGCATCACGAAGGCCAGGACGGTGGCGACGCCCTGATAGAGCTCGGCAGGAATCTCGTGACCGACCTCGCAGGTCGCGAACAGGGTCCTGGCGAGTGAAATGTCCTGAACCATCGGCACCCGATGCGCGTCTGCCAGTTCACGGATTTTCGCCGCCACGTGATCGCCGCCCTTGGCCACCACTCGCGGCGCACCCCGCGCCGGGTCATATTTCAGCGCAACCGAAACGTGCGTCGGGTTCACCACAACGACATCGGCGTCAGGCACGTCGGCCATCATCCGATTGCGGCTGATGGCCAGCGCGCGGGATCTGATCGCACCCTTCAAATGGGGATCGCCGTCGCTCTGCTTCATCTCCTGTTTGAGTTCCTCCTTGGTCATCTTCAACTGCTTGTTGTTGCGCCGTCGCACCACGGCTACATCGGCGAACGCCAGGGCGATGCCCGCTGCGGCGCCGTAGCGGATCACGTTTAGGGCCGCGGATGTCGTGGAGTGAAGTACCTGCCCCAGTGGGAGGGCTCCGGCACCCATCAACGTCGGCACCAGTTGTCGAACGGCCAAGTACGTCACGGCCGAGAGCACCGCGATCTTGCCCACCGACTTGACCAATGCCCACCAGCCCTGCGGCCCGAACATGCGCTTGGTGCCGCTGAGCGGATTGAGCCTGGAGAACTTCGGTCCTAGCAATTTCGGTGCGACGTGAAAGCCGCCTTGCAAACCGGAGGAGGCGACGGAGGCGAAGAGGATCAATGCCGCGAGGGGTGCGACTGCGAGAGCTCCGTGCAGGACCGAGGTTCGGGCCATCGCGATTGCCGTCGGCGTGTCGGGGTGGTCGATGATGGCACCGACCTGGACCAGGGTGGTCTGGGCGTTGGACATCAGCGATGACACCACCGCAGGGAGCACGAAGCTGGCGGCCAGGATGGAAACCCACGATCCCAGTTCGGCCGAGTGGCCGATCTGACCGTCCCGCCGCGCTTTCTTCACCTTCCGGGGCGTCGCCTTCTCGGTGCGCTCGCCGGCCGGCTTGCCCGACATCAGCCACCACCGACGCTGATTACGACAAGGCTCACGTCATTGGCCATCTCGGTGATGATCTGCGGCATCAAGGCAAAGCTCATGCCCACCAGCCCCAGGGTGAGCATGATCTTCAGCGGGAAGCTCATCTGAAAGACGTTGAGCTGCGGCGAGATCCGGCTGAGGACACCGAGTGCGAGATCGGCGATGAAGAGAACGGCGATCAGTGGTGCGGCGATCTGCAGGGCAGCAATGAACATGCTCGTGAGCCCGTGCATCACGGCCGAACCGATATGCGATACGTCGATCGTGCCGTCCAGCGGCATGGTCGAGAAGGTACGCAGGAATCCCTGCAATATGACCAGATGAGCACTGCTGGCGAACAGGAGCGTGGTCGCGAGCATCCCGTAGAACTTTCCGAAGACCGAGGTACTGGTCGCCGAAAGGGGGTCGTAGGCGAACGCGAGCGAGAAGCCGCCGAAGAGGTCGATGAGTGAGCCCGCCGCCTCCACGGCGCTGAACAGCAGCCTGGTCAGGAAGCCCAATGCACCACCGATGACGATCTGGAGCGTGGCGCTGGTAGCCAGCGGACCGATGTCAGCGGCCGGCGCGTGTGGTGTGGCGGAGGCAAGCACGGACAGTGACAGCACCGCTGCCAACATGAACCGCAGCGAACGGGGGATTCCCGCCGTGGCGAATGGAGGCGCGATCATCAGCCACGCCGTGATCCGCACGGTGCAGAGCAGCAGCGCGACCAGGGTCGCCGAGCCCAGCTGTAGGTTCACTGACGGTTACCGGGCCGACCTGAGCGTCAGCTGTTGAGGAGGTTGGGAAGCTCGGCAAAGAGCTGTTGGGTGAACGTGACCATCGAATGCATCATCCAGCTGCCACTGAGCAACAGCGCCACCCCGACGCCGATGGCCTTGGGCACGAAGGCCAGCGTGACCTCCTGGATCTGGGTGGCCGACTGGAAGAGCGAGACCCCGAACCCGATGAACAGGGCGGTCAGCAGGATCGGCGCTGCCAGCTCGAACGCGATCATCATGGCGTGCATGCCCAAATGAACGATCGCGGTGTCGGTCATCGTGGACCTCCTCGGTTCGGACGCTTCGGATGGTTGGGATGGTTGGGATGCGGTTCGGTGAACTCGGTCAAGTCTGGTAGCTGTGCACCAGAGCCGTGATGATCAGGCCCCAGCCGTCAACGAGCACGAACAGCAGCAGCTTGAAGGGCAGCGACACCGAGACCGGCGGCAACATCATCATTCCCAGTGACATCAGCGACGACGAGACAACCATGTCGATGATCAGGAACGGGATGTAGATGACGAAGCCGATGATCATTGCCGATCGCAACTCCGACAACACGAAGGCCGGGATGATCGTGGTCAGGTCGAGCTTGTCTGGCGTCGGCGGATTGGGCAGGTGGCCGGCGCGCAACATCAGCGCGATCTCCTCGGTGCGGGTGTGCTGCAGCATGAATTGTCGCAGCGGCGCGATCCCGTCGTGATAGGCGGCAGCTTGGGACTTGGTGCCTTTGAGATATGGCTGGATTCCCGCGGCATTCACAGCTTTGACTGTGGGCGCCATGATGAACAGGCTCAGGAACAGCGAAAGACCGGCAAGTACCTGGTTCGGCGGAACGCCAGTGAGCCCAAGGGCATTACGAGTCAGCGACAGGACCATGAAGATCTTGGTGAAGCTGGTCATCAGCAAGATGATCGATGGCGCGACGGACAGCACGGTGACCAGCAACAGCACGGTGACCGAGTTGCTGGGCTTCGGATCGACGCTGACCGAGACGGTGCCGGTGGATGCCGTCGATCCTGCCGGCTTGACCGGACTCGACGGTGAGACCGGGCTCGAGGGTCCGACGACCGGGGTGAGCAGCGGCTGAACCTGAACGGGCGGCGCAGCCGTGGCAGGCATCGGCGCCGCCCCGGCCGATGCGGTGAACGGCGTTGCGAGCATCAATGCCGCCGTGATCAACGATCCCAGGAACACGCCGGCGGCGATGACGCCCAGCCGGCGGGCGAGCCGGGTCAGCTGGGCTCCGATCGGGGTCTTCACCGGCGCACTGTGGCGTTACGCGCCGCGGTCACCAACTGCGACCACACCTTGGGGGAGAAGACGGATCCGTCCAGGGCGCCGGCGGGCCGGATGTCGACCGGAACGGCGTCGATTGGCAGCGAACCGCCGGGTACGGAACCGATCGGCAGCGAACCGACCGATTCGGCGTTGCGCTGTCGAGGCGGCTTGGCGGCCTGCGCAGTGATCGCGGCCAGCAAGGGTTCGAGCTCGGTCTCGGTCAACAGTCGGACACCTTGATCGGTTACCCCAACCACCAGCGCGCGATCCATGACCTTGAGTACGGCCACCGAGGAATTGCGGCTGAGTTGCTGACGGGCCAGGACGTTGAGCACCCGGTCGGCCTTGCCGGTCAACGGACGGCGAACGAATCGCGCCAGCGCCCACATCAGGCCGAGGACGACACCGAGGGCGAGGAGCATCCTGCCGATGGTCTCGACTGCGCTCACGTCGGGCTGGCAATGGCCGGCTCGGACAGGACGATCTCGGTGATCCGCAAGCCGAAGTTCTCATCGACCACGACTACCTCGCCGCGAGCGATGAGGTGGCCGTTGACGAGCAGATCAGCTGGTGCTCCCGCGGCGCGGTCCAGTTCGACGACTGCGCCATCGGAGAGTGCGAGCAGTTCGCTGACGGTCATCCGGGTGCTGCCGATCTGGGCAGTGACCTCCATGGCCACGTCACGCAACATATCCAAACCATGCCGGGTAACCGGCCTGGGGGCGAATGCCGGGATCGGTGTAATCCGGTGCTGATCGAGGTCGGCGCGGGTCGGGTAGCGCGGAATCTGGAGTTCGGTGCGGACACTGTCCTCGGTACTCACAGCAAGCCCGACCACAGCTCGAATGACCCCGTCGTGCAAGAGCGGAACGACGGCCGCGTGCGGCTTGCTCAGCAGCGCGTCCAGAGCGGGTCCGAGTGGCAGTGACTGTCCCGGGCCGGTGACCACAGTGCCTACGGTGGCCGCCGCAGAGTTCAGCGCGGGCGCCAATGCGGCGGCGATGTCCAGGGAACCGATCGGTGAGTTGAGCAGCGCGTCGGCGACGGTCTGCTCGACCGCGACAATCACTTCGCCGTGGTGGCTGCCGGTGAATCGTGCGGACACCGCCACTCCGGCGAATCGCTCCAGGACGGGTGAGCCCGTCATCTCGAGCGGCACGCCTGGGACGAGGATGTCGGCCAGGGGTAGGTCGGCCGCTGCCGCCAGCGCCGCGTGTTGTACCGCGGTGGTGATCGAGGCGGTATCCGTCACGATGACTTCTCCTTTGGTGTTGTGACGATGAGTCCGGCCAGCCGCGTGCCGGAACGACCCGCCAACGCATGGGCGAAGGTGCGCCCACCGGCCTCTACGGCCAGCGGAGCGGTGAGGCGATGGTTCAACTCCAGCACGTCACCGGGTTGGAGGCTGACCAGTTGGTCAGAGCTGAGGTGGACCGGCCGGAACCGGACGGAGACCTGGATCGGGGCGCCGCTGAGCGCGGTCCGCAGCCGCGCCGTGGACTCCTTGGCGACGAGTTGCTCGGCGGCTGTGGTCGGCTTGCGGTCGCTTTTCGTCTGGAGTCTGGGCATGACCGAGGCGAGCGGAAAGCACAGCGTGGCCAGGCAAACCTGGTTGCCGATCCGCATCTCGAAGGAGCCCACCACGAACATGTCGGTGGCACCGGCAGCCTGCAGGAACTGCGGGCTGTACTCGATGCCGCTCAGGACCGGAGCGATGCCCACGGGTTCGAGCGCGTAGCGCAGGACAGTCAACATCTGCTCGATCAGTCCGCGTAGCAGGGGAGTTTCCAGATCGGTCAGCGACCGGGTGGGTTGCTCGCCGCCGGGGCCGCCCAGCAGGTAGTCGACACAGGCGAGCGCAGTCGGCACGGAGAATTCCAGGATCCCGGTTCCCGGCAACGGGTCGATGTCCACAACCGAGAGAATGGTGGTCTGGGACAGCCCCGCGACGTACTCCTCATAGGTCTGTTGTTCGATCGCGACGAGATTCACCTGGCACAACTGACGGAGTCCGGTGGTCAGCTGGGTACTCAACCGGCGCGCGAAGGTTTCATAGCTCACCTGAAGGGCGCGGGTATGGTCACGCGACAGCTTCGAGGGTCGGCGGAAGTCGTAGGCAGCTACCGCGCCCGGCGAGCTTCGATTCAGCAGCGGCGAGCCAGGGTTCGGATGAGAGTTACCGCTCGACGTCACACGTCACTGTTCGGCGGCCGGCGTTCGGACCTGAGCGTGCGGTGGTGCAGATCTCGGTACTACTGCATGACGAACTCGGTGTAGGTCAGGTCCAGGAGCTTCTTGGGATAGATCTTCTGCAGCTTGGCCAACAGTTCTCCCTTCGCCTTGTCGCGCGCAACCTTTCCGGTCAACGAGGTGACCGAGCGATTGCTGTACTCGTCGATGACGGCCTGCACGCCATCGGTGACATCCAGCTCTGCGCTGGTGCCCTTGGCCGTGGCCAATGACATCTTGAGCCGCAGGAAATGGCCGCCATTCAGATTCAAGGTGAGCTCGTCCATGGCGATCACCGGTCCGGGAGGCGGTTTGGCCGGACCTGCGCTTGACGCCGATGGGGCGAGCACCGTGAACTTCGCCACCGCGCCGAGAAGCAGCAGACCGCCGACCAGGGCGATGATCTTGACCTTCTTGGACTTCTTCCTGGCCGGCGTTACGGCCTGGGACCCGGTGCCGCCGCGGGCCTTGTCGGCCGCGGCCTCGGATCGGCTGACCGACGTGGCGATGCGTGCCGGCGAATCGTCGGTGATGGTCATGCGGGCTCCTCCTGCTTCGTTACGGTCTTCGTCTCACTCGACTCGACTGCTGCCGAGGACTGCATGCCCAGCGCGCTCACCTGGCTACGTCCGAGATCGCCCGGCCGAGCGCCGGCAGTTGTGCCGCGGCGGATGCCGGCAGCTTGCTCAACACAACGACGTCGACCCTGCGGTTTCGCGTGATGGATCGCCGATCGCTGGGTGGGACGAGCGGACGTTGGTCGGAGAAGCCGACCGCGCTCAACCTGGCCGCCCGGATGCCGGCGTGTTGGATGAGGTATCGGACCACCGAGGAGGCTCGTGCCGAGGACAGCTCCCAGCCGCTCGGGTAGGGATCGGTGCTGACCTTCTGCTGGTTCGTGTGACCGTCGATCTGTAATTGGTTGTCGATGGAACGCAGCGGCTCGGCGACCGCGCTCATGATCGCGGCCCCCTCGTTCTCCAACGCCGCGCTGTTGCCCGCGAAGACCAACTCGTTGGTGACCACCGTGACGACCAGGCCTCGTTCGTCGATGCTGAATAGCGCGCTGCCGTCCAGTCCCCGCGACTTCAGGGACGCCTTGATGGCAGCCTTGATACTGGCGAACTGGTCGATCTCATGTTTGGCCGCGTTGGTATCGCTCGGTGATGCGCCGCCCTGAGCGAGTTGCGGCAAGGTGACGTTGTTCGGACCGACGACCTGCTGTTGGGACGAAATCGACTCACCGCCGACGATTCCGCTGCCCGCGGTGAGTACCGACGGTTGGCCGTTCCTGAACGCCGTGGCCAGTCCGCTCTTGAGTTCGGCGAATTTCGAGGTATTCACCTGCGATATCGCATACATCACGATGAACAGGACCAGCAGCAGGGTCAGCATGTCGGCGTAGGTGACCATCCATCGTTCGCTGTTCTCGTGCTCATCCTCCTCGACCCGGCGCCGCGCAGCACGGCGGACGGCGGAACTCATCTAGGCCACGTCCTTCTCGGCCTGGGCCTTGACCGCGTTGCGGGGAATCAGGCTGTGTAACTTCTGCTCCACGAGCCGCGGGTTCGAGCCGGCCTGGATGGAGAGAATGCCTTCGATCACAACCTCCATCTGCTCGCACTCTGCTTGGCTGAGCCGCTTCAGGCGGCTACCCAATGGCAGGAAGAACACATTGGCGCTCATCACGCCCCAGAGGGTTGCCACGAAGGCGCTGGCGATCTCGGCGCCCAACTTGGACGGGGCCGAAAGATGACCGAGGACCTTCACGAGGCCAAGCACGGTGCCGATGATGCCGATGGTCGGCGCGTACCCGCCCATGTCGGCGAAGAGCTTGGCCGCCGCCTTGTCCGATGCGCGCTTGGTATCGACTTCCGCGGTGAGAATGAGTTCGACCTCTTCGGCATCGGTGCCGTCGATGGCCAACTGCAGACCGCGGCGGAGGAAGTCGTCCTCGATCTGATTGACCTCGTCCTCCAGCGCCAGCAGGCCTTCCCGGCGAGCGCGGCCGGCCAGGCCGATCAGGATCTCGACCGCGGTATCGGGATTGGGCACCTTCGCGGTCACGGCCCGGATCAGTTGTTTCGGCAGCGACTTGGCATCGCGGAGCAGACCGCCGGCGACCGCGGCCCCCAGCGTGCCGAGGAAGACCAGCATCATCGGCGCGGGCAGGAAGATGGCGGAGATATTGCCGCCTTCCATCGTCACCGAGCCGACGATTGCGACCAGGGCGAGGACGACACCGCCGAGTAGGGCGCCGTCCATCAGGCTTCTCGCGACCGGATAGGCACAACCGGGCTATCGGCCTTGGCCACCTCGTGCAGGTGCGGGGGATTTCCCTGGGCACCACTGTTCAGGACGCGGCCCGAGTCGGCGTCGACCACCATGTCTTCGGCCATCGCGATGATCTGGGCTCGGTGGTTGCGGATGGCGTCGGTCAGCTCGCGCAGAGATTCGCAGACGAGGTACTTGTTGCCGTTGACCATGGTCACGACGGTGTCCGGGGTGGCCTCGGCCCGCTCGATGAGGTCAGGATTGAGAGCGAATTGCGGGCCGCTCAGCCGGCGCAGAATTATCAACGGATCCATCCAAGGTTCAGATCGGACCCATCCGTGGGTCCTCCTTGACCTACTCATCGGCCACCGCGCCGACAAGCTGAGGTGTTGCGGGGGACCGCGCCGCGGAGCTACTTCAAGTTCACCAATGTCTGCAGGACTTCATCGGAGGTGGTGATGACCCGGGAGTTCGCCTGGAAGCCACGCTCGCTGATGATCAGGTTGGTGAGCTCGCCGGCGAGGTCGACGTTGGACATCTCCAGATACCCCGACGTGAGGCTGCCCCGCGAACCGGAGCTTGGAGCGCCGACCTGGGCCGCGCCGGAGTTCACGCTGGCCTGGTATTGGGTGTCGCCGACCTGGGTCAAGCCGCCCGGGTTGGCGAAGGTGGCGATCGCGATCGTGCCGAGCGGCGTGGTCGCACCGGCGCCGTCGACAGCGTTGACTACGCCGGTCGAGGAGATGTTCCACGACACGTAGGTACCGGAGTTCAACGCGGAGAGGTCGAGGTCGCCGCCAGCCGCACTTTGCACCGTCGAGCCGTCCGGCGCGGTCAGGTGCCCGGCGGCGTCGAGCTGGAAGGAACCGGCGCGGGTGTAGTTCAACTGGCCCTTGTTCTTCACCTGGAAGAACCCGTCACCGTTGATCAGCAGGTCCGACGTCCGACCGGTGTACTGATTGGAACCTTGGGTGAAGTTCGTCTCGGTCCCGGCCAGCTGGACACCTAGCCCGACCTGCGTCGGGTTGGTGCCGCCCTGTGCGCCCGGTGCGCCGGCGCCGGCGATCGTCTGGCTCAGGGTCGACTCGAACATTGCCGAGGAACTCTTGTATCCGGTCGTGTTGACGTTGGCGATGTTGTTCGATGCGACATCGAGCATCTGCTGGTGGGCGCGCAGACCCGAGATTCCGGTGAAAAGTGAACGCAACATGTCTTTCTCCTTTGAGGGAAGGGATGATCGGTAACTGAACGGATGATCGGCGGTCAGGGGGTGGTGGCGAGTACTTGCTGGATCTGGCTCAGTCCCACGTCGCTGCTGCCGATGCGCAGGCTCGGTGGCGAGGTGGAGATGGTGGCGGCCGAGACCGTCCCGGTGGCGATCTTCCCGGTGGTGTCGAGGTAGGTGACAGTCCGTCCGACCATGCTGCTGGCGGTTTGAGCCTGTTGGGTGCTGAGCATGTCGGCGGTGGCCTTCGCATTGGCCTCCATGGTCTGGACCTGGGTCAGGGTGGCGGTCTCGTTCATGAACTCCGAGGTGTCGACCGGCTTACTCGGATCCTGATACTGCAGCTGAGCGACGAGCAGCTGCAGGAATGCCTTGGAGCTGAGCTGGGTGTTGTCGGTGCTCGATGTTCCCGTCGTGGGGGCGGCCACCGGGCTGGCTGTGGCGGCCACGGTGGTCGGGGCAACAGGGTTCGTCATTCGGGTGCTCCTCTGAGATCAGGCGGGGTCCAGGCGGGGTCATAGCCAGCGGTCGATTCCGGTCGCAGGTCCGGCGTACCTCGGATGGGTCGAGGCGGCGGTTACCCGATCAGCGCCGCCCGTGCGGTCCTCGGGTGCGCGTCCTGGGTTGTGTTGCCCGACGGCGGCCTGCCGTCCATCCGGTTGTCTGCCCTGACCGGCCGACGCGTCGGATGAACCCAGGTTCAGCGAGATGTCAGTGGCCGCCAGGCCCACCGAGGCGAGGTCCGTCCGCAGTTGCGGCAGGGCCGCCCGGATCGCCTCGCGGGCCGCGTCGCTGCCGCTGGTGAGCGAAATTTTCATCTCGCCCGAATGCAGGCGCACTTCGACGTTGACCTGGCCGAGATCGGCGGGATGTAGCTCCAGCAACAGCCGATGGACCCCGTCCCCTCGTGCCCGCAGTTGCAGCAACGGAGCGGCGACCTGCTGATGGATCGGGGCCGGGACGGTCGAGCCGCTCGGTGCTGCCTCGAACGGCTGCCCATTGTT
>JAVEEN010000168.1 GCA_030840445.1 Pseudonocardiales bacterium
ATCGTGTAACACCGACCCCCTCCAGCGATGTCGGTGTTACACGATCGGGTAGTTAACGGGCGCCGATGCTGATGTGTGAACGCCACACGTCGGCCAGAACCAGGTCGCCGCGCAGTGACACCTCGTCGTCGCCGGCCCGATTCCAGGCCCAGCGATACAGGTCGGACGCCAGCCCGAACACGCTCAGATCACTGTCATCCTGTGCGCCTTCGGTCGCAGCGAAGCCACCGGCCCCGATCCCTGCCGTCCAGGCCGCATTGGCGTCGAGCGGGGTGATCGTCACCGAGAAGGCGCGCGGCACATCGGCGACGGATACCCGGGTCGGCGCCATCACCATCAGCAACTCGTCCAGGCCGTCCGCGGCGAAGTCCGCGTCGAACTCGGTTATGCCCAGATCGGCGGCCAATTCGGCATCGACCCGGTGGATCGCCGTCTCGTGCGACATCCGACGAGCCCAGAACGAGCGGGCTGAGGGACTCGGACCGGCCGGCGTCCACACGTTCAGGTCGTCCGGTGCCTCGCGCAACGACGACGTCACGCCGAGCACCCCGGCGGCGAATACCGCGAACACCTCGTCGTCGTCGGGCCGCTCGAACTCGAAGCTCTGTCGGTCACCGCCGCCCAGGACGAAGGTTGCCCAGTGGTGAACCTTGGTCAGATGCTGCAGCAGATTGCGCACCTGCCATCGCGGGCACGACGGCACCGAACCATCCAGGCCCGCCGACTCCGCCGCCCGGACCAGCAGGGCAGCATCCTGCTCCAGATGATCGAGGTAGTCCGGAACGTCCATAGCATGCTCCATAGACCGCTCAGGCTAGCGGAGTTTGTGCATCCAGCCGTGCGGATCGGGAGCATGGCCGGTCTGCAGGTCGAGCAGCGCCTGCCGTAGCCGCATGGTGATCGGACCCGGCGTGCCGTCACCGACCGTCCACTCGTGGGCCGCGCTCTTGACCTGGCCCACCGGTGTGATGACCGCGGCCGTGCCACAGGCGAAGACCTCGGTCAGCTCACCGCTTGCGTTGCCCGCACGCCATTCATCGGTGGAGATCAGGCCCTCCTCGGTGGCGTATCCCAGGTCGGCGGCCATCGTCAACAGCGAGTCGCGGGTGATGCCGGGCAACAACGTCCCGCTCAACTTCGGCGTGACCACCCGGGCAGCGTCGCCGCTGCCGTACACGAAGTAGAGGTTCATACCGCCCATCTCCTCGACGTAGCGGTGTTCGTGCGCGTCGAGCCAGACGACCTGGTCACAGCCCTTCTCGGCGGCCTGCGCCTGTGCGATCAAGGAGGCGGCGTAGTTGCCGGCGCACTTGGCCTCACCGGTGCCGCCCGGCGCTGCCCGGGTGTATTCCGTCGAGAGCCAGACACTGACCGGCTGCACGCCCCGGATGAAGTACGGCCCAGCAGGCGAGGCGATCAACAGGTAGGAATAGGCATTGGCCGGACGGACCCCCAACCCGACCTCGGTGGAGATCATGAACGGCCGGAAGTACAGCGTGGCATCCGGGCCCTCCGGCACCCATTCCGAGTCGACCTCGGTCAGCGCCGTCAAGGATTCCACGAACGTCTCGGCAGGCAGCTCGGCCATGGCCAGCCGGCGCGCGGACCGCTGGAACCGGGCCGCATTCGCGAACGGACGGAAGGTTGCGATCGAGCCGTCCGGTTGCCGGTAGGCCTTCAGGCCCTCGAAGATCAGCTGTCCGTAGTGCAGCGAGCTGGTCGCCGGGTCCAGGGCCAGCGGGCCGTAGGGCAGCACCGCGCCGTCGGCCCAGCCGTCCTCGGCGGTCCAGTCGATCTTGACCATGTGGTCGGTGAAGTACTTGCCGAAACCGGGGGCGGCGAGGATCGCGGCGCGGTCGGCGTCAGAGCGGGGAGCGGCGCTGCGCTGCACGGAGAGAGCCATAGTCGGACATCCTAGTAACGCCGCGGCTCCCGCCCAAGCCACGGGCTAATCTATGGCCCATGACCCTGCCTGAACACGTCTCCGTCTTCGTGGTCGGTGCCGGTTTCGGTGGGCTGGCCGCCGCGATCCAGCTGGCGGAGAGTGGCGCGCGCGACTTCCTGGTGGTCGACCGCGGGCACGAG
The DNA here is from genome assembly GCA_030840445.1 of Pseudonocardiales bacterium. Taxonomy (GTDB): domain Bacteria; phylum Actinomycetota; class Actinomycetes; order Mycobacteriales; family Jatrophihabitantaceae; genus Jatrophihabitans_A. The sequence continues at coordinate 2,086 of JAVEEN010000168.1, forward strand.
GTCGGGGGCACCTGGCGGGACAACACCTATCCCGGCGCGACCTGCGATGTGCCGTCCCAGCTCTATTCCTTCTCCTTCGCGCTCAACCCGGACTGGTCGCGGTCCTTCTCACCGCAGCACGAGATCCAGGCGTATCTGCGCAGGATCGCCGAGACCTCCGGCGTGCTCGATCGCTTCCGGTTCGGGGTCTCGCTCAACGGCGCGGTGTGGGACGAAGACCTGAAGCTCTGGCAGCTGGAGACCACCGCGGGTTGCCTGACGGCCGAGGTGCTGGTCGCGGCCGCCGGTGCGCTATCGGAGCCGAAGGTGCCCGCCATCGACGGCTTGGCGGGTTTCGCCGGTGCGGTCTTCCACTCAGCGCGCTGGAACCACGAGTACGACCTGGCCGGCAAGCGCATCGCGGTGATCGGCACCGGTGCCTCCGCGATTCAGATCGTGCCCGAGATCGCCAAGACCGCCGAACGGGTGGACGTCTACCAGCGAACCGCACCGTGGGTGCTGCCCCGCCGCGACCGGCCGATCGGCCGGGCCGAGCGGTTCGCGTTCCGGCATGTGCCAGGCGCGCAACGTCTCGCCCGGGGGCTGATCTACTGGGGACGGGAGGCCACCGCGCCGATCTTCACCCTGCAGCCCTCGCTCGGCAGAGTCGCCCAGCGGGCCGCGATCAAGAACATCTCCCGGTCCATCACCGACCCCGCGCAGCGCAGCCGGGTGACACCGAACTTCGTCCTGGGCTGCAAGCGGGTCCTGATCTCCAACGACTGGTACCGCGCGTTGGCCCGGGACAATGTCGAGCTCATCACCGACGGCATCGCACGAGTGACCGCCAACTCGATCGTCACTGGGGACGGCCTGTCCCACGAGGTGGACGCGATCGTGATCGCCACCGGCTTTCAAGCGACCGAGATGCCGTTGGCCCAGCACATCGTCGGCAAGGACGGTGCGAGCCTGTCGGCCCACTGGGCCGAGCACGGTATGCAGGCCTACAAGGGGGCCACGGTGGCGGGCTTTCCGAACCTGTTCTTCATCGTCGGTCCGAACACCGGCCTCGGCCATTCGTCGATGGTGCTGATGATCGAGTCACAGGTGGCCTACCTCGTCGACGCCGTGCAGACCATGCGCCGGCGCGGCCTGGCCAGTGTCGAGGTCGAGCCGGCCCGCCTCGGCGCCTTCAACGATCGCCTGCAACGGCGAATGAAACGCACGGTGTGGAGCAGGGGCGGTTGTCAGAGCTGGTATCTCGATGACCACGGCCGCAACGTCACGCTGTGGCCGCGGTCGACGTTCACCTTCCGGGCCATCACGGCCAGGTTCGATATCGCGGCTTATCGGTGCACCGCCCGGGTACCTACCGGGCAGGCCGGTACATCGGAACGTGCGGGATATCGTCCTCGATGAACTCCTCGCCACTGCGGGAGAATCCGAATCGGCCGTACCAGCCTTCGAGGTGGGCCTGCGCGTCAAGCGTGATGCCCACCCCGTCGCCGACCACCTCCAGGGCATGGCGCATCAACCGGCTCGCCGTCCCGTTCGAGCGGGCGTGCTCGGCGGTGGCGACCCGACCGATCCGGGCCCGGCCGTCCGGATCACGAAGTACGCGCAGGGTGGCCAGGACCGGATTGCCGATCGCCTCGTCATCCTGGACCCATACCCACAGGGCGTCCGACTCCAGATCGCGCCCGTCCAGCTCGGGGTAGGCGCATTCCTGTTCGACCACGAACACATCGACGCGCAACCGCAAGATCTGATACGCCAAGCGCACAGCCAGGTCGGTCGGGCGCGCCGAATGCAGGGTTGTCGTCACGCCGCCACCGTAGTTGGTACGGCCGACGACGCGCTCCCGCTGTACTGAACCACCGGTGGCCTTACACGATCCTGACAATTCCTTGGCCGGGAACACACCGGCCACCGGCATCGTGAGGGATGCACACTCGAACGCCAACTCGAATCGCCGACGTCGATACCTACAGGATCGAGAAGGAGCCACCATGTGGAAGAAGATCGCCGTCGCCGGTGCGACGGCCGCCATCATCGGCGGTGCCGGAACGGCCGCGCTTGCCGCGTCGGGGACGAGCACGCCCGCACCGTCGACGTTGACCAGCGCCTCTTCCGGTACGGCGAACACCGCTAGCACGGCGAGTGGCAACACGGCTGGTGGCAAAGCGGCGCGTGGCAACGCCGCCAAGGCGGCCAAGCTCGGCAAGCGGGGCCGGGCCGAGGGCATCGCCAGGCTCCGGAACGTGCTGCACGCGACCTGGGTGACCGAGGACAAGAGCAGCAAGACGTTCGTCACCCATGACGCCATCCGCGGTCAGGTCACCGCCGTGTCGGCCACATCGATCACGGTCAAGGCCAGCGACAACGTGACACAGACCTACGTGGTGAACGCCGCCACCAAGGTGCACACGCACGCAAAGAAGACCGGCGCGGCCATTACCGATGTCAAGTCCGGTGATCCGGTGCTGGTTGCCGGGACCGGGACCGGCACGCTCACCGCCACCCAGGTAGTCGACTCCAAGAAGTAGCCGACTCCGAGAAGTAACAGCGCCGGGGTCGATCGCGCCGGGTTGGTGTTCGGTCAGCCGATCGGACTACCCGGTCGCACCGGCAGCCGAACCGTGAAGCGGGCGCCTCCCTCGGCGGAGTGGCCCGCTTGCACGGTCCCGCCCAACCGTTGCGCCAGCCCGTACACGATGGCCAACCCCAGGCCGGTTCCTACCCGGCGGATACCTCGGTACCGCTCGTACAGCACCGATCGTTCGAAGGCCACCGCGAGGTCAGCATCGGTGAGACCTGGTCCTCCGTCACGCACCTCCAGCACGATCGACCAAGGTGCCTTCGGCGGCTGTGCCCCGCCGGCCTCGGCTCCGACGGCTCGGACTGCCTCCGCCCGGACTGCGAGGACGATCGGCGCACCGGTGGGCGTGACGCGTAACGCGTTCTCGAACAGTCCGTCCAGGATCTGCCGGACCCGTGACGGATCGGTCTCGCACCAGATCGCCGTGTCCGGCGCCTCGAGGCGGAAGGTGACACCGGCGCTTCGGCAGCGATCGAGCCACACCTGAGCGGCGGCGCGGGCCAGCTCGGTGAGATCAACCGGCATGATGTCGATCCGGAACTCCTGGGCGCCCAGCCGCGCCAGGTCGAGCAGATCGGCGACCAACCGGTTCAGTCGGTGGGCTTCGGTGAGCATGATGGCGCCGATCTCCGGTGACTGTTCGGCCGGCACCACCCCGTCCGCGAGCGACTCGGCATAGCCGGTGATGGCAGTAAGCGGCGTGCGAAGTTCATGGGACACCGAAAGCAGGAATTCCCGCTGCCGCGCCTCCGAATGTGTCAAGGCGGAGGCCAGCATGTTCACCGCGGAACCCACCTCCGCCACCTCGGCCGGACCCTCGGGGCTGACGGCCACATCGCGATGACCCGCGGCCAGCGCGTGTGCCGCCTGGGCAGTTCGTCGCAACGGACGGGAGATGCGTTGGGCGACCAACACGCCCAGCGCGATCGCGATGACCACACCGATGACCAGGGCCAGCAGCACTCGGCGGATGACCTGGTCGCCGAAGGCGGTGGCATCCGCGCGCCGCTGGACGAGCACGATTCCTCCCACCCGAGTGGGCCGTCCCTCGATCAAAACACGTTGGCCGGCCGCCGAACGCTGCTTGGAGACCTCGCCGCCACTGAGCAACTGCGCCACGTCGGCCGTGGTGATGCTGGCGCGGCCGAGAGCGTTCGCACCGGCGAGTTTGCCGTTGGCATCGACGGTGACCGACTGGATCTTCAGCCCCCGCAGCGTTTGGCGAGCCCTCGATTGCGACGCCTCGGGACTGACACCGAGATCAGCGGTTGCCTTGGCCGCATCGGCCAGCTTGGACAACGTGCTCCGGGCGTTGTCTGCATTGGTCCGGCTGATCAGGCTAATCGCGAGTACGCCAGCCAGCAGGGCCGTGATGACCGCGATGGCTGCGGCCAGCAGGGAGATGCGCTGAGCCAGCGTGCCCCGATGGATCACGGCCGGTCCACGGCGTAGCCGACGCCGCGCACGGTCCGGATGGGACTCGTGTCGCCGAGCTTGGCGCGCACCTGGGCGATGTGAACGTCGACGGTGCGGACACCGCCCACCGCGGAGTAGCCCCACACCTCGCTGATCAACTGTTCACGGCTGAAGACCCGCCCTGGCCGGCGCATCAGGTAGGCGAGCAGGTCGAACTCCGTGGCGGTCAGCTCGACTTCGGACTCGGGGACGCCGGCAAAGGCTCGGCGGGCTCCTGGCTCCAGCCGGACGTCACCGACGATCAAGCTCTGATCGGCGCCGGGGGTGCCGCGCGAGCGGCGCAGCACGCTGGTCACCCGCGCCACCAGCTCCCTCGGCGAGAACGGCTTCGTCACGTAGTCGTCGGCGCCCAGTTCCAGGCCGACGATGCGGTCGACCTCGTCGTCGCGGGCCGTCACGAACAGCACCGGCGTCCAGTCGTCGGTGGACCGGAGCCGCCGGCAGACCTCGACGCCGTCCAGGCCCGGCAGTCCAACGTCCAGGATCACGGCAGCAGGCTTGAGCGCGCGAATGGCGGCGAGTCCGGCCGTCCCGTCTCGTTCGACATGTACGCCGTAGCCAGCCTTGGCCAGGTTCAGCCTGATGATGTCGGCGATCGCGATCTCATCCTCGACGACGACAACAAGTCCTCGGACGGCTCGGTCGCTGACGTCCGCACTGTCGGCGGCATCGGCGCGGTCGGGGGTCGGCGCAGCACGGTCAGGGGTCGGCACAACGCGGTCAGGGGTCGGCACAATCGAACTCTACGGTGAGCTCGTAGTCACGTCGGTCGACAGATTGTTCGGGCCCCGTTCAGAAATGCCGCCGCCCCGCATACGACTACCGCCCGAACCGGGATGCTCAGCGTGTCGCGAGTCGCGTTTGCGCATCCCGCTCCAGCAACCCCCACCCCATCCCCGAGCAAGCAGGCCGCGGCGCGGCTCACGGGCAGGACGGCACCGGGCGGGGCACGGCAACCATGCCTGGCACGATGACCATGGCTGGCACGATGACCATGGCTGGCACGATGACCATGGCTGGCACGGCAACCATGGCTGGACACGGTAACGATTAGGCCTCGGAACGGACGGCGCCGGGGCCGGGGACCATGCTGGTATTCGTGGTGTACCTGGTGCCCGATACCGCCGGGCCCGCCGACACCGATCCGGATCCGCCGGGCCGGTCCCACCGGCTCGTCATCGCGTTCGCGGTAGCCGCGATCCTGATTCTCGTAGGGGTGGTCAATCAGCATCGCGGTAAGACCACGGTGCTCGAGGCAGCGCCGGTGCCGCACCCCAAGACGCACCGCGTAAATCCGGCGGTGACCACGATCGGGCTGGCCGGGCGCCCGGTCGACCTCAACTCCGCAGGCAACCTGTTCTACGTGCTGACCGAAGCCCCGGCGCGGCTGATGCGGCTGGACGCCATCGCACCGCATCGAACCCTGCGCTCCACCGCAATCCCCGCCGGTGCCTTCCGGCTGCTGGTCGAACATGAGACCGGCCGGCTGTGGGTACTTCAGCACAACGGCAGCGAGCACACGTACCT
>JAVEEN010000188.1 GCA_030840445.1 Pseudonocardiales bacterium
CGGTACACCGCCAGGACGCTCCGATTCGCCACCGCGAGAGCGAAACAGACCTGACGTTCCAGGGCCAGCGGGTCCGGTCGGCCGACGCTCCCGCCGAGTTCGGCAGCCGCCTGTTGTGGCCGCCCGGCCTTCTTGGGCCGACCCGCCTTCTTCGCCATCTGATCTCCGACCAAGGTATAGTTAGGGCACAAACATTTAGAGCACCCTCGATTAGTGTACTAGGAGTTAGTGTGACATCCGAGGTCCCTGGTGGCGCGGCGCGGCAACGGCCGGGCCCGCTGCGCTGGCTCGGCTACGCCTTCGGCCTCGGACTTCCGCAGCGGCACCGCAGCTGGGTGCTCTTCGACACCACCAGCCGTACGTGGGCGCTCAGGCATGTCAGCCGCTCGGTGCTCCAGATGTCCCCGGTCATCGTCGCGGTGCTGGTCTTCGTCCCCGGGCCCGTTTGGATCCGGGCCCTCAGCGCCTTCGGTGGCTTCCTGATGGGCATGATCTACTCGCTCGGTTACGTGGTGGAGACCACCGAACATCGCCTGGTCAAGGCCGGCTATCCGGTCGGGACCGGCGAGCGACTGCGGGCGGAACGATCGGTGACGATTCGATCGGACACCACCGCCGCGCGGCGGGAGAAGATGTTCGACCGGATGGACCGCCGCGCCCACAAATAGCGCTATTACGCCACCTCGGACAACTCATCCGGTAGCGGCCCGCTGTGCACCACGGCAAGCCGGGAGACCGCCCGGGTCCAGGCGACGTAGAGGCGCCGCAGCCCCCCGATCCGGGTCGGCTCGGCCGCCACGATTGCGGCCGGTTCGATCAGCACCACCGAGTCGTACTCCAACCCCTTGGCCGCGGTCGCCGGAACGACGGTGACCCGGGCCGGTGGTTCTTCCAGCGTGGCACTGTCGATACCGGCCGCGGCCAAGGACGCCCGGACGGAGGTCACCTGCGAATCGGGAGTGATCACCGCGATCGAGCCTTCGACGGCCAGGCATCGGTATATCGCCTCGAGCAGGTCTGCTGAGTAGGTCAGCGCGTCACCGCCGGCCCGGACGGACGAGGCGGCCGGCACCTCGGACGCGATGAAGGGCAACAGGCGGTTGGCCACGGCCAGCACCTCGCCGGGTACCCGGTAGCCGATCGTGAGCGGCCGGACCGCCGCCGCAGCTTGGCCCAGATGGGTCATCGTGGCGAGCCAGGAACCGGTGGCCCAGGGCGTGGTGGCCTGGGCCTGGTCGCCCAATACGGTGATCGATCCGATCGGGCACCGCCGGGCGATCGCCCGGCACTGCATGGCCGACAGGTCCTGAGCCTCGTCGACGATTACGTGCACGTACTGCTCGCTGCCGGCGATCAGACCGCCCAACTCGTCGATCAGCACCCGATCGGCCGCCGAGAACTGGGCCCTGCGCGGTGCTCGGGGATGTTCCGCCCAGGCCAGGCAAGCCAGTTCCTCCTCGGTCAACACGGTGCCACCGCAGCGGCGGGCGAAGCCGGGATCGGTGTACAGCCGCACGAGCACCTCACGAGGGTCCAGAGCCGGCCAGACCTGATCGACGAAGGCTTTGACCGATGCCGACCGAGCCACCTTGCGGGTCTCGGCGTCCGACGGTGCGCCACCGACGTCCTCGCGTTGCCGTCGAACATCCTGAGCGAGCAGCATCCGCAGCCGTTCCCGAGCCGAGTCCCAGCGCAGCTCACCGGAGGACAATGAGCGCCGGGCATCGTCGACATACCGCCGCACCCGTTCGACCTGGATGCGATAACGCCTGGTACCGACAACCGCCACCACATCGTCGTCGGGCTTGCTGATGTGACTCAGGATGGCCCGCCGGAGCACGTCGGCCATCCGAGCATCGCCCTTGAGGACGGCCACCTCGACCGGTTCACCGCGGTGTCCCGCGGCGAGGACGGGCCGACCGGTGACGACCAGGTCATCTAGGGTGGTCTGGGTGATGCCGCTCTCGCCGAGGGCAGGCAGCACCTGGGCTATGTAACGCAGGAAGGCGGCGTTGGGGCCGACCACCAGCACGCCGGAGCGGCGTAGGCGTTCCGGGTAGGTGTACAGCAGATAGGCGGCTCGATGCAGGCCGACAGCGGTCTTGCCGGTACCCGGTGCGCCCTGGATGCACAGCGAAGTGTCCAGGTCGGCCCGGACCAACTCGTCCTGATCCGGTTGGATGGTCGCGACGATGTCACGCATCGGCCCGACCCGTGGCCGCTCGATCTCGGCCCGCAACAGATCGGAGCGCAGTCCCAGGCTCTCCCCAGCATCGAGGTGCTCGTCCTCGTAGGAGGTGAGCGCGGCCGTCGTCGTCGTGGTGCTGAACCCGAACCGCCGGCGCAGCCTGACCCCCTGGCGATCCGTCGGTGTGGCCCGGTAGAACGGCCGGGCGATCGGTGCCCGCCAGTCGATGACCACCGGATCGCCCAGTTCGTCGCGCAGATGGCGCCGGCCGATATGAAAGACCTCGCCCGCCGGATGTTCGGCGTCCGGGTCGCGGTCAGTGCGGCCGAAGAACGGTGGCGCCTGGCCGTCGTCGCTGAGGTGCTGGATCCGCTCGGCCCGCAGCCTCCCGAGGCTCTCGCTGGCCAGGGCGTCGACACCGTAGTCGGCGATCCGCTCGGCACCCTCGCGCATGTGCTCCAGACAGGCGTTGGACAACTCCAAATGGGCGGTTTCGGCCTGGAGTACCGGATCTTCGCTCACGATTGGTCAACGTTAGTCGGCGCCTGCAAACTGCTTTCGTCACCGGAGTCAACCGCCTGTCAGACTCAGCAGTGTGCACAGCAGGCACGACGAGGACCCAGTGGTCCGGCGTCTCCCGGTTCACTGGGAGAGCTGGCTGAACGTCGTGCTCGGCCTGCTGTTCTTCCCGCTCGGCGCTTACCTGCTGGTGCGCGGGGTCGCCGACCGCTCCATCTGGCCCGGTGTGGTCGGCACGGCGATCTGCCTGCTGTCGCTGCCGTTGCTGGTCATGTCCGGCCGAGAGGTCTTTCGCCGCCCGGTGCTGAGGACACTGAGCCTGGTGTTGCCCAGAACGCTGCATCGATCGAGATGGATTCCGCTTGAGCAGATCTCCGGTGTCGGGTTGATCTATGAGGTCGGCGGCCCGCGAGCGGGCTGGTCGTTACGGGTGTGGACCGTTGACGGCTCGACGTTTGCCGTGCCTTCGGTCCGCAGCTACGCCCGCGGCCACAAGCCACCCAATCAGCCGCTGCCACCGCCGGGCACGCCACGCTGGCATCGGCCACGCCTCGACTGGCGCGCTCAGGCGAGGACGCCCGCCGGGCGAGCGGTGATCGCGATCGACCGCCAGGTCCGGATGGTCCAGGGCCCCGACGGCCCGCTGGCGCGGTCGATGGAACAGCGCGTGGCGCCCTCGTACGGGACGTACCTGGCCTTCTGGTCGCCGGACGGCCAGCTGGGTTGGCTCGAGGGCGATGGCATGGCCACCGACATAACCGGTGACCTGGCCGGCGAGCGGCCGAATGGCGAGCCGACGTGAGCACCTCCCAAGGCCGGCATGCCGCGGCGGGACCGGACCGGCTGCGATCGGCCACCCGAACTGCCGAGCATGCCCGCCTGGCCGAATCGCCGGGGGCCTCCGACGCTTGGCGGTTCTGGGGTCCCTACTTGGCCGGTCGGCAGTGGGGGACGGTCCGGGAGGACTACTCGGCCGACGGCGACGCCTGGGGGTACTTCCCTTTCGATCAAGCCCATTCGCGGGCATACCGTTGGGGCGAGGACGGCCTCGGTGGCATCTGTGACCGATACGGGTTCCTCAACTTCTCTGTGGCCCTGTGGAACGGCCAGGACGATCGGCTCAAGGAGCGGTTGTTCGGCCTGACCAATCCGCAGGGCAACCATGGCGAGGACGTCAAGGAGTACTGGTGGGCGGTGGACGCGACGCCGACCCATTCGTACGCCGAGTGGGTATACCGCTATCCGCAGCTGGCCTACCCCTACGCCGACCTGATAGCCGAGAACGGCCGCCGCGGTCGGGACCAACCCGAGTACGAACTCTCCGACACCGGGGTGCTCGAATCGGATCGGTTTTTCGACATCTCGGTTCGCTACGCCAAGGCCTCGCCGGACGATCTCTGCATCAGGGTCACCGCGACCAATCACGGGCCGGACGCAGCCGAACTGGATATGTTGCCGCAACTGTGGTTTCGCAACACCTGGGCCTGGGGCGGTGACGATCGCCGGCCCGCGCTGCGCCGGTTGGATCCGCCGGAACTGGCCGATGGTGATCTGCGCGCCGTCCAGGCCGACCATGCCTTCCTGGGTCGCTACCTGCTTGCCGCGGCGGCTTCTCGCGACAGCTGGCATTCCGGTGACCATCGCGGTGTGCTTCCACAGGTGCTGGTGTGCGATAACGAGACCGATTCGGTCGCCCTCTTCGGCACTGCGGAAAACACCTCGCCCTACCCGAAGGACGGCATCAATCGTGCGGTGGTCAAGGGGGAAACGAGCGCGGTGAATCCCGCGGGCACCGGCACCAAAGCCGCGTTCTGGTACCACTTCGATTCCGTCGCCGCCGGCTCGTCGGTGACGGTCGAGTTGCGCTTGCGGGCCGATGCCCTGCCCGACCGCCCGTTCGGACCTGCCTTCGAGGCGGTGTTCGCAGACCGGATCGGCGAGGCCGAGGAGTTCTACGACGAGGTCATCCCGTCCGATACGCCGGACGCGGACCGGGTTATCGCTCGGCGAGCTTTCGCCGGCCTGCTCTGGGGAAAGCAACTGTATCGGTACTCGGTGAACGACTGGCTCGACGGAGACCCGGCTCAGCCGCCACCGTCCGAACAGCGGCGAGTCCGTGGGTCCCGCAATGTCGGCTGGCGGCAGCTGGATCTCGCCGACGTGATCTCGATGCCCGACGATTGGGAGTATCCCTGGTTCGCGTCCTGGGACCTGGCCTTTCATTGCGTCACCATCGCGCACATCGATTCCGCCTTCGCCAAAGACCAGCTCGTGCTGCTGTGCCGTGAGTGGGCGATGCATCCGAACGGGCAGTTGCCCGCCTACGAATGGTCCTTCGACGATGTCAATCCACCGGTGCACGCCTGGGCGACCTGGCAGGTGTATTGCATCGACGGCAAGTCCGATCAGGACTTTCTGCTGCGGGTGTTCACGAAACTGTTGCTGAACTTCTCCTGGTGGGTCAACCGCAAGGACGCCGACGGTTCGAACCTGTTCGAGGGTGGATTTCTCGGGATGGACAACATCGGGCTGTTCGATCGGTCGGCTCCGTTACCGGCCGGACATCGCCTGGAACAGTCCGATGCAACGAGCTGGATGGCCTTCTACTGCCTGTCGATGTTGCAGATCGCGCTCGAGCTGGCGCGACACGACAGTGCGTGGGACGACACGGCGACGAAATTCCTGGAGCACTTCCTGTCCATTGCGCAGGCCCTTTCCGCGTTCGGCAGCCAGAACGTATCGCTGTGGGACGCCGAGGACGGGTTCTTCTACGACGTCCTGGTCGATGCTGACGGCAGTTATCAGCAGCTGCCGGTGCGATCGATGGTCGGCCTGTTGCCCCTGCTGGCGGTCGGACTCGCCGAGAACTGGGTCGCCACCGAGCTCCCTGATTTCACCGCGCGAATTCGCTGGCTGCAGCGGCGGCGGCCGCAGGTGCTGAACTCCCTGGTGACCAGCCATGGCCCGGAGGGTGAACATCTGACGCTGTCCCTGCTGTCGGCCGATCGGGTCGCGCTGGTGCTGTCGAGGGCTCTGGATGAGGATGAATTCCTGTCGCCCTATGGGCTTCGATCGCTGTCGGCCGCCTATCGAAAGCCCTACGAGGTCGATGTCGAGGGCCAGCGGATGTCCATCTCCTACCTCCCCGCAGAGTCCGACACTGGGCTGTTCGGTGGCAACTCCAACTGGCGCGGCCCGATCTGGTTTCCGGTCAACGTGTTGCTGGCCGATGCCCTCCGCACCTACGGCAATGGCTCCGGATCCGACATACGCCTCGCCCTGCCGACCGGCTCGGAGCATCGCGTCGGGTTGGTCGCGGTGGCCGATGCCCTGCACGACAGGTTGATCGACCTGTTCCGGCCGGATGGCTCCGGTCGACGGCCGGGTGATCCGCGTGACGTCGGGTCCGGGCCGCTGTGGTCCTCCCACGTGACGTTCAGCGAATACTTCAACGGCGACACCGGCGCCGGGCTCGGCGCCTCCCACCAAACCGGCTGGACGGCTCTGGTTGCCCACCTGATCTGCATGCAGCCCGGCGACGGTCCGGCTCGATGACGGTCTGGACGGCGGTGTCGGAGCATCTGCCATGGCTTCGTGGTCAGGCCTTTCACGTCGCGGCGGCCGGCACCGAGGTTGAGGTAGGAATCGTGCTGTCCGCGGCCGGATTCGCGATCGTGGGTGTGAACGGCGCGGAACTGGCCGGGCGGCGGCAGCTCTACCGCAGCATCGCCACGGTGTTGCGCCTGCCGGATACGGCCGGGGCGAATCTGGACGCCCTGGCCGACGGACTGCGTGACCTCGCTCGAAGCTGGCCGGCTACCGATCGCATCGTGCTGCTGTGGAGCCGGGCGGACCGGCTGGTAGCGGAGGATCTGCTCGCGTGGACGATGCTTGCGGAGGTCCTCTCCAGTGCCTCGACCCAGGCCTGGAACGCCGAGCCCGGTCATCGGGTGGTATTCGAGACGGTCGCCTTCGTCGAAGGTGGCTTCGGCGCCGACCGGCCATAGCGCCCGCCGCCCACCGCCCGCCAAACTGCCGGCTGCCGGCGTTCAGGTCACCGCTGGGAGTTCGTCTACACCAACTCCTCGGGAAGCAGGAACCAGTGCCGGAACAGGCACCTGATCTTCAGAAGTTCGACCCACCCGCTGGTGGCCGCCACCTGCGAACGAGCTTCGATCTCGGCCTGGGCGCCGCACTCCGGGCAGGCCACTGTGGTCCACTCATCGGCGAACGGCCCGACGGTGTCGCCGGGGTGCTGGTCTGACGCGCTCATCGTGACCTCCTGAGTCCAGCTACGAGCGTGTCCTTCAAGCGTCCCGGCGGCGTATGTCGGCCGTGCTTCCACGCGATGACGACGGCGAATAAGCGCTTACCCAGCCGGTGCCGGCCCCTTCTCGGACACGAAGGACTTGAGGTGTTCTTAACGTTCGAATGACCTGAGGCTGAGGCGCGCGCGGCCACCCTGGAGGCGTTGCATCGGTTAACCGGCAATCGGTTATCGGCAATCGGTACCAATCAGAGAGGA
>JAVEEN010000210.1 GCA_030840445.1 Pseudonocardiales bacterium
ATCCCTATGCCTCGCTGCAATTGACGCTCGGCGCCGGTGGCGGCTTGCTGTTCCTCGGCCTACTGATGTCGGCGTCCACCACGATTTCGGCCTCGCTGCATACCACCGGCGACAACATCTGGTCGCAGCTGATCCGCGAGATCGTCTTTCTGGGGCTCAGCGTTCCGGTCTTCTGGCTTGCGGTCCGGCTCCCTCCGGCGGCCTATCGGCGGCTGGCCTATCCAGCGCTCGGCCTGTCGGTGATCCTGCTGATCGGTGTACTCATCCCCGGCGTGGGAGCGACCATCAACGGCGCGCACCGATGGATTCAGCTGGGGCCGCTCACCTTGCAACCCTCGGAGTTCGCCAAACTGGCCATGCTGCTGTGGGGCGCGGATTTGCTGGCGCGCAAGGAATCGCTGAAGACCTTGAATTCGGCCAAACACGTCATGGTGCCGATCGTTCCCGGCTTCATAGCCATGATCGCGGTGATCATGCTCGAACCGGACCTGGGAACCAGCCTGTGTTTCATTCTGATCCTGGTCGGCCTGCTGTGGATGGTGGGGCTGCCCTATCGCTATTTCGCGTTGATCCTCGCCCTGGTCGCGGCCGGCGTAACCGCAATGGCGGTCACCGAACCGTATCGGCTGCAGCGCCTGACCACCTTCCTGCATCCCGAGTTGGATCCACAAAGCCACGGGTATCAGGCTCTGGGCGGCCTGTGGGCGCTGTCCTCGGGCGGGGTCTTCGGGGTGGGCCTCGGTCGCGGAACCCTGAAGTACGGCTGGGTTCCCAACGCCAACACCGATTACGTGTTCGCCGTCGTCGGTGAGGAACTCGGGTTGCTCGGCACCACGGTGGTGCTGCTGTTGTTCGGGCTGTTCACCTATTCCGGGATGCGAATCGCGTTCCGCAGCAACGACCCGTTCACCCGCCTGGTGGCTTCGGGTGCCGCCATCTGGATCGCCGGTCAGGCCCTGATCAACATGGGTTACGTCACCGCCCTGTTGCCCGTCACCGGCATCCCGCTGCCCTTCATCTCCAATGGCGGCACGTCCCTGATCCTCACCTGCGGTGTGCTCGGCATGATCGTCTCCTTCGCCCGCCACGAGCCCGCTGCAGTCCAGGCCGCCCAGCGTGCGGCCAAACTGGGAACCACGGCGCGCTGGGTGCGCTGGTTGCGACTGGGTACCCCGAAGACGGCGGCGCGCGCCAAGCGTGCAGGCCAGCCGCTCGCGTCGCCGGCTGCTGCCGGTCGTGCCACCAGCCGGCCTGTGCGTCCGCCGGCAGCCGCTCGCCAGCCGAGTGCGCACCCGGCCGGAGCCCGTACCAGGGCCACGAATGATCAGCGGACCGCGACTCGGGCGCCGGTCCCGCAACGGCTCAGACCAACCGGCACTGAGGCCACCGGACGGCGGGCGCGGTGAGTCAGGCACGCGGCACGGCCGTGGTGCGGCCGGTCTCGGTCGTGGTCGCAGGCGGGCATTCAGCCGGACATATCGAGCCGGCGATGAACGTGGCCGACGCGATCCGGCGCATCGCCGCCGACACCATGATCACCGCACTGGGCACTGAGCGCGGCCTCGATACCACCTTGATCCCGGCCCGCGGTTATCCACTCGAACTCATCCCGCCGGTTCCCCTGCCACGCAAGCTGAATCTCGCGCTGCTCACGACGCCGGGTAGGGTGCTGGCGGCTGTTCGGGCAGCCGGCGCTGTTCTGGATCGGGTCGAGGCCGACGTGGTGATAGGTTTCGGCGGCTATGTGGCAGTCCCGGCATATCTGGCTGCTCGCAAGCGCAAGATCCCCATCGTCGTCCACGAAGCCAACGCCCGTCCGGGCCTGGCCAACCGGCTGGCGGCGCGATTGACCAGCCACGTGTTCAGCGCCTCCGCGGCCGTGAAGATCCGGCACGGCAAGGCCATCGGCATCCCGCTGCGGCCTGCCATCACCGAACTCGACCGGACGGCTGCGAGGCCGGCTGCTCGCGCGAAACTCGGACTGGCACCGCAGCTGCCCGCGCTGCTGGTCACCGGTGGCTCCCAAGGTGCCCAACGACTCAACGAGGCCGTCCTGGGCGCTGCGGCCGAGCTTGCGGCGGCCGGGATCCAGGTGTTTCACATCGCCGGCGGGAAGAACCCCGTTACGCCTCCCGACCGCGCCGCGGGCGAGCCGCCGTACGTCGTCCTGCCGTACCTGGAAACGATGGCCGATGCCTACGCGGCGGCGGATTTCGTGCTGTGCCGCTCCGGAGCCATGACGGTGGCCGAACTGACTGCGGTCGGGCTGGCCGCGGCCTATGTCCCGCTGCCCTTGCGAGGCGGCGAACAGCGGTTGAACGCCGAGCCCATCGTTGCTGCCGGTGGTGGCCTGATCGTGGCCGACGGGGACTGCACCTCGGCTTGGGTGGCGCAGAATGTGATCGGGGTCCTCAAGGATCCGCCCCGGCTGGCCGCCATGACTGAGGCGGCGCGGCGATCGGGGTCGCGCGACGCGGGAAAGGTTCTCGCCCGAGAGGTTCTGGAGGTTGCTCGTGGGCGGCACGCCTGAGGATGCACCGGGGGCTTGGCTGCCCGACGCCGCCACCCGCTCGCAGTCGAGCTACAAGCGGCCCGCTGACTGGGCGGCGCCTGGCGCTGCGCTGGTCACCTCCGCGGCCACCGAGCAGATCCCGTCGGCCGACGAGCTCGGACGGGTGCACATCATGGGAATCGCAGGGGCCGGCATGAGCGGCCTGGCTCGCATCATGTTGGCTCGCGGCCTGCAGGTTTCCGGTTGCGAGGGTAGGGAATCGGTGACTGTCACGGCCCTGCGGGCCCTCGGCGCGGACGTGTCGATCGGGCATTCGCTGGACCACCTCGACTACATCGACACCCTCATCTACACGACCGCGATCAACCCCAAGAACTTCGAACTCGTCGCCGCGCGCCAGCGATCATTGCGAGTGCTGCGCCGAGCGAGTGGGCTGGCCGCGATGATCACGGGTAAGCGGGCCATCGCCATCGCCGGTACCCACGGTAAGACCACCACGACGTCGCTGCTGACCGTCGCCGCGCAGGCCTGCGGCCTCGATCCATCCTTCGCCATCGGGGGGAACCTGTACGAGTCCGGACTGAACGCGCACGCCGGCAGCGGTGAGCTGTTCATCGTCGAGGCTGACGAGAGTGACGGATCGTTCTTGCTGCTCCGTCCCGAACTGGCGATCATCACCAATGTCGAGGCTGATCACCTGGAAAATCACGGTGATCTGGCCGGCATCTTCCGGGCCTTCGAACTCTTCGTCGACCGGATCGCGCCCGGGGGCCTGCTGCTCACTTGTGCCGACGATGCCGGCGCCCGCCGGATCGCCGACTATGCCCGAGCCCGCGGGGTCCGGGTCCGCACCTACGGAGTCGCTTCGGACGCTGACATCCGGGTGTCGGACATCACCGAACATCCTGATTCGGTGGAGTTCACCGTGCAGGACGCCGGCGCCATTGCGCAGCGACCGCCCTCCCGAGTCAAGGTCGGTGCATTGATCGGGCATCACATGGCCCTGAACGCGTCGGCCGCCTTTGCGCTGTCCGCCGAGCTCGGCATGGATGCGGCGCGCGTGGAACAGGCCTGGCGGGATTTCCAGGGTGTGCACCGACGGTTCGAGTTCCGCGGCGAGGCCGATGGCGTCCGGGTGTACGACGACTACGCCCACCACCCGACCGAGGTCCGTTCGGCTCTGACCGCGGCCCGTTCGGTGATCGGCGGGGACGGGCGGTTGGTCGCGGTGTTCCAGCCCGGCACCTACAGCCGTACTCAGACGTTCGCCCAGGAGTTCGGCAACGCTATGGCGGTGGCCGATATCGCGGTGTTGATGGACATCTTTCCGGCACGGGAGGAGCCGATCCCGGGGGTGTCAGGAGCCCTGATCGCAGAACGGGTGCCGCTGCCGGCTGATCAGGTCATCTACGAGCCGAGTTGGGGCGCGACGGCGGCTCGGGTCGCCGCGGTCGTCCGGCCGGGCGATGTGGTGATGACGATGGGTATCGGCGACGTCCACCTGGTCTGCCCGGAGATCCTCAGCGAGATCACCGCGTTGGCCACGGTTCGAAACGGCGCGTCGTGACGCTAACCACCGATCGTCCACCCCCGGTGACGCGGACCGGCGCCCTGTCACGCCGCTGGCTGATGCTGGCCGGCGCTGTGGTCCTGGTCGCCTCCCTGACCTGGATCGCCGGATTCTCCAGCCTGCTCGGCGTCGGATCCGTCGATGTCAGGGGCACCAGAACACTGTCGGCGGAGCAGATCACGCAGGCGGCCGCAATCAAGCCCGGTACCCCGCTGATCCGCCTGGATACCAGCGCGGTCCAGCGCCGGGTGGAAGCGTTGCCCGAGGTTCGCTCGGCAACCGTGACCACCAGCTATCCCTCCACAGTCGGTATCACGATCATCGAACGGATCGCCGTCGGCTATCGAAGCGCCGGGGGAGTGGTGACGCTGCTGGATGCCGGCGGCGTCGCATTTCGTACGGTGAGCACGGCGCCTCGTGGTCTGCCGGAACTCTCGGCCGCCGATGTTGCGCTCGGTAACGCGGCGGCCGCGGTGGCGGGATCGCTCAGCTCCGCCGTGGCCGGCCAGGTGCGCACGGTCACCGCCGGAAGCAGCGAGTCCATCACCTTGACCTTGCGCGATGGTCGGACCGTGTTGTGGGGAGGCACGGATCGCAATGCGGACAAGGCGAAACTGCTCCCGGCGATACTGGGTCAGCCGGGTCGGTACTTCGACGTCAGCGATCCGGACACCGTCATCAGCCGCTGATCGGCCGTTGGCGTAGATGTCGTCGGAAGGTCCGAGGCAAGTCCCGTCCGAATGAGGTTTTGCCATGTGTCGCGGCGCGCCTGCTTGTAGAAGCCGAACCGCCAACTACCTTCGCATTTATCGCTCAGGTTGACATAACGTTAAGGGTCTACCTGAGGGTGAGAGTTCACACCGACGACCGAAAGAGTGCCTCATGACTCCACCACACAACTACCTGGCCGTCATCAAGGTCGTCGGTGTCGGCGGCGGCGGCGTCAACGCCGTGAACCGGATGATCGAGCAAGGCCTGAAGGGCGTCGAGTTCATTGCGGTGAACACCGATGCCCAGGCGCTGCTGATGTCCGATGCCGACGTCAAGCTCGATGTCGGCCGCGAACTCACCAGAGGCTTAGGCGCGGGCGCGCAGCCCGACGTCGGGCGCAAGGCCGCTGAGGATCATCGCGATGAGATCGAAGAGGTGCTCAAGGGCGCCGACATGGTCTTCGTCACCGCCGGAGAGGGTGGCGGCACCGGAACCGGTGGCGCGCCGGTAGTGGCCAGCATCTCGCGCAAGCTCGGCGCGCTCACCATCGGCGTGGTCACCCGGCCGTTCTCGTTCGAGGGCAAGAAGCGGGCGAACCAGGCCGAGATCGGAATCGAGCAACTGCGGGCCGAGTGCGACACGCTGATCGTGATCCCGAACGACCGGTTGTTGCAGATCTCGGACAACAACGTCTCGGTCATGGACGCGTTCCGCAGCGCCGACCAGGTGCTGCTGTCCGGTGTGCAGGGCATTACCGACCTGATCACCACGCCCGGATTGATCAACCTCGACTTCGCCGATGTGAAGAGCGTCATGAGCGGAGCCGGTTCGGCTCTGATGGGTATCGGGTCGGCCAGGGGAGACGGGCGGGCGCGGGCTGCAGCGGAAATGGCCATTGCTTCTCCACTGCTCGAAGCGAGCATGGAAGGTGCGCACGGCGTGCTGTTGTCGATCTACGGCGGTTCCGATCTCGGACTGTTCGAGATCAACGATGCGGCATCTTTGGTGGCCGAATCGGCTCATCCGGAGGCCAACATCATCTTCGGTGCGGTCATCGACGACACCTTGGGCGACGAGGTGAAGGTGACCGTGATCGCCGCCGGTTTCGACTCGGGTCAGCTGCCTTACAAGAAGGCAGATGTTCGCCGAGAATTCGAGAACAACTCGTCGGGAGCAGCTGGATCGTCGCCTTCGACGACACCGGACTCAGCCGCGCGTCAATCCCTGTCGTCGAGCCAGTCCGCCGTTGGTTCATCGGGGCCGAGTTACTCCGGACCCAGCCCGTCAAACCCCGGTGCGACCTGGACGCCGAGTCCGTCCGCGGCGCGCAAGCCGGTCAATCTCGACGACGAGTTGGACGTGCCAGATTTTCTCAAGTAGCAAGGCAGTTCGACGCTGCTGGATCAAAATAGCCGGGCGGCCGGGATGAGCAGCATCGATGCTCGGCGCGACGAGCTTCGCGCGAATCTGAGTCAGGTGCGGTCGCGGATCGTGCAGGCCTGCCGAGCCGCGAACCGCGCACCGGAGGACGTCCGGTTGATAGCGGTCACGAAGTTCTTTCCCGCCTCCGACGCCGCACTGCTGGCCGAGCTGGGGGTGACTGACCTGGGGGAGAGCCGCGACCAGGAGGCCGCGGCGAAGACGGCTGACTTCGCCGCTCTTTCCGCGCCGCCGGTCCGGTGGCATTTCGTGGGCCGGCTGCAGACGAACAAGGCCAAGTCGGTGGCCGGCTACGCCGACGTGATCCACAGCGTGGACCGACCGGAACTGCTGCAGCCGCTGGTCGGCGGGGCCCGCCGGGCCGGACGTGCATCGTTAGGGGTGCTGATCCAGGTCAGCATCGACGCTGACACGGAGCGCGGCGGTGTGATCCCCGCCGGCGTGCCCGCGCTGGCCGCTGACATCGAGGCCAAGGACGGCCTTGATCTGCAGGGTGTCATGGCGATCGCGCCGATCGATGCCGACCCGGACCAGGCCTTCGCCGACCTGGCCGGCCTATCCGCAATGCTCATTCGACAACATCCGGCCGCCACCGCGATTTCGGCCGGCATGAGCGGCGACCTCGAAGCCGCGATCCGGCACGGTGCGACACACGTTCGCGTCGGTACGGCGTTGCTTGGCCCTCGGGCGCAGACTTTCAGATAACGTCGCCTCGCAGAGCATCGTTGCGAGCGGTACCGACACAGGAGGACGAAATGGCTACAGCCTTTCGGAAGATGGGCGTCTACCTCGGGCTAGTCGAGGACGACGACTACGCCGATGGGACGGAGTCCTACGGTGCGCTCGCCCGTGATCCGCACTACTCCCGCCGGGAGGTCGAGGTGTCCCAGCCGCGTGGCTATGACGCTCACGCCTCCGACGCCGGCCATGGCGCGTCGGCGGCTGACGTGTACGACGATTACGACGCCGGCTACGAGCAGCCCACCCAGCGGATCACGACCCTGCACCCCCGGACCTATAACGAGGCCAAGACGATCGGCCTGCAGTTCCGGGCCGGCACGCCGGTGATCATGAACCTGACTGAGATGGACGACGCCGACGCCAAGCGACTGGTCGATTTCGCCGCGGGTCTCACTTTCGGTCTGCACGGCAGCATCGAACGGGTCACGCCCAAGGTCTTCCTGCTCAGCCCGCACAACATCACCGTCACTGCGGCGGACAAACAACGAATAGCTGACACGGGCTTCTACAACCAGAGCTGATCGACAGGCACACCGCGACCCTGGTGATCTCGGCGGGGCGGGTCGGCAGCGTCAGTTCAGCACCCAACTAGACTCCTGAGTATGGCGACGTTCTGGGGTGCGGTGGGTCTGGCCCTGCTGGTGTTCTATCTGCTGGTCATCGCCCGTCTGGTTGCCGAGACCACTCGCAGCTTCGCCCGCTCCTGGCGTCCGGCCGGGCTGACGGCGATCGGGCTTGAACTGGTCTACTCCGTCACCGACCCACCGATGAGACTGCTCCGCCGGATCATCCCGCCGCTGCGGATCGGCGGGATCAGCCTCGATCTCAGCGTCATCGTGCTCTTCATTCTGATCATCATCCTGCAGCAGATCGTCGGCGGCCTGGCCGGAGCGTCTTATGGGCCGAGCAACTGAGCGTCCACCACCGGTCGCGGGCATGCGAATCGGTCATTTGTGATCTCGAAAGCGCCAGTCCTGCGCGCGTAATCGTTGCATCTCGGTATTCTCTGTGTGCGCTCACTTAGTCTAGGGAGCGCACAGGGGCTACCTTTGCGGTTGCTCCTGTTGTCCGTCCGTCCGTTCTCGATGTTGCAATGCTCTGAACCCAAGAGCATTTCGTCCCGACCCATGAGGTGAATCGATGCCTTTGACACCCGCCGAGGTCCACAATGTGGTCTTCAAGAAGCCCCCGATCGGCAAGCGCGGGTACGACGAAGAAGAGGTCGACGCATTCCTCGACATCATCGAGGTCGAGCTTGCGCGCCTGATCGAGGAGAACAAGGAGCTCCGCGATCACGCAGGCTCCGGCGGAGTGCCGGCCGACGGCGCGGCCGGACAGGGTGGCGACCCAGCGGCGCTGAACGCGTCCCGTGAGGAAAACCGCAGGCTGGCAGCGCGGGTGAGCGAACTGGACGCGGCCCTGGCTCAGGCCAAGCAGGGTGTGGCCAAGGCGCAGCAGGACCTTGCCGCCGCCCAGCAGGAGGTTGCCGCCTCCCGCCAGCGGGCCACCGCCGCCGGTGGGGACACCGCGGCCTTGGCCGCCAGCCGCGACGAGAACAAGCGCGTCAGCGCTCGAGTCACCGAGCTCGAGGCCGCGCTCAACCGGGCGCAGCAGGACCTCAACGCCGCTCGGACCGCCGTGCAGGCGGCATCGGCAGCCGGTCCAGCCGCCGCGGGTGCCAGCGTGAGTCAGCTCAGCCAGGCCGAGCGGGTGCTCGCGCTGGCGCAGCAGGCTGCCGATGAGCAGACGGCCGCGGCCAAGGCGCACCACGAGAAGACCGTGACTGATGCCAAGGCGCACCAGGATCGGGTCCAGGCCGAAGCGCGCGCCTTCCACGAGAAGACCATCAGCGACGCCCAGGCTCGAGCCGAACAGCTCACCCGTGAGTCGCAGGCCAAGGCGAACAGCACCGTACAAGAAGCCGAGCAGCGCGCGAACCAGATCACGACCCAGCTCGAGCAGCGCCGGGCGGCGCTGGAGAAGCGACTCGAGGAACTGCGCACTTTCGAGCACGAGTATCGCTCGCGCCTGAAGAGCTACCTCGAGTCGCAGCTACGTGACCTGGATGCCAGTGGCAAGGCGGAACCGGCCGAGGCACGCCAGCAGGCCGACAACAGCGGCTGAGCGCGCAGGGCTCTAGGGAGCGCGACGACGTGCAGTTCGCCATTCTCTTACTGCTCGTCGTCGCGCTCGGCTTTCTGATCCTGGGACTGGTCGGCAGCAGCACACCGTTGGTCATCGCTTCGATGGTGACGTCGGCAATCGCCGGGTACCTGATCGTCCGCAGCCGTCGGCGGCTGGCTGCGGCACCGTCAGCCCGACCTCGCGCGGCCACCAAGACCGTGGCCCAACTGGCCGCCGAGGCAGCGAAAGCAGAACTGGCTGCGGCGGTACTGCCAGCTGTCGCCGCGACCGCCTCCGCCGCCGACAGTTCGCCTGCGGACGCGGTGCCCGCGACCTCGGACCGCCACGATCCGCCGGACGCCGATCCGCCGCCGGCTTCGACTGAGGCTCCGCTGCGACAACACGGCTCCGATGATGTGTGGGTCCTCGACGGTCGCCCGAGATATCACCTTGCGGCGTGCCGGTTCCTCCTGGCCGGAGGGGCCGGCGAGGCGATACCGCTGAAGCAGGCCGTGGCGGACGGTTTCACCCCGTGCTCGGAGTGCGACCCGGACGCCGCGCTTGCGGCAGCGGACGTTGCACAGCGGTAGCGCCAGCTCGGCGCGGAGCTCGCTCAGCTAGCCGTCCGAGCCAGCCACAGATGCAGGCCCAGCTCGTCATCGGTGGTCTGGAAGGCGCCGTCCGGCGTTTCCGGCGGTCCCTCGACGAGCTGGCTGGCGAGCACCTCACGAGACAATTCCTCAGCGTGTTCCCGGATGGCCTCGGCCGGTTCGGGTGAGCCGCCCACCCGCCAGTGCAGCACGATCCGGTCGGTGACCTCGAAGCCGGCCGCCTTGCGCGCCTCCTGGACGAGCCTGACGACATCGCGAAGCAGCCCAAGGCGACGGAGTTCGGCGGTCAGCTCCAGGTCGAGAGCGACTGTCTCGGCGCTGTCACTGGCTACCGCCCAGCCCGATCGCGGCGTCTCGGTGACCAGCAGGTCGTCCGGAGCAAGGACTATCACCTCGCCGTCGAGGACGACCTGTGCTGTGCCGCCCCGAAGGTCCCTGACGAGAGCAGGGGCGTCGGCCTTGCCGATGGCCTCGGCGACGAGCTTCGTCCGAGAACCGAAACGTGCCCCCAAGGATCTGAAGTTGGGCTTGACCGTGAGGTCGACCAATTCGCCGGCATCAGCGAGGTTGGCCAGCTCCAGGACGTTGAGCTCGTCGGTGACCTGTTCCTTCAGCGCGGACGGCAGCGCAGCCCAGCCGGCGGCGGAGATCAGGGCACGAGCCAACGGCTGGCGAGTCTTCGCCTTGGCCTCCGCGCGGGCGGAGCGGCCCAGTTCGACGATCCGGCGAACCAACGCCATCTGTTCGGACAAGCGGGTGTCGATCGCACCCTCGGCGGTCGGCCAGGACGCGAGATGGACCGACTCGATGCCGGTGGCTTCGGCGAACAGGGCCCGCCACACCCGCTCCGTCACGAAAGGCACGAATGGCGCAAGGAGCCGGGTCAATACGTCCAGACAGTCGTGCAGGGTCTGCAACGCGGCCGGGTCACCATCCCAGAACCGGCGCCGGGAACGGCGGACGTACCAGTTGGATAGGTCGTCGATGAGGCCGAACAGGGCCTTGCCTGCTCGCGCGGGATCGTAGGCTTCCAGCGCCGCGTCGACCTCAGCGGCCACCCGATCGGTCTCGTTTCGGGCCCACTGATCCAACGGGTTCGGCTCGGCCGGGCTGCCGGGCAGAGCAGCACCCGGAGTCCAGCTGTTCGCGCGGGCGTAGAGGGATTGGAACGAGGCGATCGACCAGTAGGTGCGCAGTACCTTCGAGGCGATCTCCTCGAGGTTCTTGTGGCCGACCCGGCGTGCCGACCAGGGAGAGCCGCCGGCAAGCATGAACCAGCGAACCGCATCGGCGCCGTGCCGTTCCATCAACGGGATCGGCTCGAGGATGTTGCCCAGGTGCTTGCTCATCTTGCGACCGTCCTCGGCCAGGATGTGGCCGAGGCAGACCACATTGCGGTAGCTGGATCGGTGGAACACCAAGGTGCCGATCACCATCAGTGTGTAGAACCAGCCCCGGGTCTGGTCGATGGCTTCGGAGATGAAGTCGGCCGGATAGTTCTGGCGGGACAGCTCGGCGTTGCGGTGCGGTGCCCCGAACTGGGCGAAGGGCATCGAGCCGGAGTCGAACCAGCCGTCGATCACCTGTGGTACTCGGCGGAAAGTGCCTTCGACGCCGGGCAGCGTGAAGGTCGGTGCGTCCACATAGGGGCGGTGTGGATCGAGGTCTTGCAGGTCCTCGCCGGTCAGTTCGGACAGTTCCGCCAGGGATCCCACACAGACCAGGTTTTCGGGGTCGAGGTCATTTCGCCAGATTGGCAGCGGCGTCCCCCAGTAGCGGTCGCGGGACAGGGCCCAGTCGATGTTGTTCTCCAACCAGTCGCCATAGCGGCCGTGCTTGATCGTGTCGGGGTACCAGTTGGTGGCCTCGTTCTGGGCCAGCAGTTCGTCCTTGCGCGCGGTAGTGCGGATGTAGAACGAGGGCAGCGCGTAGTACATCAGCGGGGTGTGGCAGCGCCAGCAGTGCGGGTAGGCATGCTCGTAGTTCAGGTGGCGATACAGAACACCGCGTTCGCGCAGTTCCTTGACCAGGCGGTCGTCGGCGTCCTTGAAGAACATTCCACCGACCACGGGTACGCCGGCCAGGAAGTGCCCGTCCTTACCGATCGGATTCACCACCGGCAACCCGTAAGCGCGGCAGGTTTCCAGGTCGGGGGCACCGAATGCGGGTGACTGGTGCACCAGGCCGGAACCGTCTTCAGTGGTGACGTAATCGGCGAGCACCACGTAGTGGGCGGGATTGGCGGCGTCACCGATAGCCACGTAGTCGAACGGGCGACGATAGGTCCAGCGTTCCATGTCGCGGCCGGAGTACCGAGCCAGTTCGGTGTAGTCGGCTCCGTTGAGTACCTTGGCGACAAGTGGTTCGGCCACCACGAGGGTGTCGGTGCGGCCAGTTTCCGTCCCCGTCTGCACCACGAGGTACGTGACCGACGGATTCACCGCCACCGCAGTGTTGGACACCAGCGTCCAGGGCGTCGTGGTCCAGACCAACAGATCGGCCTGACCGCCGTGCGGTCCGGAGGTCAGCGGGAACTTGACGTAGACCGAGGGATCCACCACGGTCTCGTATCCCTGCGCCACCTCGTGGTCGGAGAGGCCGGTGCCACAGCGCGGGCAGTACGGGGCGACCCGGTGACTTTCGACGAGCAGACCCTGGTCGAAGATCTCTTTCAGGGCCCACCAGACCGATTCGATGTAGGACGGGTTCATCGTCCAGTAGGCGTTGTCATAGTCGGCCCAATACCCCATCCGTTCGCTCATGGCGGTGAACTGGTCGACATTGCGTTGGACTTCGGCCCGGCACTGGGCGTTGAACTCCGCGATACCGTACTTCTCGATGTCGGGTTTGCCGGTGAATCCCAGCTGCTTCTCAACGGCGAGTTCGACCGGCAGCCCGTGACAGTCCCATCCCGCCATCCGGGGGACGTGGTAGCCCTTCATGGTCTTGAACCGAGGGAACAGATCCTTGAAGGCGCGGGCCTCGATGTGATGGGTTCCGGGCGTGCCGTTCGCCGTCGGTGGACCCTCGTAGAAGGTGAAGCTCGGGCCACCCTCGGTCTGGCTCAGGCTCCGTTCGAACACCTTGGATGAGCGCCAGAAGTCGATGATCTGATGGTCGGTCGCGGCCAGGTCGATGTGTGCCGGCAGGGCTTCGTACCCACCCGCGGGTCGCGCGGGCGCTGCCGGGTCGACGTCGTCGGTGTTCGGGGTGTGCGTGCGTTCTGCCATCGAGTGTGCTGCTCCTTCACCAGTGTGTGGCCCGGCACGTGGCGAAACGCGTGCCGAAGCCCTGCAGTGAAGGGACGACGGTACGAACCGCCGCGGTACCACCCCTCTTGGTCGCTCGATGGTGCCGGGCGACCCGCTCATCTGTCTTGCCGCCGGTTCTACTGCGGTCTGATCGACCGGTTCTTCCGAGGCTCAGAGGTGATTTCGCGTCCGGACGTCACCCCGGGCTCGCACCGTCCCCGGGTCGCTTCAGTTCGTTTCCGGCGCTACTTGTCCTCCTCGACGCCGATTTCAGTCTACGGCTCGCCGCCAACTGGTTCCGCTCGCAGGGCCTGGAGCAGGCGCATAGTCCGTTGCGCCCGCATTGCGAACTATGAACAATTGCCCTTACCCCTAGCGCGGAGTTGATCACACTCGTATCCTGAGCGCTTTGCTGGGCCACTCAACAGGCTTGGGCAACGAGGTTCGGAGAGGAACGCCATGGCTGGTGTTCGAGGTCGGATCGGGCAGGCCCTGCGGAGGGTCGGCGCGTCCGCGACGGACGGTGCCGCCAAGAAGTCGGGCCCGGCCAAGAAAGCAGCGCCGGCCAAGAAAGCAGCGCCGGCCAAGAGGTCGGCACCGGCTAAAAAAGCAGCACCCGCAAAGAAGTCCGCACTCGCTAAGAAGTCCGCACCGGCTAAACAAACAGCCGCCCCAGCACGTCCGGCACAGAAGGCGGCATCAGTGACCGCATTACGACCAGCTCCGGCCAAGAAGGCAGCGCCGGCCAAGAAGATAACTCCACCTAAGAACGCAGCCCCCGCTAGGTCAGCTCCGGCCAAGTCGACGGCTCCCGCGAAGTCACCTCCGGCCAAGGCTGTCCCCTCGAAGTCGACGGCTCCTGCGAAGTCACCTCCCGCCAAGTCAGGTCCCGCCAAGTCAGGCGCCGCCAAGTCAGGCGCCGCCAAGAAGCGGCCGTCCGCCAAGCGGGCGGCAGCGGTCAAGGCGACGCCGGTCCAGGCCGAGTTGACGACGAGTGAACTCGCAGAGTTGCGAAGTCAGCTCGAGACCGAACTCGTCGATCTGCAGTCGGAATACGAGCGCTCGGTGGCGGAGATGAACGATCTCCAGCAGAACAACACCGACGGCGCGGGCGATGATCAGGCCGATGCCGGCAGCAAGACGTTCGAACGCGAGCAGGAACAGTCCATCGTTGCCAATCGACATGACCTGATCGCGCAGATCGAGCGTGCTATCAGCCGGATCGACTCGGGCACTTACGGCCTCTGCGAGGACTGCGGCAGGCCCATTCCGAAGGCTCGGTTGCAGGCCCTTCCGATGGCAACCCTCGATGCACAGTGCAAAGCCAGGGCAGAGCGCCGCTGAGCATGATGGGCACCCGGTAGGCGAGAATGGGGAGGTGAGTACCGCAGACGCGCCCGGCGACGGCGTCAAGACCCCCGCGCCGTCCCGAACCCGGATGGGCTTCTTCGCCGCGGCAGCGGTACTTGTCGTGGCCGCCGATCTGGCCACCAAGGTGGCGGTGGTCGCCACGATCAAGCCCGACGACCGGCCGATCAAACTGTTCGGCGGCGCGGTCTATCTCGTGCAGGCGCGAAACAGCGGCGCCGCGTTCTCGGTCGGTACTGGCGCCACGGTCATGCTGACGGCGATCTCGTTGGTGGTGGCGTTCGTCATCCTGCGGGCCGCCCGCCGGCTCACCTCCACACCGTGGGCGGTGGCCCTCGGGCTCGTCCTCGGCGGGGCGATCGGTAACCTGATCGACCGGTTCTTCCGAGCGCCCTCGGTCGGCAAGGGTCACGTCGTGGACTGGATCTCGCTCTTCGCCTCGGACGGGCACGTCTGGCCGATCTTCAATCTCGCCGATTCCTCCATCGTCGTCGGCGGAGCGATTGCGGTGCTGCTATCAGTGCGCGGTGTCGACTTCAACGGCCGCCGAAACCCGATGGAAGAGGACGACGAAACGCAGGACAGCAAGACTTCCGATGCCTGATAGCCGGATGATGCCGGTGCCGGACGGGCTCGAGGGGCTTCGGCTGGATGTTGCGATCTCGCGGATGTTCGGGCTGTCGCGTACCGCGGCGGCCGACCTGATCGACGAAGGCTCGGTCACGCTCAACGGCGACCTGCCGGCCCGGTCGGAGAAGGTCAAAGGCGGGTCCTGGTTGGAGATCACCATCCCCGATCCGGTTGATCTCGCGGCAGCGCCTCCCCGATCGGTGGACGGGCTGTCGATCCTCTTCCAGGACGATGATCTCGTGGTCGTGGACAAGCCCGTTGGCGTGGCCGCACATCCGAGCATCGGCTGGGATGGACCCACCGTCTCCCAGGGTCTGGCCGCCATGGGACTCCGTATCTCGACCTCCGGAGCGCCCGAGCGGCAGGGCATCGTCCATAGGCTCGACGCCGGCACGACCGGGGTCATGGTCGTAGCCAAGAGTGAACTGGCCTATACGGTGCTCAAGCGGGCCTTCAAGGAGCGCACCGTCGAGAAGCTCTACTCCGCGCTGGTGCAGGGTCACCCGGATCCGAGCAGCGGGACGATCGATGCCCCGATCGGCCGGCATCCCTCGTCGGAGTGGAAGTTCGCGGTGGTGGCCGGTGGTCGAGACAGCGTGACCCATTACGAGACGGTCGAGGCCTATCGCGCGGCCTCGCTGCTGAACATTCATCTCGAGACCGGGCGCACCCATCAGATCCGGGTCCACCTGGCGGCGTTGAAGCATCCGTGCTGCGGGGACGCCCAGTACGGAGCCGACCCGGTGTTGAGCCGCAAGTTGGGTCTGACCCGGCAGTGGTTGCACGCCCGTTCGCTCGGGTTCGAGCATCCCTCGAGCGGCGAGTGGATCAGCGTCACCTCGCCGTTTCCGGCCGATCTCCAGCATGCCCTGGATGTGCTCAACGCCGAGAACTGAGCCAACCGGCCCCGGGGCGACTAGAACGGCGGTTCGACCCGGAGATCAGCGGGTACCTCGGCCGACTGGCACCGGCGCGGTTGCCCGCGTCGGGCGAGTTGGCCGGCGCGTTGCCGCTGGACCTGTGCGAGTGCGATGCAGGCGGCTTGTTCCCAGTCTGGGTCTTGGGCGGCAACAGCAAGGTCGAGATCCCGGCTGATCGACGCGACGGTTGCAGCGTAGTTGGTGTCTTCGGCTGCGTCGCGTCTTGCGTTGTGCTGCTGTTGCGCAGCGGCGATTTGCTGTTCCCAGGGCGTGTAATCGGTGGGGCGAAGGCGTGCGGGCGGTCGGCTGGTGTAGGTGTGTGCGCTGCCCAGTTGCCAGCTGTGCGAGCCGTCGGGGTTCAGCCGGTAGCGGAACGGCCCGCGGGTCTTGCATCGATGATGTCGGCGGCAGAGCGGCGCAGTGTTCGCCGGGCAGGTCTCACCCCGCTCCCCGTACGGCACGATATGGTCGATGTCGCAGTGGTGACCGGGTTGATGGCAGCCGGGAAAGGCGCACACCTGAGCTCGGGCGAGGGTCAGGTCAATCAGCGGTTTCGGTGGCCGGTAGGTCGTGCGCCCGAAGTCCAGAATCTGACCAGACACCGGATCGGTGACCATCCGGCGCCAGGTGGCGTCCGCGGCGAAGGCAAGGCGGCGGAGTTCCTGGGCCGTGATCGGCCCGTACCCGTCGAGGTATCCGGGCTCGTCGTCGAGGCCGGCCACGGTGCTGAGCGCGGCATGAAGGTTGATCGCGGGTTTGCGGCCTTGCGCTTCGGGCAGCGCATCCAGCGGCAGGCCGGTCAG
>JAVEEN010000224.1 GCA_030840445.1 Pseudonocardiales bacterium
CAGTTTCGCCACAGGCGCGTTGAAGTAGCCGGATCTGGTCGTTCATCAGCAGGGGCAACCGCCCTACTTCTGCAACCACCAGGAAATCGGTGGCCTCGTCCAGCGCGTCGAGTACGTCGTCAAGCGAGCCGGCCAAGCGATAGATGTCATCACGATCGAAAGGGGTCACGAAGCTGGAATTGAGTTGGCGGAGGATGCGATGCGTGATCGTGTCACCGTTGTGTTCCAGATCCGTCATCGCCGCAGCAAGGGATGATCGAGACGTCTCCGGGTCGAGCAGGCCAATAAGCAGATCCCCGGCCGCGGCCACGTTACGCCCGCCTTCGGCCAGCAGGTCGAAGAATTCCGAATTCCGGGGCTTCAATCGCAAAGCCATGCCAGCACCTCTGCCCTACCGCGCACGCCCGGAATCGGCTTGCCTGCTGAGCCGCCTCGACGCTATCCCCCGATTCCGAAGCTGGCAAGCCGCAATGCCGCCCGCCACCAACAAAACAGACCAACCGTGGACGACAGCGCACCGCCTGGCTGAAACTGCGCGCACCCAGTAGCGTTCAGCTCTACTCGAGCAGTTGCCGGTGGACGGTGCGAAATGCCGGTCGCCGGCTGATGTCGTGGTACCGACGCACTTTACTCAACCGAGGGCGGCTTGATGAGACCCACGAGCGAGGTCATCGCAGGTGATGAGTTCGTGGTCCTGTGCGACGACGGCGGCCACGCCATCGGTACCCAATCCAAGGCCACCGTGCACCATGCCAGCACGCCGCTACATCTTGCTTTCTCCTGCTATGTCTTCGACGACGCCGATCGGGTCCTGGTCACCCGCCGGGCTACCGGAAAACCGACCTGGCCCGGGGTCCGGACCAACAGTTGCTGTGGCCATCCATTACCGGACGAGCCGATGGTCGATGCGATAGGACGCCGACTCCGTCACGAACTCGGTCTGACCCCGGTGCGGTTGGACCTCGTCCTTCCGACCTTTCGCTACCGGGCGATCATGACCGACGAGACGATGGAGAACGAGCTGTGCCCGGTGTACCGGGCTGTCGTCGACGCCGCCGACCTGCGGCCCAACGCAGCCGAAGTCGCCGCCGCCTGGTGGCAGACCTGGCCGGAATTCAACGCCGCCGCGGCCGAGCCGGACGACGTGCTGTCGCCGTGGAGCGCGACCCAACTTGCCGCTCTGCGCCAGCTCGGCACTGACCCGAAGCGCTGGCCACCGGCCGACCGGTCGCTGCTACCGGCCGCAGCTCTCAGCGATAGCCTCCCTGGGCGCCCGGAGCGCCGTGGGTAGCGGGGGCAACCCACGGCGGGACCGGCCTCATAGTTATGGCACGCCGAGCACCACGGCCGCTATCGGACCTTGGTCCTAGTACCTCCAGCAAGGCACTAGTACCCCCCTTTTTTTGCGACTGGCCCGAGGTGATCGCCGCGGCGCCTGATCCCAGGTACGGAGCAATGGCTTGAACCTGGTGAACCTGCCGAACCTGGTGAACCATCCCGCGCTGCGCTACGTACCAACAGATTGGCCAATGTCCACCTGGAGGTGCCATGTCTGTGTCTTCCCATCCCATCCGAGCGGTCGCGGTTCTCGCCGCTGCCGCATCGAGCCTCGTACTCGTCGCGCCCACCGCGGCCGGTGCCGAGGACCGCGATCGCGGCGAGCATCACGGAAACCGGCTAGCCGTAAGCCAAGTGAATCTGGTGTCAGATCTCGCCACAGTCGGTGCGTCGGTCGTCGACCCCGACCTGGTCAACCCCTGGGGTCTCGCCCTCGGACCTACAACGCCGCTGTGGTCAGCTAACAACGGGACCGACACCGCGACCCTGTACAGCTCGGCCGCCGGGTCCACCACCGCGGCCAAGGTCTCGGCGGTCCGGGTGACCTTCCCGGACAAGCCTGAACTGCCCACCGGCCAGGTGTTCAACGGCACTACCGGCTTCGTCCTCACCCAAGGCACCGCGAGCGCACCGGCACGGTTCCTGTTCTCCACGCTCACCGGCCGGATCGAAGCCTGGGCTCCGGGCGTCGACCCCGCGCAAGGCAACGCCGAGACCAAGGCCACCGTCCCCGGCGCCGCATACACGGGGCTGGCCCTCGCGGTGGCCAGCTCCGGACCACAGTTGTACGCCGCCAACTTCGCGCAGGGCACCGTGGACGTGTTCGATTCGACCTTCACCTTGCAGAGCCATTCAGCGGCGGCTTTCCATGATCGCAAGCTTCCCAAGGGCTACGCGCCATTCGGGATCGCGACGCTGAACGGCAACATCTTCGTGGCCTACGCCAAGGTCGATCCGGCGACGCACCGCAACGCGGTCGGCCGGGGCCTCGGATTCGTCGACGAATTCACCCCCGAGGGCCGGCTGATCAACCGAGTTGCGGCACGACAATCGCTCAATGCGCCATGGGGTCTCGAGATCGCGCCGCCCAGCTGGGGTGAACTCGCCGGTGACCTCCTGGTCGGCAACTTCGGCGACGGCCGGATCAACGTCATCGAGCATGACCGGCACGGCCGCTTCGGTGATGAGATCGAAGGCCAACTGCGCAACAGCAGCACCGGCAAGACCCTGGTCATCCCCGGTTTGTGGGCTTTGCAGAGGGGAACGGCGAGCACCGGCGGAGCCGATTCGATTTGGTTCAGTGCCGGCATCGACAACGAACACCACGGGCTGATCGGCGTCTTACGAAGGCCCTGAAGCAGCTCGAGGTCACAGGCGCGTCCTGAACCGCGCCGACAGTAGGAACGGCGCCGCCGCGTCCAGGCCACCGCGGCGGCGCCCCTGCGTCCCGGAGTAGGTTGCGACCCGGGAGGTCCCCATGGGTGACATCGCCGAACCCGACCGGTCAGACGCCGTACCGGCAGCCGATCTCGAGTACGACCTGGCCCACGAGGCGGTACGGCAAACTGGGCGGCATGAACTCGACGCGCCTCATCTCGCCGCCTCGTCCGCTGTCCTTGAGCGGCCGGCCGCTCGGCGCCGTCGGCCGGGTTCGCATGTACGTCTGCGGCATCACCCCGTACGACGTGACCCATCTCGGCCACGCATCGACCTATCTCTGGGCCGATCTAGCGGATCGGGTGCTGACCTGGCAGGGTCACACCGTCACCGTCGCCCGCAACATCACCGACGTTGACGACGTGCTGTTCGCCGAGGCTCAGCGACGCGGTGAATCGGCGACCATGCTCGCTGCCATGCAGCGAGCCTCGTTCGAGGCCACGATGACCAGCTTGCGGGTACGTACCCCGGACCATCAGCCGAGCGCCGCCCAGGCCATCGGTCATGTCGTCCAACTGGCGGCCGCTCTGCTCGCACACGACCGCGCCTACCTCCGGGACGGCAGCGTCTATGCGCGCACCTCGCACGCCGCAGCGGCGGTGGACCTGGACGAGGCGACAGCCATTGCCCTGGCCACCGAATATCGCGATGGCCCGGACGATCCGCGCAAGGACCATCCACTGGATGTCGCGGTCTGGCGCGCCACCACCAACGGGGCGTCAACCATCGACCACCCGGAGGTGTCCTGGCCGAGTCCCTGGGGGCCGGGTCGTCCGGGCTGGCATGCCGAGTGTGCCGCGATGGTGCTGGCTCTTTACGGTCCCTCCGTCGACCTGCATTGCGGCGGAGCCGATCTGGCCTTTCCGCACCACGCCTGCGAGAGCGCACTGGCCGAGGGCGCCACCGGGGTCACCCCGTTCGCGCGCGCCTGGCTGCGAGCGGGGACGGTGCAGCTGGACGGCACGAAGATGGCCAAGTCCGCCGGCAACCTGGTGCTGGTCGATCAGCTGCTCCACGACTATCCCGCTGCTGCCGTCCGGTTGCTCTGCCTGAACCGCCCGTGGGCCCAACCGTGGTCCTACACCGGCGCAGCACTCGACGAGGCCGCCGGGCTGCTCGATCAGCTCTACCACGCCGCCGGCAAACCGGACGCCGGCACCGCAGTCGAATCATCGGTCGCCGACGTCCTACTGACCGACCTCGACGTGCCGGCGGCGATCGCCCTCGCCGTAGAACATGGCGGTAGCACCGCCCGGATGGTGATCGACGTCCTGGCGCTCAGCTGAGCCGTGACATCACGACCTCACCGAGACCGTGCCCGATTGACGGCAAGGGCAATGAGGTCACGCACCGCGCCGGCCGGTGGCGTCGGCCCACCGCGCCATACCGCTCGCAGTGTCCGCTCCAGCCCTAGACCGTCGGTGGCAACCGCTTTCAGCCGTCCGGCGCTGAGATCGTCCTGGACTGCCAGCTCGCTGAGCACCGCCGGTCCGGCCCCGGCGATCACCGCCGCCCGCACCGCCGAGGTCGTGGACAGGGCCAGTGCAGGAGGTGCTAGCGGATAGTCGGTGCCCAGCACCGCGTAGAGCGCAGCGTCCAGGGCATGTCTGGTCCCCGATCCCTCCTCCCTGGTCACCAACGAGGTCCGAGCGAGTTCGGCCGCAGCGAGCGGCCTCCCCCGGCGCGCCCAGCGATGGTCCGGCCGGACGACGATGAGCAGTCGGTCCCGTCCCACGGCCCGGCTCCGCAGACCCCGCGGAGCCGCAGGTCCCTCGACGAAACCGACGTCCGCCGAACCGTCCCGGACCCGGGCTGCCACGGTGTCGCTGTTGGTCGCCTCGAGCGTGACCTCGGTGCGTGGCTGGGACCGGCGGGCCGCCTCGGCGTTGAGCGCGACCAGCCAGCCCGGCAGTAACTGCTCGGCAATGGTGAGGCTGGCGCTCACCCGAAGCCGGATCTGGCGATCATGGCGCAGGGATGCAAGTCCGGCGTCGAGTTCGGCGGCGAGCTCGACCAGCCTGGCGGCCCATTCGGCCACCACCATCCCCGCCGGAGTCAGCGTCGAACCGCGCGCCGTCCGGGTGACCAGGCCAACACCGGTCTGGGCCTCGATGGCGGCAATCCGTGCCGATACCGCCTGCTGGCTCACGCCCACCTCGGCCGAGGCTGCGTTGAGGCTGCCGGTCCGGGCCACCGCCAGCAGCACCTCGAGCGCATCGAGATCCGGCAAGTGCGTACTGAGCACGCGCGCCCCCACCTGGTCTGCCCCGGGTACCAATCGAGGTTGTAACCCTACAACCTCGAGCAGCTACTGAAGCGATCGGTGGCGCGGCAGTGTGGACGGTATGACTACGAGCACCGCCACTGAGTCGATCCAACGCAACAGCGAGGAGCTGCTGGATGCACCCCGGCCCGGCCCGCCTCGGCGACGGCCACCATTCGGCCTGTTGGCCGATCTCGATCACCCCGGCCAGGTCTTCGCCAACCTGACGCCGAACTGGTACGCCTCGATCATGGGTACCGGCATCGTGGCCGTCGCGGCGGCCACCCTGCCTGTGCAGTTCGCCGGCCTGCGGCCGGCCGCGGTCGTGATCTGGGCACTGGCGGCCGCGCTGCTGATCGCCTTGACCGCAGCGACGGTGATCCACTGGGTGCGCTACCCGGCGACCGCGCGCGGCCACGCCTCTCACCCGGTCATGGTGCACTTCTACGGCGCGCCGCCGATGGCCATGCTGACGGTCGGCGCGGGGACCGTACTGCTCGGCCCTAATGTGCTGGGGTTGCGTCTCGCCGTCGACATCGACTGGGCGCTCTGGTTCGGGGGCACCGTCACCGGGCTGGCAACCGCAGCGATCGTGCCGTACCTGATGTTCACCCGGCACCACATCGGGGCGCGGGGGGCCTTCGGTGGCTGGCTGATGCCGGTTGTTCCACCGATGGTGTCGGCATCCACCGGGGCCCTGCTCGTTCCGCACGCCGCAGCGGGACAGGCCCGGCTCACGATGCTGCTGGCCTGTTATGCCATGTTCGGACTGAGCCTGTTCGCGTCCGTGATCGTGATCGGCCTGATCTGGTACCGGTTGTCCGTCCACCAGGTGGGGGAAGCTCGGATGGTGCCGACCTTGTGGATCGTCCTGGGCCCACTCGGCCAATCGATCACCGCGGTCAACCTGCTCGGCGGGGTAGCCCAGCAGGCGCTGCCCGCACCCTACGCGGACGCGCTGCGCACCTTCGGCGTCCTCTACGGCGTCCCGGTATGGGGGTTCGCCCTGTTGTGGGCGTTCACCGCCGGTGCTATCACCATCCGTACCGCGCGGAGCGGACTGCCGTTCTCGCTCACCTGGTGGTCATTCACCTTTCCGATAGGCACCTGCGTCACCGGGACGGCCGGCCTCGCCCTTCATACCGGAGCCGACCTGTTCCGCTACACCGCGGTGCTGTTCTACGCCGGACTCGTCGCGGCCTGGCTGCTGGTGGCGACCCGAACCGCACAGCTCAGCCTGCGGGGACGACTGTTCCAGTGATCAGGGAAGATGGGCCGCATGGTCGAGCGCCGGCAGAGCAGCGAACGGCTTCGGGTCCCCCAGCCAGTCATCAAGAGGCGGCTTCCCTCCGGCCGCGGCGCGATGGAGCAACCGAACAACACCAGTGACGGTGCTGCGGCCCTGACGCCGCGGTTCTGGTGCGCCGTCGCCTTGACCGGTGTGGCGACGGGCCTGTTCGGCGACCTGATGATGGCAATTCTGTTCGCGGTCCAGCGCTGGGCGTTCGGCTACTCGACCGGCAGTTTCCAGGCCGCTGTGCAACACGCATCGGGTGTACGTCGAATGGTGTCGCTGCTGGTCGCCGGGGCCTTCGGAGGTATCGCCTGGTTCCTGTTGCGTCGCTATACCGAGGGTCGGCAGTCCGAGATCGACGACGCGCTGTGGTCGGGCAACGGAACCCTGTCCTTCCGCCGCAGCCTGGGCACCTCGGTGATCTCCGAGGTCGTGATCGGGATGGGCGCCTCGCTGGGGCGAGAAGCGGCTCCCAAGCTCCTCGGCGGAGCCTCGGGCAGTTTGCTGGCCGGCTGGGTGCGGCTTTCCCCCGCGCAGCGACGGCTTTTGGTCGCCTGCGGCGGTGGCGCCGAACTCGCTGCGGTGTACAACGTCCCGCTCGGCCTACCACGCCAGTAGCTCGATCGTGGTGTGGTCGCTCCTGGTCGGTCCCATCGTGGGTGCGCTGGCCGCGATCTACATCCGGCTCATCGGCTGGCTCTCCCATCACCGGATCACCGGGTCCAAGGCCATCTTCGCGCCACTCGTGGCCTTCGGCGTCCTTGGTCTGATCGGGCTGGCCTACCCACAGCTGTTCGGTAACGGCAAGGACCTCGCGCACGACGTCTTCCTCGGGCTCGGTGGCTTTCCCTTGCTGCTCGGGCTGTTTCTCCTCAAGCCGCTGGTGACGGCGCCCGTCTGGGCAGTGGAGCCTCGGGTGGCCTCTTCACGCCCGTTATGAGCAGTGGCGCGTTGCTGGGCGGGCTCCTCGGCCTGGCCTGGACCCACCTGTGGCCTGGCTCGCCGGTCGGCGCATACGCCATGGTCGGTGCCGCGGTCACCCGCCACCTCGGCGGGTACTCGATCTACACGGCGCGGCTACCTGCAGCAGCACCGTCGGCCTGATCGAGTCCGGTACCGGGCGCGACGCGTTCGCCACCGTCCGCCCCGCCTTTGGCGTGGTCGGCCTACGCATTCCGCATGAGGCCGTACGAACGCTCCTGTCCGACGCTGGATCGCACCTGAAGCGGCCGGCCACGGGAGCCCAGTGATGCCCCCGGACCCCGCTTCCGCGCGATGGGGGATATTCGATGATGTTGCGGAGATGCTTCACGGTGACGGCCTGCGCCGCGGCGGTGATCGCCGCGATCGGATTCGCGATTTCCCCCGCGACCGCAGCGGTCAGCACGATCTTCGTCGGGACCGCGAACTGTTCCGACCTCGGGACGGGCACGGCGGCGCAGCCGTACTGCACCCTGGCCAAGGCAGCATCGAAGGCGACCACCGGCCAGACCGTCGAGGTTGCCGCCGGTACGTACGCCGGCGGCGCGACGGTGGCGAACTCCGGCGTGGCCGGCGCACCCATCACCTTCAAACCGGCCGCCGGGGCAGCCGTAACAGTGAGCGGCGGCACGAACGGCTTCCGGATCAACGCCAAGAGCTACGTGACCGTCCAGGGCTTCTCGGTAACCGGGACCAGCTCATACGGGATCGCCGTGCTGGATTCCAACAACATCACCCTGAGCGGGAATGTCGTTACCCACGCCGGAGACGTCAACGCGGTGCCGCCGCTGATCGCCTACGGCATCTACC
The DNA here is from genome assembly GCA_030840445.1 of Pseudonocardiales bacterium. GTDB lineage: Bacteria > Actinomycetota > Actinomycetes > Mycobacteriales > Jatrophihabitantaceae > Jatrophihabitans_A. The sequence goes on from JAVEEN010000224.1 coordinate 8,124, forward strand.
TGAGCGGCACCACCAGCTCGCTCGTCTCGGGCAACCGTGCCGACAGCAACAGCCACTCCGGGATCTTCCTCGGCGCCGGAACGGCAAACGTCACGGTGCGCGGCAACGAAGCCAGCTTGAACGCCTCGTTCGCAGCGGGTCCGCCCGCGGTCGGGCGGCAGGCCACCGGCATCACCGTGATCGGTCCCAACAACTCGATCATCGGCAACGTGGTGCACGACAACGAGGACAGCGGCATTCAGGTCTACCCGGTGAGCAACACCCCGACCGGCAGTATCACCCGTGGTGGGGACAACACCCTGGTCGCCGGCAACGTCTCCTACAACAACGGCGACCACGGCATCGACAACCGGGACGTCAACGACGGCCGCATCGTCGGCAACACCGTCTACCACAACTGCACGTCCGGTATCAATATCGAGGGCGTCTCGCTCGGCCACCTGGTCGAGAACAACATCGCGGTCGACAACGCAGTACTTCCCGCCTACCAGGGCACCGCGTGTGCCCGACGCACCGGCAACATCGGAGTCTGGGACGACTCGACCGCAACCGTCGACTTCAATGTCGTCCAGCTGAGCACGCCAGGCACCCTGTACGTCTATCACGGCGTCAGCTACAGCTCGATTTCTACGCTGCACGCCGCAACCGGCCAGGAGGCGCACGGACTGCAGGCCAATCCGAAATTCGCCGATGCTGCCGGCTGGAATCTGGCCCTGGCCGCCGGCTCGCCGGCCATCGACTCAGCCGACTCCGCTGCGAGCGGGCAGCCCGCCAGTGACGTGCTCGGCCATGCCCGCATCGACGATCCGGCGACCAACCCCAACAGCGGGTCCGGCCCCCGCAGCTTCGACGACCGGGGTGCCTACGAATTCTCCCCGACGGTGGCCGCCCCACCCGGCGGCTCGCTGCACCCGGTGCTACCGGTCCGGATCCTCGATACCAGAACCGGAAATGGCGCCGTGAAGGGAGCAGTGCCGGCCGGTGCCACCCGGGTCCTGCAGGTCAGCGGACGAGGTGGCGTGCCTACCAACGACGTGATCGCGGTCGTCATGAACGTAGCCGTCACGGCACCGCAACGTTCAGGTTTTGTGACCGTCTACCCGAGCGGCACCCCCCTGCCCGCCTCGTCCAACCTGAACTTCGTGGCCGGCCAGACCGTGCCGAATCTGGTCACGGTGGCGCTCGGATCCGGCGGCCAGGTCACCCTGCGCAACAGCTCGGGCGGCACCGTGCAGTTGATAGCCGACGTTTCCGGATGGTTCGGCACTCCGGCCACCTCTGCCGGCCCCAGCGGCAGGTACAACGCCACCCGGCCGTTCCGGCTGCTGGACACCCGCGCCTCGAAGCCGATCGCCGGCGGCCAGACGCTCGACCTACAGGTCACCGGACGATCCGGCAACGCTGCCTCCGTGCCGGCAACCGGGGTCTCGGCCGTGGTCCTCAATGTCGCGGTGACGGCTCCCACAACCGGTGGATTCGTCACGGTGTTTCCCAGCGGAGTCAGCCTGCCCAACACCTCCACGCTGAACTTCGTCCCGAAACTGACCAGGGCCAACCGGGCGATCGTCGGGGTCGGCATCGGCGGCAAGGTAGCCATCTTCAACTCCAGCGGTGCGACTCACGTGGTCGTCGACGTCACGGGCTGGTTCACTGACGACTCCGCCGGTGGGACCGGAGCAACGTTCGTCCCGCTCGCGAAGCCCCAACGGCTGATGGACAGTCGAACCGGTAGTCCGTGGACGGCAGGCATGGCCCGCACCGTTGCGGTCGCCGGAAGAGCCGGCGTGGCGGCGATGACGGCGGCCTTCCCGCCGAAGGCGGTACTCGCCAACGTCGCGGTGACCCGCCCGACCGCATCGGGTTTTCTGACCGTCTACCCGGGCGGAACCCGGCCGGCCACCAGTGACCTGAACTGGACGAAGGGGCAGACCGTCCCCAACCTGACGGTTGCCGCTCTCTCTTCCAGCGGCACGTTGACGATCTTCAACAGCGGCGGACAGGTCGACGTCATTGTTGACGTCTTCGGCTGGTTTGCCTGATCCACCAATTGCATGATGTGGTGCCGCCGACGTCAAGGGAGAGTGACGCTTTATGGAGACGGTCCGCATCCTGGTGATCGACGACCACCCGCTGTTCGCCGAGACGCTGGCGGCTCGGCTGGGCAGCGAGCCCGACCTGGTCGTGCCGGCTATCGCCGACGGCGCGGATCGCGCGCTGGGACTCATCGAAGGCGAGCAACCTTCGATGCTCCTGCTCGACTACAAGCTGGGCCGCGAGAACGGTCTGAACGTGCTGCGGGCGGCGCACCGGCGGCATCCGGCGGTCAAGGTCATCATGCTCAGTGCGACGAGTGAGGCCCCGACGGTCGTGGAGGCCATGCGGTGCGGCGCCAAGGCCTGGGTTCCGAAATCGGTGGATTCCAGGGAGCTGATCCGCATCATCCGGTTGGTGGCACGCGGGGGCGTCTGGCTTCCCGAGGAGTGTCTGGGTCCGGTGCTGGAGCGACTCCTTGTCGCGCCGGACCTGGTCTCAGACGTGCTGATAAGTCTCACCGCGCGGGAGCGTCAGATCCTGCAATGCACCGTCGACGGGGTGTCCCGGGCCGACATCGCGACCTCGCTCTTCCTCTCGCCCAACACTGTGCGGACCCATACCCAGAATCTGCTGGCCAAGTTGCATTGCCATTCGCTGTTGGAAGCTGTCGCCCTGGCGCGCCGCAACGGCATGCAGCCGAACCCGGGCGCCACACCGTCCTCGCTGAGCTCTCACTGACCCCTTTCACCGTCTGTAGTCGAACCGCCGACCGTGCCGGGGCGGCTCCTCCTACAGCCGACGTAGTGGTAACCCGCATATGGCGTAGTAGAACGTAGTGCCGCCGCTCGATCCCACAAGTCGTTCTGCTTTCTAACGTCGACTCCATCAACTAATGCGACACATGGAGGGTGGCCAACGGGTGGAGATCGATGAGGTCATCGCACGGCTCACACGGCGATACTGGCCGGTGCTACTGGTGGCGATACTGGCGCCGATCGTGACGGTCGGGATGCTGGTCTCACGACAGCCGAAGGTCTACACCGCCCAGGCGCGGGTCGCTGTGTCGGCCGAAGTGCCAAAGTCCGCCGCCGAGGCCTCCGGACTCGTCAGCCAGGTCGCTGCGCTGGCCACCAGCCGTGATCTGGTATCCCGAGCGCTCAGTACGGCCAGCGTCACCACCCGGGACGCCGATGCGGTGGCCAAGAACGATGTTGCGGTGACCGGTAACGGGACATCGGCCGTGGTGACCATCGCGGTGACCGATCGCGACGCCGCGACGTCGGCCAGGCTCGCCGCGGCACTCGCCGACGAGGTCAACGCGGCGTTCAACGATTCCCGGATCGGCAACCTGCCATCGGTCATCGCCGGTGTCGACAGGCAGCTCACTGATCTCGCGACCCGTCGCGCACCCATCGCGGCGGCGCTGTCCAGGAGCGCCGCCGGGCGTACGCCTGATCCGAAATTGCCGTTGCTGCAGAGCCAGCTCGCCGGTGTCGACACCCTCATCGCCGACCTGTCCTCCGACCGGAACCGGCTGTCAGAGGAGCTGGCCGCGGCCGGAAACGCCTCGGTCGTGGCCACCCCGCAGACTCCGAACCAGCCCAACTCCAACGGCATGGTTCCCAAGCTTGCCCTCAGCGGAATTCTGGGCTTGGTCCTCGGTCTGATCATCTCCGCGGTAGCCGAGACGGTCCGTCCGACGGTGTCCGGGGCCGCACGCCTCGGACGCCTGCTGACCGTGCCATTGCTGGGTCGTCTCGACGCCAACCCGGCGGTCCTGCATGCCCTCGGACGACGCGTCCGGTTGGCCGCGCGTAAGGCGGCTGTCACTCAGGTAGTGGTCACCAGTGCCTCCGGCAAGCCGGTGCCGGATTGGGTGGTCGATCGGTTGGGCTCCGTGGTCCTGCAGCCGCTGCAGGGATTCGGTCAGGATCCGGTGGCGTCCGAGTTGGTATTGAGTGCGGTGGCGCCCCCTAACGGAAGCCGTCCACCGGCCCCCGCCACAACGGCGGGACACCCCGAACAGCCCTCCCAGGTCGGCCAGGTATACGAGGTCGGCACCCTCGATGAGCTGAGCACAGCGGGGGAATCGGCACCGATCGGCGTACTCGTCCTCGCCGGCGGGACCGTGAACGCCAACGCCGTGCACGAGATCCGGGATTTGCTCAGCGCCTCGGGCTGGCCATTGCTCGGTGTCGTGGCTCATCCTCGGTTCGGACGCCGGCCATGACCGCGACGATTACTGGTGTCCCTTTCGCGCAGCCGTCCTACGCGCCGGGCGCCCGCGAGGCAGCGCTGCGCGTCATAGACTCCGGCTGGACGACGACCGGCGCCGAATGTGCCGCCTTCGAAGAGGAATTCGCCGCCTATCTCGGCGTGGATCACGTCGTCGTGATGTCCTCCTGCACCCAAGCTCTCGAGCTCAGCCTGCGCGCCCTTCGACTGTCGCCGGGTGCGGCCGTGCTCACCCCGAGCCTCACGTTCTGTGGGGCCGTGGCCGCCATCGTGCATGCGGGCCTGCGGCCGGTGCTGGTCGATGTCGACGAAGACGCCCTGGTACCGGACGAACAAGCCGTGGCGGCGGCGGTCCGACGAGTCGGCAAAGTGCACGCGATGGTCGTCTGTCACCTCGGCGGTTACCCCGTCGAGATAGGCCGGCTGGCCGCGGCCGCGGGACTGTCCCGTCATCGAATCGTCGAAGACGCCGCCCACGGGCCGGGTGGCGGCATCAACGGACGGGACTCCCAAGCGGCTTGTTTCAGCTTCTACGCGACGAAAAACCTGCCCATCGGCGAGGGCGGCGCAGTCGCAACCTGCGATCCCGAACTGGACGCCTGGCTTCGCTCGGCGCGCCTGCACGGGATGACCAAGGATGCCTGGCGCAGGTACCTACCCGGTGGCAGCTGGCGTTACGACGTGGCCAGCATCGGATTCAAGGCCAACCTGACCGATCTGCAAGCCGCGATCGGCCGGGCCCAGCTTCGGGCCGTGGATGAGTGGCAACAGCGGAAAGCCCTGCTGGCGGCGCGGTATGACGCCGAGTTGGGACACCTGCTCCGGTTACCTCGCCGTAGCGAGGGCCACGCCTGGCACCTCTACCAGGTGCGGGTGCCGCGGCGAGATGAGCTCGCGCGTGAACTCGCCGCGGCCGGCATCGGCAACTCCGTCCATTTCATACCCGTGCATCAGCTCACCGGCTTCGCGGCGCTGCTGGGCGCGGACGAATGTCAAGCCTGTCCGGTGACCGACCGGGTAGCCGACGAGCTGCTGTCCCTGCCGCTCTACCCGTCGCTTTCCGACGGACAGCAATCTGCCGTCATCGACGCGGTCGTTGCCGGCCTTCGGAGGTTCTGATGATAGGTATCAACCGACCCAATCCCCATCGCCAGTTGCGTGATCGTCAGTTGCGTGGCAGCGGCCTGCCGACCTTGATCATCGGCGCCGGCCAGGCCGGACGCGCGGTTGTTCGCGCCATCCGCGGCAGCCATGGATACGGACTGAATCCGATCGGGTTCCTCGATGACGATCCGAGGATCCGGCGGGCGGTCGGACTGCCCGTCCTCGGACGGACCGGGCAGCTGTCGTCCGTCGCTCAACGCTGCGGCGCTCGGGCTGCCCTGATTGCCATGCCCTCAATGCCGCAGGCCCGCATCGCCGAGCTGATCGAGGAGGCCGCCTGCGCCGGGCTCATGGTGCGCTACCTCCCCTCGTTCCTGTCCGCGGTCGAGCGGGACATGCGGCTGTCCGACCTGCGCGGGCTACGGGTCGACCACCTACTCGGACGGGACGAGATCCACATCGCCTCGGACCGCGCCTGCAATCTCATCCATGGGCGTCGGGTGCTGGTCACAGGCGCCGGCGGATCCATCGGCTCCGAACTGTGTCGTCAGATCTCCCGCTTCGAACCGGCCGCGCTCTTCATGCTCGATTACGACGAATCGAACCTGCATACCTTGCAGCTCGAACTCACCGGCGCCGGCCTGCTCGACTCGGATGAGATCATCGTGGCCAACATCCGGGACCGGCATCGAGTGCACCAGGTGTTCTCCCAGACCCGGCCGGACCTGGTCTTCCACGCGGCTGCGCACAAACACCTGCCCTTGCTGGAACGCCACCCGTGCGAGGGCGTGAAGACCAACGTGCAGGGCACCAAACACCTGGTGGATGCCGCGGTCCGCTACGGCGTCGAACGGTTCGTCCTTATCTCCACGGATAAAGCGGCCGACCCGTCTTCGGTGCTGGGGGCGACCAAGCGGCTGGCCGAGATGATGGTCCAGGACAGCGCCGGCGGTCCTACTCGCATGGCGTCTGTCCGGTTCGGCAACGTGCTCGGCTCCCGCGGATCGCTGCTGGCCGTACTGGCCAAGCAGATCGTCGCCGACCGCAGCGTGACGGTCACCCACCCGGATGTGACGCGGTTCTTCATGACGGTCGAGGAGGCGGTCTCGCTCGTTCTGGAGGCGGCCACCATGTCGGAGCTGGCCGAAACCTTCGTGCTGGACATGGGTGAACCGGTGTCGATCGTGGACCTCGTCTACAAGTATGCCGAGGAGCTTCACCTCTCCGACGTGACGATCAGGTTCACCGGCCTGCGCCCGGGTGAGAAGCTCAACGAGAAGGTCTTTTCCGACGCGGAGCTCCGGCTGAAGACGTCACACCCGAAGATCTGGGCCACTCGCGGGGCCGGCCTACCGCCGGGCCTCACGGAGCACTTGGAGCAGTTGTTCGCCTCAGCCGAGATCAACGACGCCGAGGGCAGCCGGCAGCTGCTCCGCGAACTACTGCCGGAGTACTTGCCGACCACGTATCCACGGACGCCGGCCAGTGTCGGTGCGCCCTACCCGGACGGGTTCTGATGCCAAGCGGACAGCTCATTACCGCCGGCGAAATCGTTGCTGTGCACAGCGAGGGCGACCGGGCTCATCGCCTGATAGAGCATGCTGCCGGCGGCGGGCTCGCACCATTGGGCTCCCAGCGGCCGACCGTCGTCCTCGAGCTACAGCACACCCGGGAGGCCTTCGCCACCAGGGGTCTTCGTCCGGTCACCCGTGGCACGTCCAGCGACGGTATGCGCACGGTGATCGGCAACGCCTGCGGGTCCGGATTCGACCTGCAGGCCGAGGTCACCGATGACACGCTGCGAGTGGTCGCCCGATACCGGCCCCATCACCCGACGCGGGCGGCCAATACCGTGCTGGCCGGACGATTCGGTCTGCTGGCCGGCCAGACACTGCTGCACTACCCCGCGCTGTGGCGAGCGGGCTGGCGTGGACGCGTCCCCTTGCACGCCGCGGTCTGCGCCACGGCCGGGGGGGTTGTGATGCTGGCCGGTCCCGGTGGCGTCGGCAAGTCGACGCTCATCAGCCGGGCCGCCCGCGACGGGGCAAGGACGACCGCGGACAACCTGTGCGTCGGCGACGGGGTCGAATGCTTCGGACTGGCCGAGCCGTTACGCCTGGACCGGACCGACCCGTCGCAAGGCGGCCCAGCCCGGACCACGTCGCACGGCCGGTCCGTCGCGACGTTGCCCGGCCGGGTCAGCTCGCTGATCCCGGATCTGGTGGTCATGCTCGAGCGTGGGGCGACCAGTGACATCTCCGAGGCCAAATCGGCCGACGCCGCACGGGCGCTGGTCACCGGCACCTATGCCGCCGGCGAACTCCGCCGGTATTGGCAATTCGCGGCCACCATGGCGCTGGCCACCAACATCGGCTGCGCCCATCCGGCCATCGATGCCGTCGCAGGCGCCTACGCCGACCGGCTGCCCTGCCTGCGGGTCCGAGTCGGCGACGGCGAGCACGTGAGCTTCGGCCAGATCTGTGAGGGGAAGGTATGAGCCACAAGCTGCGGGTGGCCACCGTCATCACCCGGATGACTGCCGGCGCCGGCGGAGTCGCCTTGCGCGGCGCGCTGGGCTTGGACCCTGGCGACTACGAGGTGACCATCATCGCCGGTGGCACCGGATTCGACGGGCGGCGCTCGGACCGGGGTTCGCCCGACATCCTGTTCGGAGCAGATGCGGTGGCCGGCGCCCCTCCCGGAGACCTGCTCGCGGCGGCAGCCGCGGCCGGCCTGCAGGTGGCACGGGTGCCGCGGCTGGTCTCGCCGATCTCGCCTCGGCTGGATCATCAGGCGCTGCGGACGCTGACCGAATTCATGGCCCACAACGGGTTCGACGTCGTCCACACCCATAGCGCGAAGGCCGGCGCACTGGGCAGAATCGCAGCCCACCGTACCGGCGTACCGAGAATCGTCCATACCTACCACGGCTTTCCCTTCCACGACCAGCAGTCGAGATTACGCCGAGCCAGCTACATCCGGCTGGAACGCTGGCTCGGCCAACGAACGGATGCGGTCCTCGCGGTGGGCGCCGCCGTGGCTGCCGACACCGCTCGCCTCGGGCTCATTTCTCCCGAGCGGATATGCACGATCTCACCCGCGGTAGATCCGCCGACCGGTACCCCGGGTACGGCGGGGCGCGCCGCCGCCAGGCGCAGGCTGAATGTGGCTCCCGGCGTCCGCGTGGTCGGAACCGTGGGTCGGGTCGACTACCAGAAGGCGCCGGAACAATGGGTGGACGCGCTGGCCCGGATCGCCAGTGACGACGTCTGGGGCGTCTGGATCGGTGACGGTCCGCTGCGGGAAAAGTTGCTGTCTCGGGTTCGGCGGCGGGGCTTGACCGATCGCTTCCTCTTCCTCGGCCATCGCCCGGACGCCACCGCGATCATGCCGGCCTTCGACGTATTCATGATGGCCAGTCGATACGAGGGCCTGCCGTGCGTGATCGCCGAGGCCATGCAGGCCCACGTCCCCGTTGTCGCCACCGCGGTCAACGCGGTGCAGGACCTGGTCATCCCGGGCGTAACCGGTTTGCTCGTCCCTGCCAATGAACCGTCGTTACTGGCCCGATCGGCCGCCTTCCTGCTGGACAACCCCAGCACCGCGCGCCGGATGGCCGACGCCGCGTTCAACAGCCTCGGAGACCGGTTCAGTGCCCATGCGCTGGGCGAACTGCTGGACCAGACCTACCGCGCCGGATCGGTCCGGACCACGACCGCGGCCCGGCCCGAACCGCGTCCCCGAAGGAGCGTGCAATGGACCTCACTCTGATCTCCAGCAGCCGGGTGTTCGACAGCCCCGAGCTGCCCGCGAACCCCGATGTGCTGGCCGCCCTGCACGCCCAGGTCGCGGATGCCGATCTGGCAGCACCGCCCGTCGTCCTGCCGGACTTTCATCATAAGTCGAAAATGGAACTGCCGTCCTCCGTGGCCGTCGCCACGCTCGCAACAGTCCGCCCGACGCTGACCTCGGCGAGTGTGAACTGCGGTATGGCGCTGCTTACCCTCGATACCGACCGGCCGAATGATCAAGCCGTGGCGGAGTTCTACCGCCGAGTGCGGGAGCGGTATCCGTACCCGACGAGGAATCGCGGTGAGCTGAGCGCGGCCGAAGTGCGGCGAGCGGCCGTCGACGGCGCCCAGTTCGCGGGCGAGCGCTGGCAGGTGGATGCCGAGGAATTGCAACGCATCGAGGAGAACGGGCGCATCGACCTGGAGCGTTTCGGCGGCGGCGACCGGCTCCTCAAGGAGCTGCCGAGCCTGCTGTTCCAACTGGCCCGGTTGCGCTTCGGAACCGTCGGGCCCTCGAACCACTTCATCGAGCTGCAGGAGGTCGAGGAGATCCTGGACGAGCCAACCGCCACCGCACTCGGCGTCGAACAAGGCCAGCTCACCCTGCAGTACCACGCCGGCGGCGGCGTGCTGACCGGCGAGATCGGCGCGCTGTTCGGCCGGCGCAAGCACTATCCGCGACAGCTACGGATGGCGATGGCTGTACAGAAGCCGCTGTACCACCTGGCTTCGGCCCGCTCGCTGCACGAGCTACGCGAACGGCTTTCGCTCTATTTCACCGGCGGCTGCCCACCGGTCGCGCGCCACAGCGCCGAGGGCGAACGGCTCATGCTGGCCAACGCGGCCGCGATGAACTACGGCTTCGCCTTTCGGGTGGCCACGTATGCGGCATTGCGAACCATCGCCGCGCAGGTGTTCGGCGCGAGCACCCAGCTCGTGGTCGACTCCCCGCACAACTCCATCTACGAGGAACCCACAGCGGCCGGGATGGCGGTCGTGCACCGGCACAATGCCTGCCGCGCCTACCCGGCCGAGATGATGCCCGCGGGCACGGTATTCGGCCGGACAGGCCAGGCCGTGCTGCTCCCGGGGACCCACCGGACGTCGTCCTATCTGGCGGTCGCCGGTCCGGATTCGGCGCGCAGCTTGTATTCGGCTTGCCATGGCGCCGGCACCGTCATCGACGATTTCCTGGCCCGCGGCTTGTCGGCAAAGCACCGTGACGGGCACAGCACCCGACGGTTCCGGTACTCCGATGCTGCACCGATGCAGTCCGATCACCTCGACGACAACGGTGTAAACGCCGCGCTGGGCGTGCTCCAGCGGCATGGCCTGGTCCGGCCCGTTGCCAGGATGCGGCCCTTCGCCGTCCTTAATTAGCCTTGGCCACGATGGGGGAACGGCGACCGTGATGAGCGATCGACTGAACAGTTCGGCCGACAGCGCCAGCACACCGCCCTGGTCGGACCAGGCGGCCCGCTGGCTGCTGCTCGCGCCGACCGGCACGGTGGGAGTACGGGTCGAGAATCGGCACACCGCTACCCGGACGCTGCGAGGGCTGCCCGCGGGCAGTCCGGTTGCCATTGTCGGGTCCCGCACGATCCGAACTATCGCACGGCAAAGTGAGGTCGATGCCGGCCAGACCTTTCTCGTACTACCCGGCCTCGATCTGCCCGTAGCGGTGGCGGCGCCCGGCCCCGGCCTGAGATGGGTGGCCAACTCGGTGCTCACCGTGCCCAGCGGACGGTACCGAGGTCACCTGGTCGCGACCTGGGCCGTCCACCTCGCCCGCCGGGCCCCCTGGTTGCTGCGCGCAGTCGGTGGCCGCGTGTTGCTCGGGAGTCGTCGATGACCACGGCACGCCGGCCGTCCAAGGCCACACCGGCTCAGCCGGCGAAACGCATCCCGGCTCAGCCCGCGAAACGCCCGGCTCAGCCCGCGAAACGCCCGGCTCAGCCCACCAAACGCATCCCGGCTCAGCCCGCCAAGCGCACCGCTGCCCAGGCAGCGGCAGCGGCAGCGGTTGAGCAGCCCCCGGATCCGCAGCAGCAAACGCGGCCGAAGGCTGACTTACCCAGCCGGCGCCGGACCACTCTCGGCGGTCAGCCGCTGACGACGCTGTCGCAAGCCCTCGCGCGGCCGGGACTACACCCGGTGCTCCTGGCCGGCTCGCGCGATCCCAATGCCAAGTTGACCGTGATGCTGATCGACCGTTGGGGCCCGGCCTTCGCGGTGAAGGTGGCCACCACCCGGTTGGCGGCCGACGTCGTCCAGTCCGAGGGAAAGCTGCTGTGCGCCTTGCACGCCCGGGGGCTGGGCTCGCTCGGGGCCACGGTGCCACGGCCGGTGGGATTCCTCGATGCGGACGGGCTGCCGGCCCTGGTCACGGGTGGGCTGCTGGGCACCCCGATGGCGGTCGGCTATCACCAATGGCGCCACACCGCACGGCGACGCCGGGTACGGGCGGACTTCGTCGCCGCCGGAGCATGGCTGACCAGCTTCCAACGCCATACCGCCGGTCCCCGGCAAAGCGTCATGCTGCTGGATTCCGCGCTCACCCGGATCGAGGAACGCTTTGGTGCGCAAGCAGAACTGCGGCGACGGCTGCGCCCGATGGCGGACCTGCTCGGCAGCCAGGCCACTCCCCGTACCGCCGTGCACGGTGACTACTGGTTCGGAAACCTGCTCATCGAGCGCGGTGCGGTAGTCGGTGTCGTCGACTGGGAAGCCAGCGCCCTGTCCGGCGAGCCGTTGCGCGACGTGGCCAGGTTCGCGGTCAGCTATTCGCTCTACCTCGACCGGCACGTACGCCCAGGGTCGAAGGTTCCACGCCATGCGGGCCTTCGTGCGGACAGCTGGGGCGCCGGATTGCTCTATGCCGTCGACGGATCCGGGTGGTATCCGGACCTGGTTCTGAGATTCTGCCGCGAGGCATTGACCAATCTGGGAGCCGACGGGGCCTGCGCCCGGGCCCTGCTGGTCGCCGGGATCGCCGATGTGGCCGCCACTGCCGATCATCCCGAATTCGCCCGGGCGCACCTCGATCTGCTGAGTCGCGTGCAGCTCGCGCCGCCGCCTCCAGCCCGCCGGCCATGACCGTGGTCGCCGCACCACCTGCTCTCCACGCTGGCGTGCCCTCGACGCGGGAGGGGGGGTTCTCGATACGCCGTCAACTCAACTATGGCGTCATCGTGTTCGCGATCTCCTCGCTACCACTGCTGCGCCCAGCCGGACCCGGGAACACCGGACTGGCCGACGTGGGGCTGGTCATCGCGGTCCTGATCACCGCCCTCTGGCTATCGGGTCATGGCCACCGGGTGTACGTGCCCTACCTCTGGCCCGTGCTGATCACCATCGCTGCCGGCTCGCTGGCTGCCCTGCACGCTAAGGGAGACACGCTGGCCCTACTTCAGGACGCCTTCGTCTTCGCCTGGTCCATGGCGGTGGTGAATCTGGCGCGCGATCCGCGATCGCTCCGGGTGCTCGTCCGGGCCTGGGCCTTCAGCGGCGTGATCTGGGCCAGCCTGCTGATCGTCGGCGTCTCGATCGGGCTCCCGTGGCTGGCCGGTACCTCGGCTCGCGACGGCAGCCGGGCTTCCTTCACGCTGGGCGATCCCAACCTGGCGGCGAGTTACTTCCTGTGCGCGTTGCTGGTGCTGCGCGCCTGCCAGCAACCCCGGCGGCGGTCACTGCGCTACCTCTGTTGCACCATCCTGGTCGTAGCACTCTGCTTGACCCTGTCCAACGGCGGCATGCTCACCTTGATTCTGGCCACCGAGCTCGGCTGGATCTTCGGTATCGGCCGCCGGCGCGGTCTGGCGCCCGCGGTAGCAGTGGCATGTGTACTCATCGCCGTCAGCACCATCGGTGCCCTGACGATCGATCTGACCGCCCTTTCGGACCGGGCCCAACAGTCGACGCCGTTGCTGCGCGATTCGATAGGCCGGCAGGGTGAAAGCGGCGGCAGCCGGAGCACGCTGATCAAGGACGAGCTGCACATCTGGTTCACCAGCGACACGCTGCTCGGCATCGGGCCAGGTGAGACGAAGGTACGACTGGCCGGGGGGAATTCCTCCTACTCCAAGGAGGCCCACAACGACTATCTCGCGTCGCTGGTGGAACGGGGCGTGCTCGGGGCTCTGGGGCTGCTGGCCCTGATCGTGGCCCTTGCCGTGAACGCTCGCCGCATCGCGCGGCCCGGTGCGCTACCACCGGCGTACGCCGCGGTGGTTCCCCGGCCCGAACTGCTCGGCGCCCTGCTGATCGCGATCGGCGCGTCCGCGAGCCTGTACGAGGTGCTGCACTTCCGCCATATCTGGGCGCTGTTCGGGCTGATCGCGGTGCTGGCCATCGCCGGACGCCACGGTCATCAGCCGTGACCGCCGAACTGGTGGCCGGCGGGGCGCCGCCCAGGGCAGGTCTGCGCAAAGTGTTCGCCGGTAACGTGGCGGCGCGGCTTGCCGCGTTGCTGGCGCTCGCCGTCGCCACGGTTCTGGTGGCCAGAGTCGGCGGCCCGGATCTGGTCGGCGGGTTCACCTTGTTGCGGGTGCTTCCCGGCCTGGCTGGCGTGCTGGCGGCGGCCGGCCTGCCAGGCGCGGTGCCGTTCTTCCTGTCCGCACAAGGGGATAACCCAGCCCTGCGATCGACCCTGGTGACCCTGGCCGGGCTCGGGGCGCTCGTCGGTTCCTTGGGATGGCTGGTGTTCGCCCCGCTACTTCATACCACCTTCTTCCAGACCTGGTGGGTCGGAATCACCTTCGGCTGTGCCGGTGCGGTGTTCAGCCAGCTGTTCGTCGCGGTGGGTAAGGCCATGCTGCAGGGCATCGGGGACTTTCGCGGCGCGAACGTCGCGATCGTGGCCGAGGAGGTCAGCTACCTTCCGGTGTATCTGGCCCTCATCGCGTTCGGGCGGGGCATGGGCCCGGTGCTCATAGCGCTGATCTTGGCCGACCTGTTGGTGGCTATCGGGATCGCCGCGCGACTTCGCCGCCGGGGATTCTTCCGGGATTGGTCGCGACCGGATGCCAAGCTGGCCCGGAGCATCTGCAGCTACGGCACGCGCGGCCAACTGGGCGGTGTGATGTCGTTGATCAACCTGCGGCTGGACGTGGCCATTCTCGGGGCCATGGCTGGTCCGGCCGTGCTCGGCGTGTACGCGATCGCCAGCAAGTACGCGGAACTTCTCCGGCTACCCGGTCTCGCGGTGACCTACGTCCTCTATCCGGTCTTCAGCCGGCGCAGTCGGCAAGCCGCGACTCAGCGCACCAAGTCCCTGCTGCTGCCGGCCCTGGGCCTCACCGCGGGTGCGGCGATTCCACTGGCCGCCGGCGCGGGCATCATTCTGCCCGCGTTGTATGGCAAATCTTTCGACGGGGCGATCGTCCCGACCTGGATCCTGCTTGCCGGTCTGCTCGGCGAGGGCGTCACCGGCCTGATCACCGCCTACCTCTACGGCATCGGGCGCCCCGGACTCAACTCGCTGGCGATCGGTATCGCGGTGCTGGTCACCGTGGTCGGCGACCTCCTGCTGATCCGGCCGTTCGGCGTGACCGGAGCCGCCGTCGCATCGGCCGCGGCGTACCTTGCGACTACGGCTACGCTGCTGATCCTCTTCCGACAGCAGCTACGGCCGAGGAAGGAATCATGAGTCTCGACTCAGGACGCTTCCCGAGCATGTCGACGGCGCCGCTCTGTAGAGCCCTTACCGGCACCGTCGGCAAAGCCCTCGCTGGAACCCTGACGACGGTGTTGGTCGTGCTGATGGTCGCCGGTTGTCATTCCTCGACGCCGTTGGCGCCCACCTCGCAAGCGGCGACGACCCGGCCCCCGACCGGAACGTCGTCCAAGGTGGTACTACCGCCGGCCACCGGTGACTACGCCGAGGCAATCAAGATCGCCATCCGGCACGGACTGCAGGTTTGGCTGGAATCCGATCTGGTGAAGCGGTGGCAGGCGGGACCGGGTTCCTTCGAGGCTGCCCTACGCCAGCTCGGCTCGCTCGCCGCCATCCCGGGGGTGCGCGGGATCAAGATCGCCGACGAAATGGGATACCACGACGGCTTGTCCAGCGCGGCCCTGATCAAGGCCTTCCTCAACGCGGCCTATGACGGCCTGCAGCGCTACGCCCCGGGCAAACCGCTGCTGGTGGACATGATCATGCCGAGCCTCGGTTGCCTGCCGGACCAGCAACCGCCGTTGCTCTGGTCGACGGAGTGCCAGGTCAAGGCCGACGGCCAGTATCCCCAGTTGACGCTGGCGAACGTGACCAGCTACCTGCGAATGCGCAAGCTCGCGGTACTGGATGTGTCTACGGGCCTGCTCCCGGACTCCAGCTACATCGGCTGGGGTGCCACCCGAGACATCGCTCAGGCCAAGGCCTGGGCCAAGGTCAAGGCTCTCGGCTGGGCATCACTGGTAACCCTGCACGCGCGCAAGGCCCTGGCGCATCCCGGTGACTACGCGAAATCCGCGTCCGAAGCGCAAGCAGATCTGCACACCTGGGTCGATCTGCCGCTGTCGAACGGTGCGCAGGCCATCGATGTCTGGACCTGGCGTCAGGGCTATCAGGGGACTGTCAACCGGCTGCTCGATCCGGGTCTGAAGCCGAACGCACTCTGGACGGACCTGCAGGCCCGGCGCGAAAAGGGGGCGACCTTGTTCACTCACCTATCACCGCACTCGCTCGAGGTGAGCCTGGACGTTGATCTGGCCATGATCGCGAAGGTCTTCTCGGCCGTCTTCGTAGCGGCGGGAACGGGGTGACGGCCGTGGCATCGATCTCCCCGAGCCCGTCCCGGCGAGCGCTGGACGTGCTACTGGCCGGCTCAATGCTCGCCGTCCTCGGTGCGCCGCTGCTGCTGCTGATGTTGGCGGTCCGGTTGACCAGCCGGGGCCCGTCGGTGTTCAGTCAGCGCCGCGTTGGCCAGGGCGGCCGGCCATTTCTGATGTACAAGCTGCGGACGATGCGGACCGGCCTGGCCGGGCCGGACGTGACGGCCACCGGCGATACCCGGATAACCGGGTTGGGACGAGTGTTACGCCGCACCTCGCTGGACGAGCTACCCCAGCTGTGGAACGTGTTGCGCGGTGACATGACCTTGGTCGGGCCGCGACCGGAAACCCTCGGACTGGCCGAGCGCTATCCGCCGGAGTGCCGGTGGATCTTCGACCACCGGCCGGGACTCACCGGCCCGACCCAGGTGCGGATGCGGGATTCCTCGGTGCTGCCGGCCGGCGCCGTCGACGTGGAGCACTACCTGAAGGTGCTGGTACCGGCTCGGACGGCGGTCGATGCACTGTTCCTGCAGCGTCCTACGCTCGGCGCGACCCTGAGCGTGCTCGCTGACACGATTCGCCACCTGTCGGGTCGGCAGGTACGAGCCGCCGCACCGACAGCGGACCGCACCGGGCATTGATGCACTCGCCGGTGCTGAGGTCGAAGGAAAAGTTGTGGCCCAGGCAGTGCAGCACCCCGTCGGTGATCACGGCGCCGACGACCAGGTCCTCGCCGGCGTGCGGGCAGTACCGGCCGATCTCGTAGTCACCCAGGACAATACGTTCGTGCTCGTTGCGACCGGTCTCGTACTGTTCCACGGCGAGCAGCGCCGGTTCATTGGCGTGCTTGAGCAGGCCGATCAGGTAGTCGTTGTACCGGTCCGGATCGCGCCGGGCTTGCAGGCGTAACGACAAGAGCACGTCCTCCCAACCGATCCGGCCTTCC
>JAVEEN010000293.1 GCA_030840445.1 Pseudonocardiales bacterium
CGCTCGCCGATGCGGGTGCGGTGGTCGCGGCGTCGGCGCGGGATGCGGTCTGCGACGCAGGCGTGGTGATCACGATGCTCCCCACCGCTGATGTCGTGGAGTCGGTGATCTTCGACGGCGGTGTGGCCGACGCATTCGCCGACGGATGTGTGTGGGTGCAGATGGGCACGATCGGCGTTGAGGCAACCCTGCGCGTGCGAGACCGGCTGGCCGCAATTCGGCCTGGTGTCATGTTCGTGGACGCCCCGGTGTCGGGCAGCAAGGGACCAGCCGAGCAGGGCCAGCTTCTGATTCTGGCGGCGGGGCCCGCTGCGGCGGCCGACGCCGTGGCACCGGTATTTGACGCCATCGGCCGCAAGACCGTCTGGCTGGGTGAGGCCGGCAAAGGCAGCCAGGTGAAACTGGTCGTCAATGCCTACATGTCCATCCTCATCGAGGGTATGGCGGAGACCATGGAGCTTGCTGATCGTCTCGGTATCGGTCACCAGCAGCTCGCGGACGTCATCGAGGGCGGACCGCTTGACTCGCCGATCGCCCGCGCCAAGTTTCACAAGATGGACGAGCGCGACTTCGCAGCCGAGTTTCCCCTTGAGTGGGCGCTGAAGGACGTGGACCTAGCAATCGGTGCCGCGCGCGGCACCACCCCGCCGCTACTGGCCGCGCTCTCCTACCAATGGCATGCCGCCGTAGCCCCCGGGCCCGGTCGCCAGGATGTCAGCGCTGCCCGACTGAGCCAACCGGGCTACGGAGGGGCCGTATGAACACGGAAACTGTCGTTGACGCCGGCGGATGTCATTTACGGCACCGGCAAGTTCGTCACCCACGCTGACGAAGGGCCCAGCCCTCGACCCAGCCTCGCAACAGTTGTCTGCCCGCCATTTCTTTCGCGAGCTGAACCGTTCGCGATCACCGGTGTCATCGACGCGGCCGGCGGGTTCAGAAATACCCGGACGATTACACGGCGCCGATCGCATCACTGATGTCAGAAGGAGCAACGATGCAGCCTGTTGCCGTGAACCTCGAGCGTGAACGTCATAGCGAGTCGTTTCTGCTGCGACGCGTCCAGCCCGCGCTCAGCGGTCTCATGGACGGCTCGCTCTCAACGCTGGCACCCATCTTCGCGGTGGTGCTCGCCACGCACCGTCCGCTGACCGCGTTCTACGCCGGAATTGCGACCGCGCTCGGCGCGGGCGTGAGCATGGCTTTCTCCGAAGGCCTGTCCGATACCGGCGATCTGACAGGGCGCGGCAATCCGTTCACGCGCGGGGCGATCACCGGCGTCGGGACGTTTCTCGGCGGGGTGTTTCACACGCTCCCGTTCCTCATCTCGAACTACCACGCTGCAATCATCGCCGCCATTGTCGTCGTCGCAGGCGAGCTGCTCATTCTCGCCTGGCTGCGCCACAGGTTCTTCCGGACGAGCTTCGCCCGATCGTTCCTGTCGATCACCGTGGGGGGAACCATCATCGCCGCCATGAGCGCAGCCCTCGGAATCGCGGCCGGCGGATGACAGGTCCGTAGCCGGGACGCGGCTAGGGCCGAGGCCGTCTCGCCTCACCGATTGGGCTTGGCACCAGAACAGCGTTGCAGGACTCCATCGGAACTGCGTCACCGCGACCGGCCGGCGTTCACCGGGGCTGGCTGGACTGCCCGGATACCTGCTGGCCGGTAGCGGAGTTTGGGTGCTGGCGGCGAAGACGTATGCCGGCGTACGCGCGATGGTGGAGGTCACACAGCAAGGGCACATCCAACCCGGCAACGGAACGGAACTGGGGAGAAATCATGGCGAAGATTCTGGCTGTGAAGACCTCACGCCTTGGCGGCGAGACGCCCAGCACGGTCGCGGCGGCCCGGGCCGAGGCGCTGTTCGCATCGACCCTGCAGCCGTCCGAGTCGCCCGCGCCCGACCAGGTCCGTGGCGCCGTCACGACGACAGTCCGGCGGCTGGGCATCGGTGGGTGTGCCGCGGAAGTGGCCGGCGAGTTCGGCGAGCACCCCGATACGGCCGCGGCGCGGATGACCTGGGCGCTGGCAACGATCCGTACCGTGTATCCGCCGCGGCCGACGACGATCCCGACGCAGGTCCGGCGACCGCTTGCTCTCGCGAGCTGACCGCGGGGTCAGGGCTTGAACAGCAGCCGGCGAGCGGCCCCGCAAGACGTCGAATGCGACCTCGAGCTTCCCGGCCACCTCGCAACCGCCACCAGCCACCGATCGCGGCGCGGCATGCGCCCGCGCGTTGCGCTTGCGGCTGTTGTGGTCCTTGCGGCTGTCTCGGCGTCGGCCACCGGATGCACGTCCCATAGCCCGGCGCCGCCTGTGTCGCTCCCGGTGCCTATGACCGGCGAGGTCACCTTTTACCTCTCGCTGCCCGCCTCGACGGCCGGGCTCAGCGAAGCCGCGGCCACGGTGGCAACACCGGGATCATCGACCTACCGGCACTTCAGTTCGCTGGCGACGGCCGCGGGTCAGTTCGGCGCCACGGATGCGCAGCTCAACACCATCGCCAAATCGGTCCACACTCTCGGCTTGCAATTCGCCGCCGACCCCACTCGGTTGTTCGCTCGCGTGACTGGATCGACCCAGCAGTGGCAGACAGCGTTGGGAACACCGCTGACCCAGCACGCTGCCACAGCCGCGAATCCCTTCATCACCTACGGCCTCCCGGCCCACACGCCCGCCGCGCTGCAACCCGCGGGCTCCGGTCTGCTGCTGCGAAACGCGCAGGTGTACGACGCCGCCGCGGAGGGACGCCACCGTGGCAACGGTCCGACCGCGGCCGGGGGAACCGCTGCAAGTGCCAGCCCCACGCAAACGGCCGAGCCGTGGCCGCCCAACAGCGGCACCCCGGTCACCGCCGGCTGCACGGCTGCGCCGCTGCAACAGGGCCAGGTCTACACGGAGCAGCAAATTCAGACCGCAT
>JAVEEN010000325.1 GCA_030840445.1 Pseudonocardiales bacterium
CAATAGCCAGCCCAACCCTGGTTATCACGCCGGCACCAACGCCTCCAACACCCCGCAGGCAGCCGTCTCCTGTGGGCCCAACGCCGCCGGCTACAACCTGATCCCAAGTAACTCAGGGGTCCTGCCCCTCGACCTACTCGACGCGACCCGTGGCGCCGGCTTCGTTCAGTTCGCGATTATGGCTCCGTCACCGGCGTCGACGACCACCTACAACGAATC
Source organism: Pseudonocardiales bacterium (assembly GCA_030840445.1). Classification (GTDB taxonomy): domain Bacteria; phylum Actinomycetota; class Actinomycetes; order Mycobacteriales; family Jatrophihabitantaceae; genus Jatrophihabitans_A. The sequence goes on from JAVEEN010000325.1 coordinate 220, forward strand.
TGCAGCGCTGACCGGAGCGGCGACCGCGAACTCGAGCGGATCGATCACCATCCAGATCGTCAACGCGAGCCTGATCAACGGCGGCTCCATCGGGGCGACCACCGCACTCGCTGTGGTGATGCTCGCAGGCCTCATCGGATACCGACGCCTCCGCGTGAACACGCCTACGGCTCGATAGAGGTCCACCGGATACTGGACCGGGACCTGTCCCTAGTTCCTCTGTCAAGCGGCCTGACGTTGGATGGCGACGAGTAGGTCGTCTCACCCAATATCTTGACCGCAGCGACGGCGCCGAGCTTGCTGCGGTTAGGCCGTCGATGATGTGACGCTCCATACGGCAGACGGCTACCGTCCAGATCATTCACGTCGAACGGCTGGCCGAAACAGGGACAAGCGTCGGTGGCGCTCGGGAGGGAAGATCGTGAATCGAGTCCGGGTCAACAGCCCGCGCCGATCACCAGCCTGGCCAAGGTGATGACGGCCTATCTGGTGCTTCGGAGCAAACTGGCGGATCAAGTGTCCAGCGTCAGCTAGCCCCGGCAACGCTTCGAAGAGCTAGCGGTTCAGCGGCGTGGCCGCGAACCTACTTGTGCCGGGATGGAACGCCCTAGGCGGTCGGTAACTCAACCTCGACGCGCATACCGTCCCGTGCTTGGGGTTGCGCTCTTATACGTCCGTCGTGTGCTTGGGTGATGGACCGAGCGATCGTCAGTCCCAGTCCGGCGCCGCCTCCGTGGTTGATTCGGTCGGTCGCCAGTCGGCGGAACGGCTCGAACAGTCCGGCGATTGCTTCTGCCGGTATCTCGGGTCCGGTGTTGGTGACGACCAAGGCAGGCGTGACGCCGACGATGACCTGTACCTCGCCTCCGGGACGGTTATATTTGATCGCGTTCTGAACCAGGTTTGTAACGAGGCGTTCCAGCAGCACCCGCTCGCCGGGCACGATGCGCTCGGTCAGGTCGGTGTGCAGCGTTACTCGCGCCGATGCGGCTAGCTCGTGATGGTCTGCTACGACGGTGGTGGCGATGTCGTCGAGCCGTTGCGGGGTTCGAGCGATCAGGCCTTGATCACTCTCGCTGAGGACGAGCAAACCCTCGATGAGTTGCTCGTTGCGTTCGTTGGTGATGAGTAACTGCCGGGTCACGAGTTCGATCTGGTCTGCGTTTAGTGAACTGGCCATGCTCACTTCGATAAGGGTGCGCTGCACGGCCAGCGGAGTCCGAAGCTCGTGCGAGGCGTTGGCAGCGAAGCGGCGTTGGCCTTCATAGCCTTCCGCGACGCGGTCCATCATGTCGTCGATTGCGTCGGTCAACGAACGTAGTTCGTCACGGGTACCGCGGGCACGGATGCGGTAGCCGAGGTTCTGTGGGCCGACCTGCGCGATCGGGGCGATGAGTGCGAGAACCGGGTGCAGGCACCACCCGGCGAGGGCTTGAAGCGGCAATAGCAGGACAGCAAGCAGAATCACCACCGCGACTGCCTGCAGGACGGCAGTGCCGATGCCCCACTCACAGAGGGTGTGGAATCCGGGCAGCGAGCTGCCGCACACTCTGCCCGTTCCACGCAGCCTGTCGATGAACCCTGCCACGCGGTACCCGAACGTGAACACCACCACACTCAGCACCACACCCAGCATGACGATCCGACGGCACGGCGTCAGTCGCATGGGCCGTCATATCCCAGCCGGTAGCCCGCGCGCGGAACCGTGTGGACGACGGCCGGTTCGCCAAGCTTGCGCCGCAGTGTCATGACGGTGACCCGCACCGCGTTGGTGAAGGGGTCGGCGTGCTCGTCCCACGCCTGTTCAAGCAGGTCCTCGGCACTTACGACTCGTCCCTGGGCCCGCATCAGGATGTGCAGGACGGCGAATTCCTTGGGCGTCAGGGCAAGTGTTTCCCCATCGCGTGAAACGTGCTGGCGTGCAACGTCGAGCAAAAGGCCGTCCTGGTCGAGGATTGGTTGCACTGCTGGGGCTGACCGGCGGCCGAGTGCATGCACGCGTGCCACCAGCTCGGCGAAGGCGAATGGTTTGCTGAGGTAATCGTCAGCACCGAGCGCGAGCCCGTCGACTCGATCGCGGATACCGCCCGCGGCGGTCAGCAGCAGCACCCGGACGTTCGCTCCTGACTGCGCGATCCAGCGGCAGACCTCGTCGCCGCTACAACCGGGCATGTCGCGGTCCAGTACGGCGACGTCGTAGCGGTGCACTTGCACTCGTTCCAGTGCGGCGTCGCCGTCATAACAGACATCTACCGCCATGGAGAGCCGGCGTAGCCCGTCGGCGATCGTGTCGGCGAGCAGCCGCTCGTCATCAGCCACCAGTACCCGCACGCCGTGCCCTTTCGTTCATCGCGTCGATCGACTGTGTCGGTGTCAGCGTCGCCCACGGTTGATAAGGCTCTCATAAGGTCGCTGCTGACGTTGCCTAAATACCGCGTTTGGCCAGGCTTTCCGATATGAGCAACAACCACCGTCCTCTTCGTGCCCGCCGGATCTTTCCTGGCAGTGCTGCTCGGCCGAATGTG
>JAVEEN010000381.1 GCA_030840445.1 Pseudonocardiales bacterium
CGAGCTGATGGTGACCAGCCAGATCTATGACATCGCCGACCGGGTCCGCTCCTACGAACTCGTGGCTCGATTGACGGACCCGGTCGCCGTCGGCTGAGCCGGTGGTCGCCGGTGGGTCAATGCACCGTGACGTTCTTGGCCGTCAGATCGACGATCAGGCCGTCGGAGTCAGCGCTGACGTTGCGAACGCTCAGACCGGACGGCAATCGGTCGAGGACCAGCGGCGGAAGCAGCCCGGCAAACTGATCGGTGACGATCTGTGGCACCCCCAGCCCGGACACCGTGACCTTGGGCTTGGCGAACTCGACGGTGTTACGCCCGGCCACCACGACCTCGGCGCTCACCGAACCGCTGAAGGACTGCCCGAGGATCTTGATCGTCTTGGTGGCCTTGACCCGGCCCCGGGAGTCCGAGCCGTTGCCGGCCCAGTCCACCGGCACGCCGGCGGATTGGGACAGGGCCGGGTAGCCGATCACGGCTCGGCCGGTGCCTGAGCGGGCCGTCGCCGAGGACAGGTCCTTGGAGACCTGGACCCCATAGAGCTCGACCTGCAGGGTGCTGATCCGAACCTGCCGGCCGTTGCTGTCGACGAGCAAGTTTCTGGCCGTGATGCTCACCTGATCGAACGAGCGATGCGCGACCTGGGTGAGAAACGGAAAGCCGGCTATCTTCACCTTCGGTTTCGCGGCCAGGTGCTGGCTCGCCTGGAACTTCGCCGCCGCGCGATCCTGAGCGATCCAGCAACCTGCCCGGTCGACAACCACCGCGAGCACGACGAGCCCGATCAGAATGAGTAACAACCGAAGGGGCAGCCGGCTGCGCGGGGCTCGGGTGTTGGGCGAACCCGAGGTACGGACGCTCACAACAGCCTGCTCAGTGAGTAGATCAGCAGGCCCACGACCGACCCCACGACAGTGCCGTTTATCCGGATGAACTGAAGGTCCCGGCCGACCTGGAGTTCGAGGCGACGCGAGGTCGACTCGGCGTCCCATCGGGATACGGTGTGGGTGATGACGCCGGTGATCTCGCCGCTGTAATGCGACAGGACGTGTCCCATGACGGCAAGCACCCAGCGGTCGCATTTGGCCTGCAGGGCCGGGTCGTCCCGAAGGGCCACACCGGTTTGCCGGATCACCGAAGCCCCCACCCGGCGCAGTTCGGAGTTCGGGTCAACCGCGGCCTCGAGCACGGCGCGCTTGAGCGGTACCCACAGCGAGGCGAGGGCGTCCCGCACAGCCGGGTGGTCGAGCAGTTCGGTCTTCCATTTCTCCAGACCCGCCGCCGTCTGGGGATCGGTTCGCAGTTGTTGGGCGTAGTCGCGAAGACGCTGGTCGAACTGCTTACGCAACGGGTGATCGGGGTCCGCAGCCACGTCGCCGAGGAATTTCTGCACCCCGGAGAACAGTCGGTTGAACAGTCGCTCGTCGATCCATTCTGGTACCCACTCGGGCGACTCCTCGGCCACCCGCTGCCGGAAAACCTCACGGTTCTCCTCCAGGAATCGCCCCAGGCCGTGCAGGCCGTGGCCGAGCAGCATCTGGTGCTGATTGCCCTCCACCGCCAGATCCAGAACCCGGGCGACCACCGGGGCGGCGGGCAGCCGACGCAGCTGGGCATCGGCGAATCCCTCGATGGCGGCCCGGATGTCGTCGTCGGCGAGCACGGTATTGGCGCCTGCGATCAGGTTCCCGATCTCGCCGGCAAGTTGCTCCGGCCGGCCGTCTGAAGCGAGCCACTCGCCCACCCGCCGCGGGATCCGGGCGGCGACCACCCGCGGCCCTACCACCTCTGGCGTCAGAAAGTTCTCGTTGACGAACGCACCGAGACTTTCACCGATCTGGTCCTTCTTACGCGGGATGATCGCGGTGTGCGGGATCGGCAGTCCCAGCGGATGCCTGAACAGCGCCGTGACCGCGAACCAGTCCGCCAGGCCGCCGACCATCGCCGCCTCGCTCGCCGCCTGTACGAACGGCCAGGCGCCGTGCCCATTGCCGACCACTCGGCATACGACGAAGACGACAGCCGCCAGGACCAGCGCACCCGTGGCCACGACCTTCATCTTGCGCAGCGCGCGCTGCTTGTCCGCATCACCGGCCATCGCGCCGACCGCGATGACGGGTGCGACGATGGGCTTCGGCCAGTCCCCCGGAGGTGTCATATCGGGCTAGCCCAACCGGCTCAGGATGGCCTCGGCCAGCCGGTCCGCTGCCTCTGGGTGCTCATCGAGGAACAGCGACGGCTCGGTCAACTCCGCCTCGACGAGGACCGGACCGGTCGGGCTCGGCAGCAGATCGATACGCGCATACAGCAACGGCCCGTCCGGTGTCAGGTGGGACAGGATCCGGCCGCCGACCTCGAGTTCAGCCGCTGATGGTGTGCGGGCCGAGATAGCCTCCTCGATCCAGAGGCCCGGCGCGTCGACGGCGAACGCGTCACCCGGCGCCAGCATCGCGCTTTTGCGAATCGAATGGCTGAATACGCCGTCGAGGTAGATCAGGGCGGTCTCGCCGTGGGAGTCGACGCCGCTCAGATACGGCTGGACCACCACGGTCCGGCCGGCGCGGTGCAGCTGGGCAGCATGCCCGGCCGCACGGTCGACCTCACCGGCTTGATCGGCGTCGAACCGGCCTGCGCCGCGTGAGCCGGCCCCTACGGATGGCTTGACGACGAATTGCCCGTGTTCGGGCACAGACGCGGTCTGACCGGGCTCGAAGAACCTGGTTTCCACCACGGGCAGACCGGCCTCGATGAGAGCGCCCAGATAACGCTTGTCGCTGTTCGCGGCCAGCACGGCGGCCGGGTTGTGGAGATTCGGCACGGTCGGCAGCCAGTGCAGGAATTCGGTCCGCCGCGTCGTGTAGTCCCAGGTCGAACGCACCACCGTCAGATCGAAGCGGTGCCAATCGACCTCCCGGTCGGACCAGGCCACCACCGAGACATCGACCTGACGAGCGGCCAGCGCCTTCAGCAGCGGATAGTCCCCGGCGTCCCCGTCGGGCAGCAGGGCAGCACAGCTGGCAATGGCGATTGAGCGGGTCACGGTCCAAATCGTACGGGCGCCGCAGCTGTGACTTGGGTCGGCGCGAGCGCAGTCGCATGGCAGGGTCCTCAGCGGCGTCGCCTACCCTCGAACGGATGGTGCCGGACAGCGCTAGCAGAACCGCCTCCGGCTCCTGGACAGGTCGACATCCGACGGAAGGGGATGGTGGTGCGGCGAGCGACGGCCGGCGGCGCCGGGCTACGCCGAATCAGCCGCCCCCTGCTGCGCCTGGTAGCCGTCGCACTTTCCGCGATGCTGGCCGTCGCGGCTTGGCAGGTGACAGATCGGCCGAGGCACTCCGCGCCGCCATCGACGGTCAGCGGCGCGGACGCGCCGGCCGCCATCGGTGATGTATTGGGCAGGACGACATCGATCTCCTCGCCGCTGAGTGCAGCTCCGCCCGGCGCAACGCTCATCGCCCGAACCGCGGGCGTGCGATTGCTCGCGCATGGCTTCATCGATCACTACGGGGTCGGCTCCGCCGCCCGCTCAGCTCCACCGGGACGGCGGCTACTGGCGTTCACGCTGGAACCGCGGCCCGGTGAGGCGGCGGACGCGCCGGAGACCGAGCCCGTGCTGTCGATCCGGATCGGTGCCGTGGAGCGGGGTCCACTGGTGATCTCGAAGGACTATCTGGTTGCTGCGGTTCCGACGGGTATTACCTCCTCCAGTGCCGGCTCGTCCAGTGCCGCCTCGTCCAGTGCCGGCTCGGACGGCGTCGACCTGGTGCTGACCGAGGACGGCGTGCGTCAGAGCATCTCCTTACTGACCGGCCGGCCCAACAGTGACCGGTTGCTGGTGTGCACCCGGTTGCACCGCTGGGTGGGTAGCGCAACACCGGACAAGGGCACCCCGGCTGACAACCCGCGGGACGTCACGATGAAGGTGACTCGGGCCGACGGCACCAGCGGCATGACCAGCGGCACGATCACCGTCGAATCGGCCTCGCTGTCCTACTGGGCGCAAAATCTCAGCCATCCTCCGGATCGGAGGTCGGCCTTCCTGCACGTGTCGGCGAACGTGAAGCTGGCCGGCGACAAGGTCGGCTACGGCGCCGAGGCGGCCCTGCTGCACTTGCGACTGCCCGACGGAACCGTCGTTCCTGCCGTCAATGCGGCGGCCAACCCCGGCGAGGACATCGACAACGTGTTCACGGTGCCGGCAACTTTCACCACCGGCACGATCAGCTACGCGGGCTCCATCAGCAGCGGGCTGGGCAGTCAGTCGGTGGTCGGCCCGGTGGCGGTGCCCGTCGCCATTCCGGCCGGCTGAGCACGTCAGGCCGGGAGGTTCAGCGGACGAAGGTGTCGATCGCCACGGCGACGAAGATGGCGGCCAGATAGCTGTTGGACCAGTGGAAGAGCCGCATCGGTTTGCCGACCTCGCCACGACTGGTGGCGGCATACAGCCGATGTGCCTCGCCGAGCAACACGGCGCCGGCCAGCGCTGCGACAGCGCCATAAACCCAACCGGTGGCCAGCGGCCAGAGCACCAGCGACGTGGCGACCGTAAGCCAGGAATACGCGACGATCCGGCGCGCAACCTGCAGCGGTGTCGCCACCACCGGCAGCATCGGCACGTTGGCCCGGGCGTAGTCCTCGCGGTAGCGGATCGCCAGCGCCCAGAAGTGCGGTGGTGTCCAGAAGAATACGACGAGGAAAAGCACGACGGGCGGCCAGCCAACTCCATCGGTCACGGCCGCCCAGCCGATGAGCACCGGCATACAACCGGCAGCGCCGCCCCAGACGATGTTCTGCGAGGTGCGGCGCTTGAGCACCATGGTGTAGACGATCACGTAGAAGCCGATCGCCAGCAGGGTCAGCCCAGCGGCCAGCCAGTTGGTGGCCAGGCCCATCACGGCGACGGCCACGAGGCCGAGGAGTACGCCGAAGATCAGGGCGCCGGTCGGCGAGACCTCGTGCTTGGCCAAGGGTCGGTGACCGGTACGGCGCATCAGGGCGTCGATATCCCGGTCTACGAAGCAATTCAGGGCGTTCGCGCTGCCCGCCGCGAGGGTGCCCCCGACTAGGGTCGCAAGGACCAGGTGCCACTTCGGCAGACCGTCTGCGGCCAGCACCATCGCGGGCAGGGTGGTTACCAGCAGCAACTCGATGATGCGGGGCTTGGTCAGGGCCACGTAGGACCGCACGGTGCTCGACATCGAGCGCTCGCCTGCCGCCGACGGACCAACCGTGGTCGGGGCCACCGGGGTCTGCGTCACCCGATCAGGGTAACGCTCAGGCGAACGGCGCCCGTACACACCATGGGCCGCGGTGACAAGGCTCGCACCGGGCCGGCGGAGCGGACCCAGGATGCGGCGGCGACCGGGTGGGACCTGCGCCGGTGACCCGGAAATTGGGCCGAGAAATTGGCCCGAAAAGGTTGCCGACCCGCCCGCGATGCAGAACTGAAACCGATTAGGCTCGTAAGTGTTTCAGTCGAAGTCCGCAGATCAGGAGAGGCACGTGTCTCAGACCACCGAGGGCCTTGCAGAAGTTGTTCAAAACCACCCGAAGTGGTGGACCGAGCTCGATTCCAAGGCGGTGGACACGGCTAGATTGCTCGCCGCTGACGCGGTGCAGAAGGTCGGTAACGGCCATCCTGGGACCGCCATGAGCCTGGCCCCGCTGGCCTATCTGCTCTTCCAGAAATCGATGCGGCACGATCCGTCCGACCCGAACTGGGTAGCCCGCGACCGTTTCGTCCTGTCCAACGGCCACTCGTCATTGACCCTCTACTGCCAGCTCTACTTCAGCGGTTACGGCCTCGAACTGGACGACATCAAGGCGTTGCGAACCTGGGGTTCGCTGACCCCTGGCCACCCCGAGCGCGGCCATACCGTCGGCGTCGAGACCACCACCGGCCCGCTCGGACAAGGGGTCGGCAATGCGGTAGGGATGGCTATGGCGGCCCGCCGCGAGCGTGGCCTGCTCGATCCGGACGCCGCCCCGGGCGAGTCCGTTTTCGACCACCAGATCTTCGTCATCGCCGGTGATGGCTGTCTGGAAGAAGGAATCTCCGGTGAGGCCTCCAGCCTGGCCGGCCACCAGCAACTCGGCAACCTGACCATGATCTGGGACGACAACCACATCTCGATCGAGGACGACACCAACGTGGCGTTCTCGGAGAACGTCCTCAAACGGTACGAGGCCTACGGCTGGCACACCCAATACGTGGAATCGGGCGAGGACGTCCATGCGCTGGAGAAGGCCATCGCCAAGGCCAAGGCCGAGACCGGCCGACCGTCGTTCATCGCCGTCCGCACCATCATCGGCTGGCCGGCGCCGACCAAGCAGAACACCGGCAAGGCCCACGGATCCGCGCTGGGCGAGGAGGAGGTCCGGGCGACGAAGAAGATCCTCGGCTTCAACCCGGATGTGACCTTCGCCGTCGACGACGAGGTGCTCAGGCACGCCCGCGAGGTGATCGACCGCGGTCGCGCCGCGCACGCCGAGTGGCAGCCCGCGTTCGACGCCTGGGCCGCCGCCAACCCCGAGCGCAAGGCACTCTTCGACCGGATGGTCGGCCGGACGCTTCCCGACGGTTGGACGGATGCGCTGCCGCAATTCCCGACCGAGAAGGACGGCAAGCCGAACTCGCTGGCCACCCGGGCCGCCTCGGGCAAGGTGCTCAACGCGTTGGCTCCGGTGTTGCCGGAGCTCTGGGGTGGCTCGGCCGACCTGGCCGAGAGCAACAACACGACGATGGAGGGTGAGCCGAGCTTCATTCCGGCCGAGCACCAGACCAAGGTCTGGAGCGGTGGGCCGTACGGGCGCACCCTGCATTTCGGCATCCGCGAACATGCCATGGGCTCCATCATGAATGGCATCACGCTGCACGGCGGGACCCGCGTGTACGGCGGAACCTTCCTGGTCTTCAGCGACTACATGCGGCCACCGGTTCGACTGGCCGCCCTCATGCAGCTGCCCGTCATCTACGTGTGGACGCACGACTCGATCGGCCTGGGTGAGGACGGCCCGACCCATCAGCCGATCGAACAGCTGGCTGCGTTGCGGGCCATTCCAGGCTTGGACGTGGTCCGGCCGGCAGACGCCAACGAGACCGCGGTCGTGTGGCGCACGGTTTTGGAGCACACCGACCGCCCGGCCGGTTTCGCCCTGTCCCGGCAGAACCTGCCCGTGCTCGAAGCGTCCAAGGTCGTCGATGCCGCCAAGGGTGGTTACATCCTGGAAGAGGCCTCGTCCGGCCTGGCCAAGGTCATCCTGATCGCGACCGGCTCCGAAGTATCCCTGGCGCTGGCCGCCCGCGAGCGACTCGAGGCAGAAGGCACCCCGACCCGGGTGGTATCCATGCCGTGCCTCGAATGGTTCCACGCACAGGAGCGCTCCTACCAGCAGCACGTCCTGCCGTCCGTCGTGAAGGCCCGGGTCAGTGTCGAGGCCGGCGTGCCCCAGGGCTGGCGGGAGATCGTCGGCGAGGCCGGCGAGATCGTGGCCATCAATCATTTCGGCGCCAGTGCGAACGCCAACGTGCTGTTCGAGCAGTTCGGCTTCACACCCGATCGCGTGGTCGCCGCTGCCCACGCCAGCCTTGAGCGCGTCGGCGAGATCACCGGCACCACCACCGGAAACTGAATCCCCGCCGCTTGCGTTTGAACAGCGCACCACAGTCGCCAGAACCGAAAAAGGAGAATTCCATGAGCACTCCCACCGCGGACCTGTCAGCCCAGGGTGTTTCGATCTGGCTGGACGACATCAGCCGGGAACGCCTCACCTCCGGCAACCTGCAGGAACTCATCGACACCTTGGACGTCGTCGGCGTCACGAGCAACCCGTCGATCTTCCAGAAGGCGCTGGAACAGGGCGATGCCTACAACGACCAGCTGCACGACCTGATCCAGCGCGACGTCAAGCTCGAGGAAGCCGTCCGGCTCATCACGTCCTATGACATCCGGTGGGCCTGTGACGTGCTCAAGCCCGTCTACGAGGCAAGCCAGGGCAAGGACGGCCGGGTTTCGATCGAGGTCGATCCCCGCATCGCGCACCAGACCGAGCGGACCACGGCCGAGGCCAAGGCCCTGTGGTGGCTGGTCGATCGACCCAACGTGATGATCAAGATCCCGGCGACCGTAGCCGGGCTTCAGGCGATCACGGTGGCGACCGCCGCCGGTATCAGCGTCAACGTCACGCTGATCTTCTCCATCGACCGCTACCGCAAGGTAATGGAGGCCTATTTGGCCGGCCTCGAGCAGGCCCGCACCGACGGTGTGGACCTGTCCTCGATCCGCTCGGTAGCGTCCTTCTTCGTCTCCCGGGTCGACACCGAGATCGACAAGCGCCTCGACAAGCTCGGCACCGACGAAGCCAAGGCCGTCCGTGGCAAGGCGGGCATCGCCAACGCCAGGTTGGCCTACGAGGCGTTCGAGCAGACCTTCTCTGGTCAGCGCTGGGACTCGCTCGCCGACGACGGGGCCCACCCGCAACGTCCGTTGTGGGCATCGACCGGTGTCAAGGATCCGGCCTATGACGACACGATGTACGTCACCGAGCTGGTGGCGCCGAACACGGTGAACACCATGCCCGAGGCAACCCTGCACGCGCTCGCCGATCACGGTGTCATCACCGGTCCCACCGCCAACACCGGTTACGACGAGGCCCGGAAGGTGTTCGCCGACCTGTCCGCCCTGGGCATCGAGATCGACGAGGTCACCGAACTGCTGGAAACCGAGGGTGTCCAGAAGTTCATGGATTCCTGGTCCGTGCTGCTCGAGGGTGTGCAGCGCCAGTTGGATGCCGAAGCCGCCAAGTGACCGACGTACAAGACGAGACAACCGGGTCCGGAGATGGCGCGGACTCGGAGAGGCAATTCGGCGGGTCCGCTGACGCCGACATGCAGAGTCAGCAGGGAGACATCGTGACATTAAACGAAGGTCCACCGCACGCGATCAGCGCCGGGTCCGGACCGAAGTTGCCCCCGATGCTGCGTTCGAACCCGCTGCGCGATCCGGGTGACCGTCGGCTTCCGCGCGTTCCGGAGCCGTGCGCCCTGGTGGTCTTCGGGGTCACCGGCGACCTGGCCCGCAAGAAGTTGCTACCGGCCATCTACGACCTGGCCAACCGCGGTCTGCTGCCAGCAGACTTCGTGCTGTTGGGTTTCGCCCGACGCGACTGGGGTGACGGCGACTTCGAGGCCTTGGCCAAGAAGGCGGCCAAGCAATATGCCCGGACGGATTGGAGCGAGGAAGTCTGGTCACGGCTCTCCGGTGACATCAAGTTCGTGGCCGGCTCGTTCGACGACGATGCGGCATTCGACGAACTTGCCGCCACCCTGGACGAGCTGCGCAACAGTCACGGCATCAAAGGCAACGCGGCGTTCTACCTTTCCATCCCCCCGAAGCTGTTCCCCACGGTGCTCAAGCAGATGGAACGGACAAAGATGGCCGACAACTCGGCCTCCGGCGGCTGGCGCCGGGTTGTCGTGGAGAAGCCGTTCGGGCATGATCTGGAGTCGGCCAAGCAGCTCAACGCCCTCGTTGACGACGTCTTCACGGCGCAGGACGTCTTCCGGATCGACCATTACCTGGGCAAGGAGACCGTTCAGAACCTGATGGCCCTGCGCTTCGCCAACCAGTTGTTCGAACCGGTCTGGAATGCCAATTACGTCGATTCGGTGCAGATCACGATGGCCGAGGATGTCGGCATCGCCGGGCGGGCCGCGTTCTACGACGCCACCGGGGCGGCCCGCGACGTGCTGCAGAACCACCTGCTGCAACTGCTCGCGCTCACCGCCATGGAGGAGCCGGTCGAGTTCACGGCTGAGGCCATCCGGACCGAGAAGCTCAAGGTGCTGCGTGCCATCACCCTCCCGGTGGATCTGGCCCGCTATGCGGTACGCGGGCAGTATGACCAGGGCTGGCTGGCCGGCGAGCGGGTGGTCGCCTACCGCGCCGAGCAGGACGTCCCGCCGGAGTCGAAGACCGAGAGCTATGCCGCGGTTCGGCTGGGCATCGATACCCGGCGCTGGGCCGGCGTGCCGTTCTACGTGCGCACCGGAAAGCGTCTCCCCCGACGGGTGACCGAGATCGCGGTGCTGTTCAAGAAGGCGCCACACCTGCCCTTCAGCCACACCGATACCGAGGAACTGGGCCATAACCAACTGGTCATCCGGGTGCAGCCCGACGAGGGCGTCACCCTCAAGTTCGGTTCGAAGGTGCCGGGTTCGATGATGGAGGTCCGCGATGTCGCAATGGACTTCCTCTACGGCGAGGCGTTCACCGAGTCGAGTCCCGAGGCCTACGAGCGA
>JAVEEN010000068.1 GCA_030840445.1 Pseudonocardiales bacterium
TGACCAGGTTCGCGGTGGTTGTTCTGGCGAGTATGGCGATGATCGCAGGGGGTGCGTCAGTCACGTCGGGCGCATCAGCGGCTGCGCCGAAGGCGCAGCCCATCAGCGACTCGGCGTTGCAGGCGAAGACGGTGACGGTAGGCGGCGCATCCGTGTTGCCGACCACCCGGACGGTGCCGCACTGGCACGGGCAGACAACCGACCCGAGCAACGGCGTTACCTACGGCTACAACATGGTCGGAGCGAACCCGGACACCTGCGTCGGCAGCGCGTGCGACGTCACGGTTCAGGTCGACATCACCCCGATCATCGTGAACGTCTCAGGCGCCACGTTCGACGGCAACGGGGTCGTCGCGCCCACCCTCGCCTCTCCTCAGTTCGCGACCGCCGACTACGGCTCGACGCCCGCGGCCACCGCGGCCGGCGCGTTCCCGAACAGCCCCGCCTTCGTCAAGGGCCCCGGTGGTGCACTGTCCCAAGCTGACGCCGGGAACGCGTTGCAGCTCCAGGACGCCACCATGCGTGCCCAGTTCAACAAGACGGGAGCCAGCCGGTACCACCTCCGGCTCCACCCCAACGTGCTGCCTACGGTCACGATCAACGTCCCTTCCAACCAGGGAGGACTTATCGTCAGCGGCCGCGGCGTCGTCGCGGCGAGCATCGACATCGGTTGGTGGTCATCGCAGCTCAACAGTCTCCAGACCAGCGCCGATCCCACCCACCTCCCCTTGTACCTGACCGACAACGTGATGCTGCATACCGGTAAGAGCATCACCGACTGCTGCGTGATCGGCTATCACGGTACGAAGTTGACCGGCTTGGGCGGTGGGAGCGGCAACTCTCAGGGCAATGCCGTTGTGCAGACTGTGGCGTGGGCGTCCTACGTCCGGCCGGGGTTCTATTCGCGACCGAACGGTGGCAGCGACTGGGCGCTGCAGGACATTCACGCGATCAGCCACGAGATTGCCGAATGGGCCGATGACCCGTTCGTCAACAACTACGTCAACCCCTGGCTGACGCCCACAGCTCCCCAATACGGTTGCACCAACGTGCTCGAGACCGGCGATCCCGTGGTCGGCATCGGCTTTGCGATGGGAACCAATTCGGCCTTCCAGGGCCCGAATCCGAACGGAACGCAAAGCGCCGACGGCTACTACCACCCCGAGGACGAGGCTCTGCTGCCCTGGTTCCTGCGGCAGCCCCCCACAGCGACCGGTTCCGAGCCGAGCCAGAGCGGCAGCGGCGGTCGGTACACCTTCATGGGCGACCTGAACCCGTTCCCCGGGTTCCGGGCACCGGCAACGGGCTGCTGACCGAAGACTCAGAGCCACCGCGCCGCCTGATCGTCCAGTGAGGTCAACACAGGATGTGAAGGCCGAATACGACCCGGCATCCGGTCATGCCGGCAACAGGTGATCGGCGTATCCGTTCCGGCAGTTGTTCGTTGAGCGCCACAGCGGCTGAGACGTCACTCAGCAGCCAGCGGGGCACGGAAGAGCCTGACACTGGAGGAGCACGGTGCGACGAGTCTTCGCGATATGCACGGCTACGGCGCTGGGCGTTACTGCCGCCACGTTGCTGTCCGGCAGGGGCGGCGCGTCTGCCGCGACCGGCTACACAACGCGCAGCCTGCACTTTGCAGTACGGGTGGGGCCGAGCGCTGCGCAGTCGTGCGACATCGTCGGCGATCTGTACACCCCGACGGCAGCATCGCCGTCTCATCGGGTCCCTGCGATCCTGACGACGAACGGCTTCGGTGGTTCCGCGGCCGACCAAACGCCGTTCGCTCAGCAGTACGCCGCTCGGGGCTACGCCGTGTTGTCATACTCCGGTCTCGGTTTCGGGGGCTCCGGGTGCAAGATCACCCTGGACGATCCTGACTACGACGGTCGCGCCGCGAGCCAACTGGTCAGCTTCCTGGGCGGAGCGAGCGGCATTGCGTTCACTGACTCCGCGCACACCAGCCCGGTCGCCGCAGTGAATTACATCGTTCACGACCGCACCGACCACGACGGACGATCGGACACCTACGACCCGCGGGTGGGCATGTGGGGCGGGTCCTACGGGGGTCAGGTGCAGTTCGCCGCAGCGTCGGTCGACCCCCGTATCGACGCACTGAATCCGCAGATCACCTGGAACGATCTCTCCTACTCCCTCGGTCCGAACAACGCCGGGCCGTCGACCCCCGGAGCGACCAAACTGACCTGGGCGGCCGCTTTCTCAGCGATCGGCATCTTCGACGGGCTCGAGTACGCCCAGAACGATCCGCAACGACTCATCGGATGCCCGAACTTCGCAGACTTCGTGTGCCCGGCGCTCGTCGCCGGTGGAAGCACCGGCTACCTGCAGCCGGACGCCGTCGCCGCGCTCCGGCACGCCTCGGTGTCGAGCTACCTCCCTCGCATCAAGATCCCGGTGCTGCTGGATCAGGGCGAGGTGGACACCCTGTTCAACCTGAACGAATCGGTCGCGACGTACACCGCGCTGCGAGCCCAGGGCACCCCCGTGTCGCTGATCTGGCGATACAACGGGCACTCCGGAGGGACACCATCGGCGGCCGGCGCAGCGTATGAAGCCGGTCGTATCCAGTCGTGGTTCGATCATTACCTGAAGGGGACCGACGCACCGGTCGGACCCGCGTTCGCCTATTACCAGGACTGGACGGGCACTGTCGGGACGGCGTCGTCCTATCCGATCGGCTCGTCATCCCGGTTCTTCCTCTCCGGACAGAACCTGGTGCGAAGTACGGCCGACATCCAGCCGGCATCGCAATCGTTCGTGACACCGGCCGGCGGAGCGCCGACAACTCTCGGCAACCTTGACGTAGTAGGCAGTCAGACCAGCGTCCCACTGGACAATCCCGATGTGAACGTGCCGGGAACCTTTGCCTCCTGGACCGGAGCCCCGCTGGCGAGCGCGCTCACCTCGGTGGGTGCGCCGACCCTTGACGTCCGGCTGTCCGCACCGACTGTCGCTGCGACGCAGAGCATCGGACCCGGCGGACAGCTGGTTCTCTTCGCCAAGCTCTACGACATCGCCCCGGACGGCAGTCCCAAGCTGATCAATGGCCTTGTGGCGCCGGTGCGAGTCGCGGATGCTACCCAGCCGGTGCACGTCACCTTCCCTGCGATCGCGCACCGCTTTGCGGCCGGTCACCGGGTCGCGGTCTATCTTGCCGGTGGCGACACCAATTACCGCGGCGGCGTCACGTCTATCCCGGTCACTGTCGATACCGGATCCGCCGCCCAGGTACTCACCCTGCCCGTGTCCTAGGAGCAGGTCGAGACGAAGTTATCGCACCGGCCGCGGGGACTTCCGCGCCTGAGCGCCAACGAAAAAGTCGGTAGGACTGGACACAACACCGCACCTTGGGCCAGCATCAGGGCCTGCTGTGGAGGCGCTCATGGAGCCGACTGTATCTCCGACCGATCCGGTGCTGGACGCGGTCCGGACCCGTCGCATCTCGTTGCGTGCGTCAATGGGCAACGTCGAGATCGCGTTGGCGGCACCCGCAACTGGCCGGACCGTTGTGTGGAACGAGGGCGTCCGTAGCGCGGTTCAGGATTTGCAGAGCTGTATGCACGAACACGTCCAAGCCACCGAGGGCCCTGCCGGCTTTCATCGGGAAATACTCACGGCCGCCCCACGGCTGGCGCATGCGGTTGCGGTCTCGGTTCGAGAACACGCGGTTATCGTCCAACTCATCGCCGACGTCTTAGCCCGCGGGCAGGAAACGCGGACCCAGAAGGACACCGACACGATTCGTGAGCTCGGAACTAATTTGCTCGCTCGGATCAGTCGCCACCGGCAACGGGGCGCGGACATGATCTATGAGGCATACGAATCAGACCTCGGTGGCGAGAATTGAGGACTGGCCTAGGTAAGCGTGACGTTGTCGTGCAGGTTGCCCAACAGCCTGTGGAGCTGTGTTACATCACGATCGGACAGTCCGGCGCGCAGCTGTTCGTCGAAGGTCATGGCGGCCTCGCGGAGTCTTAGGAACAGGGCATCGCCCGCGGGCGTGAGTTCGACGAGGTGAACGCGTCGATTGTCCGGGTCCCGGCGCCTGGTGAGGACGCCGGCCGATTCCATTGCATTGAGGTGATGGGTGAGGGTCGCTCCCTGGATGCCCACCGCGGCGGCCAGCTGACGCTGGTTTGCCAGCTGCCGGCTCTTGAGGGTGATCAGAATGAGCCACACCGGCAGTGAACCGCCAGCCTCGGCAAGGGCGTCGTCGAAAGTCCGGCTGACGACTTTAGCTACTTGGGCGAGATGCTGACCGACCGGAGGCCGGGTAGGGCGAGGCATGCCGAACGGTAACACCTCTCGCGGCAATCTAAGCGTTTGACATAGCACGGTTAGATATCTAAATGTTCGTCCAAATACGAGGTCATCGGATAAGGGGGTGCCCGCAATCGCCCTTCCGGTTCACCCTGGGTGGCCGAGACTCAGCTGTCGAGCTCGTCGCCCGATGAGACCCGCCACCTGAGAACGCTCCACGGTTGGCCCGACAGGGGGATGGATGCAGCACCTAGGGTGCGTTCTGCCGGGCGGTCGCGCGGGTGAGGCTGGAAGTCACAGGGAATCAACCATTTCTACCGGGAGCGGCAGCCATGACCAGAACCGAATCGGACCGGGTGCGCAGTTACGACCAGGGCCGTGCGGCGCGGGATCAGGCCGCCTACGCGCTCTACGAAGCTGAGCTTGCCCTGCACGATGCGCACCAGAGCCACGTGGACGCATGGATACAAGCCGCTAGCGAGCACCTGCACCTCGCGGTCGTGGCGCACTTGACAGCAGAAGCGCTGATGCGGCAGTCCAGCGACGCGGGAGTCTCCTGACCGCGGAGCCTTCAGCGCCCCGGGCAACGCCGACCGGTCCGCAATCCGTCCCAGAACACGGTGGGCAGCATGTTCTTGGCGACGACCTGGCTGCCGCCCAGCCGGCAGCTGAGCAAGGCTGCGAGCACCACGGTGGCCAGCTGGCCGACTGCATTGCTCGTACGCCCCGCGACGACAACGTCGTCGGAGTAGATGGTGGCGGCCTGTCGGATCGGGCGGGTAGCGATGAGCGCGACGCGGACGTCACTACGGAGCCTCGAGCCGCCAGGTCGAGCGGCTGTGGCACTCCGGTGTGGCGTTTGCGGGTGCGGCTGGGCATGGTCGCGTTGGGCGGGACGATGATCGCCGAGCGCGGCCTCCGGCCAGTCCCGGTTGCGGAGCACCACCATACGTGCCGCCGCCCAGCGGCTGGCGCGCGCCGAGACGGGGCTGCAGCTGCAGCCCCGGCAACAGCCACGGCACTGAGATCACCTTGCGGTTGGGGCAGCGTCGGGCCGAGAGTCGGGGCCGTGGGGGGAGGGGTGAGTGTTCTGGTTGGGGTGCGCAGCGTGTCACCGGTCGCGTTTGCGCAGCCCGCCGTGGGAGACACCCCCCGTGGGGGACACCCGCCGTGGGGGACCCCGGCCGTGGGGGACACCGGCCGTGGGGGACACCGGCCGTGGGGGACACCGGCCGTGGGCGACACCGGCCGTGGACCAGCGCCGGGTTCTCCCGGGGCAGCCCGAGGCGAACCTCACCGATCCGGACTGGCGGATCATGAAGACCTGCACCGGCTGGGTCCAAGGTTTCAACGGCCCGGTTAGCCGTCACCGGCAGCTACCTCATTCTCGCCGCGCAGTTGAGTAACGACCCGGTGGACGTCGGCCACTACCAGCCAATGATCACCGCGGCACAGGCCCGCGTGGAGCACCTCAACATCACCACCGGCGTCGACTGGAACATCGGCTGCGTGCTCGGCGACGCCGGCTACGCCAGCCTCACCGCCGAGACCCGAGCGGCTCATCACCCTGGGCACCCGCCGCGAACACGCCGCGCACTGCGCCGGTTCGCCCGACGAGGACTCAGCGCAGCCCCCAGCGAGTTCCGCTTCGCCGCCGCCGTCACCAACCCGCCCCGGCTGCACTCCCGGCAAAGAGCCTGCGTGCAGGTGTGGATTGCCGCCACCTAGGTCGGCTACCGCGCGCCACCGGCCGGACTGAGGCTAGTAGCACAAGACGGCCAGCAGGCCGGGTGTGACGGAAAAGGCCGCGACAACAAGCGATACGAGGCGCCGCGACTGGACCCGCTACACGAAGCAACACACCAACGAGAGGAAGCATGACATGAACATCAACTTCGGAAAGCGGTCGCTGGCTGTTGGCTTGGCGACCGGTGTGACGGGAGCGGCACTGGCGACGGTGGCCTTCACGACCCACTCGTCGGCACCGTCCCGGCCGGTGCCGCCTGCGGCAGCATCCAACGCGGTGTCCGCGCTGCCGGAAACAGCCGCGCCCGCCGCGACATCCGCGACGCCTCGGGCCAGCGCGCCAGCCGCGCCCAACCTGGCAAAGGTCCGGGCAATCGCCGAGCGGGCAGGTGGCGGGCAGGTCGAACAGCTCGAACGCCGCCGCGCTACGACAGGCATGACCTACCAAGTGTCGGTGATTCGACCGAACGGGATGGAAGCTCAGCTCATAATCGATGCCCGCAACGGACAGGTGCTCAGCAACACCGTCGAGCCGCAGGACAGTGTCGAGCCCAAGGACAGTGCCGAGCCCAAGGACAGCACCGGCGACTGAATCGCCTGCCACGCTCGACCTGTGCGACCCGCGGGCCGCGCGAATTCAACCCGCCTGGTACCTCCAGGCGGGTTGAACGGCTGCCGGGACACCGCCAGTGCGTACTGGTACCGCCGCTGCGTTGCTCTCGCCAAGCTGGAACGGGCGGGGGTAGGCTCGGCGCCCGAATGGGGCCCATTCGCTGATCGTCACAGCACGACTCAGATAATCAAGGACACCTCAGGTGCGGTACTCGAACCTTCCCTCGGAACCCCGCCGGTGCCAGCGTGTGCCGGGGCAGGCCAACGGCCGATGAGCGGTCGCGGCGATCTCGGGCGCACCCTGGCGCTGTTCCGCCGGTTCTCCGCCGGACAACGACGGGCGTTTGTGGCAGCTGCAATGATGCTCGCACTGGAGGCCGCTACCGCCGTCTATCAGCCCACCTTGCTGGGCGCGCTGATCAACTTCCTCAAAGATCATCGGAGCTGGAGCATCGCCGGTTTCACGCCGGCACCCGGAACCACCATCCAGGTCCTGGCGCTAGCCATCATCGCCGTGACGGCCGTCAACAGCCTCGCTGACTCCCTCGCCGAGATCTCGCTGGCCAAGTGTGGCCGGGCGATCGGCTACAACCTGCGAGTGGCGCTGTTCGGGCATCTGCAGAAGCTGTCCCTGGCCTTCCACTTGCGGCGCCGGACAGGGGATGTGCTGACCCGCATCACCAGCGACGTCCAGGCGCTGGAGGAGTTCGTCGTCAACTCGGTCAGCGACCTGGCAGGCAGCTTTCTGCTGCTCGCCG